>JBBJME010000042.1:0-37720 GCA_037719765.1 Planctomycetaceae bacterium
AACGCTTTATCCCGACAAACATCAACTGGAACAGGCAATCCAGCATCTCGCCACCGCCACACAACCGGATACACCTCAGATCGACGGCGTCGATGTGGACCTGCAGCGTCAAAGTCGCTGTGGATTTCCAGAGGTGATATTCGGCGAAGGCAAATCGACGAGCGTGATTGTGAAGATCCTGCAGGCTCAACAGCACGCCGGGCAGGACAGTCTGGTAACTCGTATTCGGCCTGACCAGGCGAAAACAATCCAGGCGGAATTCGACAACGTCATCTGCAACGACACTGCGCGAACAATTCGCCTGCACCAGCCATGTGAAAATCCTGATACCAAAGGCGGACCGGTGATTGTGATTACCGCTGGAAGCAGTGATCGATATGTTGCTGAGGAGGCGATGGAAACGCTGCGCTGGATGCGAATCGACTGCGAACTCATTCACGACGCCGGCGTCGCCGGGCCTCATCGACTGTTGAAGCATCTCCCGAAACTCCAGCAAGCCGCTGCCATTGTCTGCGTCGCCGGAATGGAAGCCGCACTGCCATCAGTCGTCGGCGGATACGTCCCTTGTCCGGTGATCGGCGTTCCCACGTCCGTCGGATATGGCGCTTCCCTCAACGGAATCACCGCCATGCTTGCCATGCTCACCTGTTGCGCATCCAACGTCGTCGCAGTCAACATTGACGCTGGTTTCAAGGGCGGCTACGTTGCGGGTTTGATTGCATCCCGCGCGACGCGATCACTGTGAGTGACTCAGACAATCCGCGAATCGAAACAGAGCACATCTTCCTTTGACGAAGACTTCCGACACTTCTGACTTCGCGAGCCTCGACCACTGAAAAACACCGTCGAAAAGGCCGAAACAGAAAAACCATCTAACTCAGCTAATCGAACATGCAGCCAGGAAATTGCCGCCCTTGTTTGCCGTAGATCCCTCGTTGACGCGTCGGGTTGGGATGACCATCTGACCTTAAAATCACTAAATCAACAACTGGCAAGCGCAGCGCCGTTCCGGCAATTTCAATTCGCCACAACGCAGGATCGAACGATTAAACCTCTGTAACGGTCGGAAGTACCAGTTTCACTTTCACCTGATATGGAAACTTTCCGCTCCACATCTTTGGGGCAAGGTTCTTGCCGCCATCAGAAGTTGCCTGCCAGAGTCCCAGCAAGACGCCGATTTCGTAGTGATGCAGCAGACAGTATACACCGTTTCAGCTTGTCTGAACTTTCAGAAGTGCGGCCCCTTCTGCGGCGTGTTGTTCAGTTTGCTCCAGCAAAACGCTACGTGCGTCAACCTCACTATGGGAAATGATGTCGATCGTTTCCTGAGTAAACTCGTCTGCCTGATTCTCAGTACTTTGCGCGTAGACAATCGAAAGCTCAACGTTCTTCGGAACACCGATCGAGCCGGACTGTGTCGTGATCACGCCGCCCGACTGTCGAAGGACCTGCATTGTCCAGCTCCATGCTTTCACCTCGTTCAGCAGTTTTTCCGTGTCCTGCACCTGGAGTGACCAGCACTGAGTCAACCGCTTCGCCACTCCGTTATGGATCGCAACGTCAATAGACGTACTTTTGTGACTGGTCTTCAGACGAGCATGTTTTTTCAAATGCTCCTTACCAAGGTGATTTGAACTCAACGATTTCAGGTAGCGTGAAACGACCTCGCGTTTAGAAACAGCATTCCGCTTTGGCCGAACAGACTCCACAATAAATGTATCCCACAGTTTCGCAACGGCAGATTCTGCATCCTCCGCGAGAACGAGTTGTGGAGTTGAGTACTGAATCACGTTCTTCGACTGGGCCGCCATTTGCGCCAGCCATTCTTCATTGATTTCCGGTCCAGACGACGAAATCGCATATTCATCATCGGTCGGAAAACGCAACTTTAAACGTTCCAGCTCTGCTGCGACCTGCGGCCAGATGCCAGCATCGTCAAGCTTCTTCGCGCGACTCTTCTGATCGGCGATCTCGATCACCCATTCTGAGGTCGCATCGCAGCCAACGATCATTCCCAGGTTCACCTGCTCACCACGAGTGGGCGATGGGACGAATCGGACGATCGAGTATCTGTATCGAGGCATGACATTCTCCCTTTTCAACCAGCGAGGGTTGCTGCAAGTTGTCGGATGCGACGAGCCACAGGCAGTCGTCGTAAGTCGAGAAAAAAGCCCAACGTCTCCAGTTCTTGGTCCGACACGGGCCAGCTTGCAGGTATCCCGCAGAGCACAGCCTTCAATTCTGACACGTTCAGATTTTCCAGCGCATCAGCCACCCTCAGCAATTCATTATAGTCAAGCCCTTCGCGAGGTGTATCCAGTGAATGTGCGACTTCGCGTTCTTTCAGAAGGCTCTCAATCGTCCAGTCAGGTGATCCCGGCAGAAAATGCCCGTGATCGTGAGAATACAGCTTCATGTCGTCGGTGACGTCGTAGAGCCACTGGGGATCGGCCCCCCAGCACCAGTCGTAAAATGCGAAATAAGCAGCGTGCCGGCACCGATTGTTGTCCAGATGCCGATTCTCCGGTCCCCAGGTCTTGTCGAAAGAACTGAACTCCAGATTCAGCGATGCATGGGCGATGCCGCTCCTAAGCACGACTCCACTTGAGAGCTTTTCTCCATCCAGTTCTTCTGGAATCGAAATCAGCCGCACTTCGCGGACCGGAGCACCAATCAGGCGACCGCAGCCCGCAATCACTTGTTCCGTCACCGGAGATCGTGCTGACTGTGGATTTGCAATCTGTTTCACCCAATACCGCTCGCCATCAGTCGCGCGAACCTGGAATGGGACACTGCCGCCTCTTTCATCGCTCATCGCGAGAAGAATGGCATCGACGAAAAGATCGCACTGATCAGACCGACAGTTCTTCAACAATCCGCCCCAATCGGCGATAAGTACGTCAGACACTCCAAATTCCTTTTCGCTATTGCCCTGCGTTCTGAACGAGCGCGTTGACCAGATCGGCCGCCATGTCTTCATCGACGCAGTTGTCGAAACGTCCGACTGCCGCGTCGACCCCCAGTCGCCTGAGCACGGACTTGGGGACCTCTGTAACGGCCGGGAGCACAAGCTTCACTTTCACCTGATACGGAAATTTTCCACTCCACATCTTCGGGACAAGATTCTTGCCGCCATCGGAAGTTGCCTGCCAGAGTCCCAGCAAGCCGCCGATTTCGTAGTGATGCAGCAGACAGTAGTCGCCCGCTTTGATCTGCATGGGCCACGGCTTGTTTGAACCAAACAGGTTCTTTTCAACGCAGTCGAGATACGTTGTACTGCTGCACTCAAAGATGAAGGCATTGTTTGACATGGTCGTCCTGGTTGTTCGGTAGTGGATCGATTGCTCGATCAACAAATGGCGGTGCATCTGCATCGATGCGGAAAATGTGGCGACAGACTAACATCGGTAACTCACCCGACGGTAACTTGGCCATTCATCAGCATCAGAAGGAGCCAGTCGCGGAGGGCGGTGAGTTCTTGGTTTTGAAGAGTGTTCTGGCGGACGAAAGCGTAACTGGTCAAAACTGATTGCTCAAATCTCTGCGACACAGTGGAATCAGGGACAATTATCTTGAATTGCTTGAGGAATTTGACGTGTCGCGCGTAGCCGTAGCTTGAAAGGTCGATCTTGAGGAGAGAATGGTAAAACAAATGGGGTGGCAAGTTCGAGTTGTTCGACACTAACATTTGTGTGCCATCCGCTCCTCGAGCGAAGTCGAAATTGATAAATTTCAATACTCTGGTGTGATCGCCAAATATGATTTTCGGCTGTCCTTGGATTAGCGCACCTTCGTCATTCGTAAATCCACAAATAAACTCCTTGCTCTGATCTATACTTCACGCGGCGAGGAATGATGCCGGGTTAAAACGCTGGAAATTGTGGGTCATGAGTGATGCAAGTCGGCTGCGATGTTTGGTCGGAATGTTTTCCATACAGCCGTCGATGGCTTTGCAGAATTCGGCGAAGGTGTTGTAGTGTCGGCCGTAGAGAACGTCGCGTTTGACGAACTTCCAAAGTCGTTCGATCAGGTTCAGATTTGGAGAATACGAAGGCAGGAACTGGAGTTGGATATTGAGTGTCGCCGCCAGATCCTTCACCAGAGCACAGTGCTGATAGCGAGCATTGTCCAGCACCAGCGTGATCGGTCCCTGCAATCCGAGTGCTGAGATTTTATGCAACAACTCGCACATCGTTGCCGATGATACAGTGCCGACCGTCGTCACACTCACAAGCTGATTCTTTGCAGCGTTCCATGCCCCAAGTACGCTGTATCTCATGCGGCCTGAAGCGCCTCGAATAAACCGGCGACACAAGCACCACAGACAGCCCAAAAATGCTCCCTGAACAAAATGAGCCGCATCAACAAAGAAGAGGTGGCCTTTGCCACATCGAGCCGAAGCCAATAGCGGCTCCAGTTTTTTGTCGAGGAATTCCTCCTGAGTTGCGACGTGTTCCTCGATCGTTTTCTTCGGAGGCAGCGGAATCGCCGCCGTGCATCGCCATTTCAGGCCGAGACTTTTTTTAAAAACCTCCGCGTCTGGGTCAGCCCGCGTTTGATGCCGGTAGCCTCTTCAATCCGTCGACTCGCCTCCGCCGTTGTGTGCGGCGGATCCGCACGAAACATTTCCTCCAGAGAAGTCTGATACGCGACAAGTTCGCTGGTCGGGGTTTTCCGGTCGAATTGCTTCAGCCCCTCGATCCCGTGTTCGCGATAGATCGCCACAATACGATCAACGGTCGGGGCAGAAACACCAGCCAGCCGGGCGGCATTCGAATACGGTTCGCCGAGACTGATCAGCCACAGCACTTCCATTCGCAACTGCACTCGCGGATGCGGATGCTCAAACCGCTCTGTCCGCAATGCCTGCCTCTGTTCATCCGTAAACGTCAATCGAGCCATCCTTGACTCCTCAAACAATCATGCAAGACTGCAATACAAACTCAGCCCGCAGTGTGCCAGAAAACCCCAAGTCTCTGCAAGGCATCATTCTGGGCCACGCGGAGTATATAACCGGAAAGCGACCCGCTTTCAGGATTTCGGAAGCGGGGATCTTTTTGTTTTGGCTCTCTTTCGCCAAAACTTCCCCAATCTCTTTGACTTCCCACCCCATTGGAATCTCGCGTTTAAGGGCCTTGTTGTAGATCAACTCGCCGCCGGAGGCGCGGAAGGGTTTGCCTTCGAGGCGGGGCTTTCTCATCGCGGCGGCTTGGGCGGCGGTGATGGGGAAGTCAAACTGCACGAACCAGTAATCATACAGCAACTTTGCCATCCCCTCCAGTTCCTCGTTGATCCGATTGTTGAGTTGGAATCGCCCTTCGGCTGCCAGATCTTCCAAGTGGCGATCCTTACGATTCATGGTATTTCAACTTATTGAGGCTGTCTGAAATGCCGCTCTGTAGGCTTTCTGACTCGCGAAACAGCCCAGCCAAGCGCGAACTGAATCCATCGATCCGAGCTGCGAACTCTTTATTCGACAATTCCACGTGCTCCATCGCAACGTCGAAGTACTGCCCTGCACTGAGCGAATAGTTCTTCGCTTCAATGTCGTCGTAAGAGACTACGACTGAAAAGTCTTCGACCGCATGCTTGGCATTGAATGTCTCGATGATCTTCTGCTCTTCATCAGGGCGAAGAATCGTTTTTTGGTTTTTCCCTTCTTTGATCTTCTCGCCAAGATCAGAGGCGTCGATCAGAATCACGTCGCCCTTGTTCGTTGCGTCGATGAACAGAATGGAAACGTTGGTTCCCGTAGTCGCAAAGATATTGCTGGGCATCGACACCACTCCGCCGAGCATTTTGTTCTTCACCAGGTGCTCACGAATGCTCTTGTCGATGCCTGATTGTGCGGTGATGAAGCCGGTGGGGACGACAACGGCCGCGCGTCCATCCTTATCGAGTGAGTGAATGATGTGTTGTAGGAAGAGCAAATAGATCGCCATCTTGTCCTTCGCTTTGTTGGGGATGTTCGGAATCCCAGCGAAGAATCGTGTCCGATTGGCGGGAGTGTCTAGCTGATTGCGGAAGTCGGAAAAGTCGAGTTTGAAGGGCGGATTGGAGACGATGAACTTGAACTTCCGCAGCCCTGTTCCGCTGTCTGCCTTGTGATACGGTTCAAGGATCGTATTCCCCTGGATGACATTAGGGATCGAGTGGACAAGATTGTTCAAGATAAGGTTCAGACGCAACAGGCTCGACGATTTTTGTGAAATGTCCTGCGTGTATATCGTGCATCGATCTTCGCCGATGGCGTGGGCTAAATTCATCAAGAGCGTTCCCGAACCTGCGGCGGGATCGTAACAGGTCACGTTTGTGACCTTCTTTGGAACAAGGCAAGCCGCCATGATTTTTGCGACCGCGTGGGGTGTGTAATACTCAGCGTACTTGCCGCCACCGTCTTTGTTGTAGTCCTTGATCAAGTATTCAAAAAGCGTGGCGTAAAAATCGAACTTCTCCGCGAAGATGTGTTCGAAGCTGAAGGGAATCAGTTTGTTGATGATGGCCTTGGCGAAGTCATTCCGTTTGGACGCGACGTACTGCGTGACCTCATCAAAGAGAACGATCTTTTGACCGTCGTTGGTCATGACCGAGAAGATATCCGCATTCAGCCGTGCGATGTCCAGCAGCTTGGCGTCAAATGTGGCGGCAAAGTCCTCGTCGTTCTGCTTGCTGAAAAGCGTCGAAAGAAAATGCTCTGGTTTCAACCTTGCGGTGCTCGCCCCAAGTTGCATGAGCAGGAACTCATATTTTGCTTCCGACTTTTTGCGAAGCGCATCTTCCCAAGATTCGGCTTTCGCCAGGGCGGGCTCGATGCGTTTGACTTCATGAGCAAACTTGTCGTTGAGAAACTTGTAGAGAAAGACCTGCGTGATGATCTTGAACTCGTTCCCGTCATTCCCCAGCCCGTAACTGGCACAGACGCCTTTGAGGTCGTCGATAAGAGCGATGGCTTTTTTCTTGAACTCGTGAGAGGTCATAGTGCATGTAGTCCGTGGAACTCAGCAAGGTACTCTTTGATCACCAGGTTGTTGATGAACTGAGTGTTTTCTGGTGTGAGGGGAATGTGATGATTGTTGTTAAACTGCTCAATGATCAGGCGGGCCATCTCAGCCTTGGCAAAGGCTTCATTGCCAAGTACACGCGAGTTTTGTGCAATGCATTTGTCTGCTTCTGTCTTGAGGGCACTCAGGGCGTCGAACAATTTTCGTTCGTTTGGAGTCGGTTCGCCTTTCTCCATGAGCCGCTTATGGAGCCGGGCGTACTTTTCATCATTGGCATATTTCGCCCTAAGCAATTCGTTTTTCCGCTGCAGTTCACGCGCACGATTGTGAATGGCCTTGAGTTTGGAGATGTTCTCAACCATTTCCTCCTGCGTGATCTCCGAGAGGTTTTTTTTCCGGAAGAGACGTTCAAGTTCCTCCTTTAAGGAAATGAAGGCAGGGTCGACAGGGTCAAAATTGCCACCCAGCCCCTCTCGTGTGCGACGCAGGTTCTCGCGAAGTTCGTCGGCAATGATCATCTCGGCCTGTGACACTTTTCGGAACGTGAATAGGACGTCCTCCAGGGCGATGTTCAAAATGTTGACGGTATCGTCGGCGTTCTCCAATGCTTCACGCTGGTTGAGGAGCATCAGGTGATTTGATGCCTCGATGTAGAGCGCATTGAGCTTGCGGAAGTCGAGCTTGGCGAGAAGGTCGTACTGTCCTGAGAGTCGAATGAGGTTATAAAGGCTTCTCGCGTCGCTGAGGGCTTTGATAACCTTCCGCATTTCAGCACGATCCACGATCTGCGTGATCTGCTGAGAGAAAACCTCTGCATTCTCCGTATCAAAATGGAACAACGCGTCTTTGATGGATTCAATGTCAGCCGCGATTTCTTCTTCCGTCTTGAACAGGTCGGAGTACTTGTCTAACTCGTCCCCAAGTTCACTTTGCAGTTCGTCAAAGTAGTCCTTGTTGGTCTTTTCGAACTCCGATTCAATGTCGACAAAGTCAACAACGTAGCCGTATCGATATTCCTTGTACGGACGATTCACGCGCGTGGGTGTGGCTGGCAAGCCGCAATGAAGCTGGGGTAATTGCGTAAATTTGGTTACTGGAACTGAGGGCGCATAAAAACGGCCTCTTTGCGAAGATGGAGGTACAGAAACTTCATTCTTCAAAGGCAAGGAGGCCGAGTGATGAGCATCTCGAAAAAGTCTGAGACTGGCAAGGTCAATTCGTTCACGGCAAAGTCTTTGGTGGACATGGCGGGAAAGATGGACGAGTGGATTCGCATGGCCGCTGCGAAGGGGCGGGCGTTCCACGAGTTCGAGTCGGAATGGCATGAAATGATCCATCGCATGGCGAATCTCGGCACGGGGTTGTTCATCTCTCAGCAGGGCGATGGCGATCTGGGCGAGACTGTCACCACGGACGAAGGCGTGACGCTGCACCGCAGTGCCGAACCGGTGAATCGCCCGTTTCAGACGGTCTTCGGACTGTTTCAGATTCAAGCGTACGTTTACGCTCGCGGGACGAAGAGGAAGATTGAATTGCGTCCGGTCGATGCCCGGATGCAGTTGCCGCCGGGATATGGGTCGTACCTGTTTGAGGAATTTTCGCAGTGCTTCTGCGTCGAGCAGGCATTTGATCATTCGCTGGACGGCATTGCCCGCGTCATGCGGCAGACGTTGTCCAAGGAAACGCTGGAACGCATCAACCAGCGGGTGGGCTGGCAGGCGGAGGAATATCTCGACGAGCTTGCCGCTCCGGCCGCCGAAAAGGAAGGAGAGCTGATGATTCTCACAGGCGACGGAAAAGGTGTTCCGCTGGTCAAGCCGGATCTGGCTCGCGTGCCGATCTTCGATCCGGCCGAACGACGCGGAAATCGTCGTATGGCCACGCTCACGTGTGTCTATTCGGTCGATTGTTATCAGCGTACGCCCGCAGACATTGTGGCGGCTCTGTTTCGCGATGCGAAGGATTCGACCGATCGCCCGCCTCGACCGATCCCCGTGACGAAACAACTGACGGCGCGGTTTGCCCGCGAACGTGATCTGGGCAAAAAGCCGGAAATGATCTCCGGTCAGATCGAAGCGTTTAGTTGGGCGAGTCAGCGGATTCGCGATCGGCTGCAACCAAAACAGCCGCTGATCGGGCTGATGGACGGATCGCCCAGCCAGTGGGACGCCATGCATGCGTCTCTGGATCCGGATGTGTCTCTGCGGGTGTTGGAAATCCTCGATATTCTGCATGTTTCACAGTATGTGTGGAAAGCCGCGAAAGCGTTTCATTCGCATCGCGAACATCAGGAAGCTTTCGCTCGCGAACGACTCGAACGCATTCTGTCAGGCGACGTGAAAGGCGTGATCATCGGACTGCGTCGTATGGCGACAGTCCACGAACTCAAGGGCAAGGCCGCGACAGAAGTTGAGACCGTCTGCGGCTACTTCACCAACAACAGCACCCGCATGAAGTACCACGAATATCTGGCGGCGGGTTACCCCATCGCCACGGGCGTGATCGAAGGCGCCTGCCGTCATCTGGTGAAAGATCGCATGGAACGCAGCGGGATGCGGTGGTCCATCGAAGGCGCGCAGCCGATGCTGCACATCCGAGCGATCCACCAGTCTCCCAATCGCGATGACTTCTACAAAGTCCGAATCAAGACCGAATTAAAATCCCTCTACCCGCACAAATCGCTTATCAAGAACTACAACCCATGCCCCGCATAAGCCTGCGGGATGCCAGCCACACCCCCACGCGCGCACGCGCGTCAGGGCCTGCAAGAGATTGTGCGCTTTGATAATGCGACCGAGGTAGAGTTTCTTCAGGCGAGCGGCATCAAATCCTGTCAGAAGCATGTTGAAGACGAAGAGAATGTCGATCTTACCTTCCTTGAAGGCTTCGACCTGGGCCTTTCGTTCGCTCTTGGTGCCGACGTCATGCAGAATGAGGGCACACGTTCGGACGGTTCGTTTTGGGACGGCATAGCCTTGCGGCAATTCCTCGACGATTTCGGGTGTCGCCGCAATCCCTGCCGGTTTTGCGGCGTACTTCGCATCAAAGATCTTTGCCATCTCTTTGGCTTGTTCTGACGAGTCACAAATCACCATGGCTGCGAGCGAATTGTCGTTCGTCGTGAGCCGCATTTTCTCGAAGTCGTCGATGATGTAACGCAGCATCGGCTCCACGAACTTCGCGTGAGCATAGACAAGAGTACGGTTCTTCGATTCGTGCAACACCTTGATTTGAGCAAGCGTTTCCTGAAGTTGAAGCTTGTACTGGGTTTCGATTGCTTCGCGAATCAGTCGAAGCGTGTAGCCGTCGGCGATGGAGCGATTGTAGTAGTACTTGTGGATGTATTCGCCGAACAGGAATTTCGAGTTGTATGCGTGGGGTTCAGATCGTTGCCCGTCCTGACCAAGAGTGCCGGGGAGTGACGCGTTGAGCAAGGGGGTTCCGGTGAGACCAATCTTGATGGAATCACGATCGGATTGGTTCAGATTGGCAAGGAAGCTGCCCTGAGGGTTGTAGCTGCGATGGACTTCGTCGAGAAAATAGATGCGTTGAAGTCCGATCGCGTAGTCCGAGCTTTGAATGACATCGGGATCGTCTTTAAACCGCTGGATGTTGACGACCGTGATCTCTGGTTTACCGGCATCGTTGTGGACGGCTAGGTTTGATTTGATTTCCGCAGCGAATTCTTCCCGCGAGTTGACGTGATGGACGTACAGCCCGCGGCTACGAAACTCCCGACTCGCCTGGTCCAGTAGGTCGATACGATCCACAATGAAGTAGAACTTCGGGATGATGCTTTGTTTTCGATAATATTCTGTCAAAACATGGACCACGTAAAACGCAAGCGCTGTCTTTCCGCTGCCTTGTGTGTGCCAGATGATTCCTTTGGTGCGGCCCCGGGCAAGTTCCCTTTCGATCGCCTTCATTGCGAAGATCTGAGGATACCGCATGATGTGTTTTTCGAACCCGTGTTCCTTCTTGACGTACGCAATTCCGAACCGCAACAGAAAGGCGAGGCGGTCGCGAGAAAAGAGTGATGTACTAACGCGGTTGGTGGGTGAATCCGGATTCTTGTTCGTTTGGAACTCGGGGGAGTGCTTGATACTGGTCAAGTTGTTGTCAGCGAGAACCAGATCTTCAATTTGCTGGTCTTCCGGCTGCAGTAAATCGGAGAGGTTCAACTGTTCTTCTTCACGGAAGTAATTGAACGCCGGTCTATCATAGGATGTGGAAGCATAGAATGCGCCTTCGAGCGGTTCCGGAGATCCGTCGACGTATTCCATGTTGTTTGAAAAGACCATGAACTGCGTGATATTGATGAATCGTTTGAATTTCGGGTTGCGAAATCGGGTGATGATGCGGTTTCGCTCGGCCAGAATTCCATCGCGGTTGTTGGGCTTTTTTACTTCAATGAAAGCAAGCGGAAGACCGTTGATCAGGAGTGTAATGTCAGGGCGAAACTCTTCGTCATCTTTCTTGCAGGTGAACTCGGTGACAACGTGAAATGAGTTTCGATTGAAGTCCTCGAAATCGATGATCTTGAGACCCGACGTTTCCGTGATGAACTCGTAGAGCTGCTTCCCAAGGTCCTCGTTGTCCAGAAAGATGTCGATCTTCGCGAGGGCGTTTTCGATTTCCTGCGGTGTCGCACCTGGATTGATCGCGGCGACACTGCTTTTGAATATGGACGGAACGATATTGCTGGATTCGTCCCAGTCGAGGTTTTTCAGCGACAGATACGTGTATCCTAACCGCGTCAAATGCAGGATTGCAGGAATTTTGGCCCGTGAGTCTTCATTAAACGCCGATTTCCACAGTCAATTTGCTGATGACAAATTCAGGCAAAATTGAGGCAAAACCCCTGCAAATTCGCATATTTTGTGTCAAAATTGTCATGAGCAAAAATTTGAAACCGGCTGTTTTGGGAAATGTTAAATTCGCTCGCCGTAAAACTTGAATCGCGAGTCTGGCGGGTTTTCGTCGAGTTTTGCGTGATTTTGTCTTTGAGGAGGATGAGATTTAGTGTGCATAATAATGGCTTCCGGAGGAAATTTGCTCATGACAAATTCACAGGGAGGGAGCCATGAACGGCAGCCGTTTTTCGCAATTCTTTTTGACACCACAACAACCAACACACCGACGATATGAAGCCCTTCGCGCGGTGTTCGTTGACGACGAATCGATGCAGGATGTGGCTCTACGATTTGACGTCAGTTATGGAACCGTCCGAAACTGGGTCAGTGAGTTTTCCCAAACGCATGAAGTCGGTGGCATCCCCCCTTTTTTGTTTCAGCAAATCGAGGTTTCGGATCTACACAAACAGATGATGAGGTAGACATTCCTGTCGCCGATGTGCAAGCACTTTCACTAGAACGAGGCCGACGACTTATCACGCGGCACGCAGGAATGTTTCTCTTTCTACCGCTGCTCGCGCAGATGCGATTTGATCAGATTGTCACTGCGGCAGACTACCCGGGAACGCAGATGATTCCGGCGGTGAATGCGATGCTCAGTCTGTTGACACTCAAGCTGCTCGACAAGGAACGGCTGAGTCATATCGATGACTTCAACTGCGACGAAGCGCTCGGATTGTTTGCGGGACTCAACATCCTTCCGAAGAAGAGTTATGCCACTCAATATTCGTATCAAACGATCCGGGACAATCAGGTCCGGCTACTGGAACGTTGGGTGAAAAAGTTGTCGCCATTGCTGTTTCCGGATGCCGATTCCTTCTCGCTCGACTTTCATGTGATTGGACATCGCGGCGATGAAACGGATCTCGAAAATCACTTCCAGCCGCTGCGAGGAAAGGCCGGTCCGAGCCTACTGACATTCTTTGCAATGGAGCAAAAAAGCAAGGTATTTTGCTACTCAAATGCAAATCTGACCCGTGTGCAGCAGTCTGGCCAAGCCGTGTGCTTTATCGACTTCTGGCGAAAGCTGATGGGAAAGAATCCACAGTGGTTGTACTTCGATTCGAAACTCACAACGTACGAAGAATTATCGATCATCGCACAGAAGAAAGATGTTTCGTTTGTGACGATTCGCCGTCGTGGCAGCAACATTCTTAAGCGTCTTGAGAACTTGCCAGCAAGTGCATGGCACGATGCCGTGATCGATATTCCAAAGCGTCGCCATCAAAAGATTCGATACGTTGATGAACTCATCAAACTGTCCGGTTACGAAGGACAGATTCGACAGGTCGCGGTGACGGGATTGGGTCGCAAACATCCAACGCTCTTCCTGACCAATAACGTCAAAATCACGGCGCGGGATCTAGTGACAAACTACGCGCGACGGAACGGCATTGAAGATGCGTTGGGGACGAGTGTGAACTTTTTCCATCAGGACTGTCTGTCGAGCGAAGTGCGTCTGAATGTCGATCTTGATACCGTGCTGACAGTGCTTGCAAACGGCTGCTATCGCTGGCTCGCGCACCAGCTCCACGGCTTCGATCTAAGCAAACCCAAGGCGGTCTATCGCAAGTTCGTGGAGACGTCTGGCGCAGTTGAAATTGCACCCGGAAATCGCCTTATCGTGTACCTTGATCGCCGCTCGCACAACCCAATTCTGAAAGAGGCAAATCTGGGTAAAGATCACCCAAAAATCCCTTGGCTGGGGAACCTCAAGCTGGAATTCGTGTTTTCATAATCCCAGCAAAAGTGTCATGAGCAAATCGTTTGTGGAAATCGGCGTTAAATCTCATGGCTCGCCTGGTTCCGCAAGTCGCAGCTCAGGAATCCGAGACGACAGAGCGCTGGGGGAAAGGTGTAGTTCTCTTGCTGGGGAGTGGAGGATGGCCAGGCAACCCGCCGCCGTCAAGTGACTGTGATCTTGCCCGGCGAAACGACTTTGCAGTTATTGTGCGTGCCATGTCGGAGCGGCGTTCGTGCGTTCTTTGCCCCAGCCTGCGTTGGCTCAGTTCCAGACTGGCCAGAGCAAATGTCGCCGTCATCTCTCTTTGTGACGAGCCGTAGATTGAAGTGCTGGGAGTCGCTGGCGCAGCGGTCTGATCGCTTGGGCTTAGCCGGCAGTTTTGCTGTTCGAAGTTGTGAGCCCCTTTCCACTGCTGATAGATGGTCCACAACTCGTCGTAGGTCGGGAATTCTTCGAGGTAGCCCGCTTCGTAAGCGAGGGATGTTCTTCTCGTGAGCGAAGAGAATTCGGCAACCTTGCTGGCTCGCTCCCTCGCTGACGCTTCGGGCTACATGTTTGCCCGGCTGATGGCGTCGATGAGTGAATGAATCCAGTCCGTCACGACCGTCCCTCCGACTCTTCCAATCGTCCCGACTCAGTTTGCGTTAACACACGCCTGAGAGATCTGGATCACCCAGGACTCTCCAGAAAGTGATTCCATGCGCAAAATAAGCCCAACGATACTCCACGTGGTCATGATTGAGACAATTGGCGAGCGGCATGCGTCAGCTTGCCGGTACAAAACGACGTACCGGAGGGCTCACGCCGCTCCGCTCGCCGGACTCTTTTCCAGCCGCGCGAAGTATAGTCACGTGTTCGAACCTGGATCCGTGGGATTGGGAGAGCGTTGTATACCGGATGTCCAACTTCTGATCGTTACCCTGTTTTTACCTCATACCTTCACCAATTGCTCCGCGGCCAATTCCTTCAACGCACGCTTGTAGTCAACCGGCATGATCTTGTGGAATTGCGGGAGTGACTTTTTCCAGTGGTCGAGAATGTTTCTGGCCACCACAGAGCCGGTGTGGTGATGATGGTTTTCGATCAGAGTTCCCAGCTCCTGGATGTCCGCTTCATCGGTCACTTCTTCCAGTTCCACCATTTCCAGATTGCAATTCACAAGGAACTTACCATCCGGATCGTAGACGTACGCGACTCCGCCGGACATCCCCGCTGCGAAGTTGCGACCTGTAGGCCCCAGCACGACAGCGCGGCCGCCGGTCATGTATTCCAGACCGTGATCGCCGCAGCCTTCAATGACTGCGGTAGCACCGGAATTCCTGACGCAGAACCGTTCAGCGGCAATGCCACGGAAGTAGGCTTCGCCCGAAGTTGCTCCGTACAGCGCCACGTTGCCAATGATGATGTTCTGCTCCGCGATAAAATCCGCTTCCTTTGGCGGATAGACAATCAGGCGGCCTCCGGACAATCCCTTGCCCGCGTAGTCATTGGCGTCGCCTTCGATTTCGATCGTCACACCATGCGCCAGCCAGGCGCCGACGCTTTGTCCAGCGGAACCCTTCGCCTTGATATGAATTGTGTCTGATGGCAGACCATTGGCTCCGTGCGCACGGCTCACTTCGTTGCTCAGGATCGTTCCGAATGCGCGGTCGATGTTCTGAATTGTCGTATCGAAGCGAACGTGCTTTTTCTCTTTCAGGGCCGGTTCACATTTCTTGAGTAATTCCATGTCACGCACGGCACCGAGGGAATGATCCTGATCGATCGTACAATATGTCTGCACATCGGGATGTGGCTTCTGTGCAGGAGTCAGAATCGGGGAAAGATCGAGCAGGTGTGCCTTCCAGTGTGTCACCGTGCTGTCCAGTTCCAGCATGTCAACACGACCGACCATCTCGTTCACCGTGCGGAAACCGAGCTCGGCCATGATCTCCCGAGTTTCCGCAGCCACCATGAACAGATAGTTGACGACATGCTCGGGCTTGCCCTGGAACTTCTTACGAAGCGCGGGATCCTGAGTCGCAATGCCGACCGGACACGTATTCAAGTGACACTTCCGCATCATGATACAACCAAGCGTAATCAGCGGCGCGGTGGCGAAACCGAATTCCTCCGCCCCCAGCATTGCTGCGACCACGACGTCGCGACCGGTCTTGAGTTGTCCGTCTGTCTGCAATCGGACTCGACTGCGCAGGTCATTCATGACCAGCGTCTGGTGCGTCTCAGCGATGCCGAGTTCCCACGGCAGACCGGCGTGTTTGATGCTGGTCAGCGGCGATGCGCCTGTGCCGCCTTCGAAACCCGAAATCAGAATGTTGTCGGCGTGGCCCTTGGCAACTCCGGAGGCAATTGTGCCGACGCCGACTTCTGAAACCAGCTTGACGCTGATGCGAGCGCGACGATTCGCATTTTTCAGGTCAAAGATCAACTGCGACAGATCTTCGATCGAATAAATGTCGTGATGTGGCGGAGGACTGATCAAACCCACACCCGGCGTTGAAAGCCGAGTCGATGCGATCGTCTTATCGACCTTATGACCCGGCAATTCTCCACCTTCACCCGGCTTCGCACCTTGCGCGATCTTGATTTGCAGTTCGTCGGCATTTGTGAGATACCATGAGGTCACACCAAAACGTCCGGAAGCGACCTGCTTGATGGCTGAACGACGCGAATCGCCGTTATCCATCGGTTCAAAGCGATCGTAGCGCTCGCCGCCTTCGCCTGTGTTGCTCTTGCCGCCGATGCGATTCATGGCAATCGCCAGCGTTTCGTGCGCTTCGGCGGAGATCGAGCCGTAGCTCATCGCCCCCGTGCAGAATCGCTTGACGATTTCAGCTACGGAATCCACTTCAGCCAATGGGACCGGTTCGCCTTTGCGGAACTTCAGCAGTCCTCGCAGGTGACAGGCACGGGTGGTTTCCGCGTTCACGAGTTTTGAAAAGTCTTTGTACGCGGCTTTGTCGCCGGTCCGGGCGGCCTGCTGGATACGGCCGATCGTGTGCGGATTCCAGGCGTGCTTTTCACCCTGACGACGCCATGCGAACAAACCGGCATTCGGCAGTTCGTGCGAAATGCTGTCGGGTTTTTCCGGGAAGCCGATGTGATGTCGCATCAGTGCTTCCTGAGCCAGCACGTCGAAGTTCACGCCCTTGATGCGGCTGGAAGTTCCGGCAAAACACAGGTTGACGACGTCATCAGCCAGTCCGAGTGCTTCAAAGATCTGAGCTCCCTTGTAGCTCTGGAGCGTGGAGATCCCCATCTTCGCCATTACCTTCAACATGCCGTTCGCGACCCCGGAACGATAGGCCGCGACAATGCGATCGTCGTCCCAGTCATTGGTCAGCTTACCGTCCAGGCGCGACTGTCGGAGTGCATACAGAGCGAGGTAGGGATTGACAGCATCAGCACCGAAGCCGATCAGCAGACAGAAGTGATGCACTTCCCGGGCTTCCCCGGATTCGACCAGCAGACCGATCTGCGTTCGTTCTTCGTGTCGCACCAGGTGATGATGCACAGCGCCGGTCGCCATGAGTGAACTCACGGGAACACGATCTGCATTGATCTTGCGATCGGAGAGCACGATCAGGCTGAAGCCATTGCGAATTGCATCACGCGCTTCTTTGCAGATGCGATCCAGCGCAGGTCGCAGGCCGCCGATGCCTTCCGACTTCGGATAGGTGATATCGAGGACCCTGGCCTTCCAGCCACGATGTTTAATACCCTTCAGATTGGCCATCTGATGATTGGTCAGAATCGGATGTGGCACCGCCAGACGGTGACAGCTTTCCTGTTTCGTATCCAGCAGGTTGCCTTCCGGACCGATGTAGCATTCCAGCGACATGATCACTTCTTCGCGGATCGAATCGATCGGCGGATTGGTCACCTGGGCAAAGAGTTGATGGAAGTAATCGTACAGCATCCGCGGCTGATCGCTCAGGCACGCCAGCGCCGCATCGTTGCCCATCGAGCCGATCGGATCCTTGTCGGCCTTGATCAGCGGCAGCAGCATAAAGTTCATCGTTTCGGATGTGTATCCGAACGCCTGCATGCGGGTCAGCAGATCCTGACCAGTGAGTCGTTCAGGAGGAGTCTTCTTTGGCAGTTCCTCCAGTCGAATGCGTTGTTCCTGAACCCATTGCTGATAGGGACGACGCGACGCGACGTCGGCCTTGAGTTCCTCGTCTTCAATAATACGACCTTGTTCAAAGTCCACCAGGAACATCCGGCCCGGCTGAAGGCGTCCCTTGTATGCGACGTTGGTGGGCTCAATGTCCAGCACGCCGACTTCGCTGGCCATGACAACTTTATCGTCCTTAGTCACGTAGTAGCGGCTTGGACGCAGGCCGTTGCGATCCAGAGTGGCACCGATGAACCGGCCGTCGGTGAAGGAGATCGATGCCGGCCCGTCCCACGGTTCCTGCAACGCCGAATAGTATTCGTAGAATGCGCGCTTGTGTTCAGGCATGGTTTGATGATTCTGCCAGGCCTCAGGCACCATCATCATCACCACTTCCTGCAGCGTGCGGCCGGAGTGGTACAGCATTTCCAGGGCGTTGTCGAAGCACCCGGAGTCGGACGTATGAGGTTCGACAATGGGAAACAGTTTTTCAATTTCGTCACCAAAGAGTTCGCTCTTCATCATACCCTGGCGTGCGAACATCCAGTTCGAGTTGCCCTTGACGGTGTTGATTTCACCGTTGTGGGACATGAATCGAAGCGGCTGAGCCCGGTCCCAGCTGGGGAATGTGTTGGTCGCAAATCGGGAGTGCACCATGGCGAGATGTGTGTCGTAGTCCGCTGCCTGCAGGTCCTTAAAAAACGGTACGACCTGATGCGAAGTGAGCATTCCCTTGTAAATAATCAACTTCGTCGACAATGAACAAATGTAGAACTGCAATGCCTGGGAGAGTTCGCTGTTACGCAGCTTATGGCTGGACAACTTGCGGATGATGAACAACTGACGCTCCAATGCGTCTTTGTCGAGTCCATCTGCGCCACCCACGAACAGCATTTCCATGTACGGAGCGCAGGCTCGAGCTGCCTTGCCAATGTCTGCGGTGTCATAGTCAACCGGGAGTGTTCGCCAGCCGAGAAGTGTTTGTCCCTGCTGAGCGATAAACTCTTCAAGGGTCTTCTTACAGGTGGCTCGCTGCTTTTCATCCTGCGGCAGAAAGACGATCCCGGCACCGTAACGACCGACTTCCGGAAGATCGACTTTGATGTCGTCTTTGGCGACTCGTACCAGAAATTTGTGCGGCAGCGAGGTGAGCATCCCGGCCCCGTCGCCGGTGTTGGATTCGCATCCGCACGCTCCTCGGTGATCCATGTGCCGCAGAATGCGGTCCGCGTCATCGACGATCTGCCGGCTTCGGACACCCTTGATATGTGCAACGAAGCCGACTCCGCAGTTGTCATGCTCGTTGCGTGGATCATACAGCCCGCTCGCTTCCGGTGCGCCATATGGCGGTCGAAATGGAGCTGGATACTGGTTGCCGCGGATGTCTTCCATGGATTTGTACCTTATGTTGTATTTCGTTTGACCCGAACCAGCGGTGAGGCGAGATTTTCGGGCCGCCTCACCGTTGGCTCGGGGTAAACGCGTCGTAAAGTCTTTAAGAATGAATCCGACAAACCGGTCGGAGCGACGTGCGCCTCGAGTTCGCCACCAGGAATTCGCTGACACACAGTTTCAGTACCAATTCAGCGTGGTGGGAGGATGGCCCGTTTGGATGCGGCCGCGCATTTCGTTCCCGCATGAATAATTGATTTGACCGCTTCGCCCCGGCCGACCATCGTGAATCGCGAGCAAGCGACGGCAGCATCCGATCTCTCCGCGGTGGTTGACCGGGAGGCTGCAGTAGTCAGGGCTCGAAGCGAATACAGCATGATTTCGGACAGACCAGTATCGGTCATTCTGTTTCGTTGTGTTTTCAGGCAACTTCCGACACCAGTTCCTCGAAGGAAAAACCGGGGTCGAGCAAAAATCCTGCCAGACTCATGACCATCGTGTGGGGCAAAGGTTCACTGTTTCCTGGCGGTTTTGGCAGACAAATTGTGTCAGGCTTTCACCGGGAAAACAAGCTATTGCCCGCGTCTTCTGCCGGATCAGAGAAAACCGGGGCGTGCTTCTGCTAGACTTGCCGTGAACCGCTAAGAACTTCAGACCATTTCCACATTTGTCATCCCCGATGAATACGCCTGATCCTTCGCTCTTTGATCGCCGCCGCCGAGTCGGATGGACTGCCATGGTCTGCCTATCTGTGGCTGTTGTCGGATTCGCGACTGAAGGGAAAGAGTGCGTCTGGGCTGCTGCCGCCATGCGGATCGGATTCGTTCTGGGTGCGCTCTGGCTTTGCTTTCCAACGAAAACTCGCCCCGCTGCCTGGGCCGTATTGACTCAGGGGCGATTGGTGGCGCTCGTGATCGCGGCGCTGTTCTGGAGCCGAATTAAATATGCGCTGCCTTTTCTCGCGATTGCGGGGATCGTGATCTGGTTCATCCGACCGCGGGGGAAGCGGGGATGAGCTTGTCCAGAATCCCGTTCACAAAGCTGGCGGAGTGCTCCGTGCCGAATTCGCGGGCGATTTCAATCGATTCGTCGATGACGACCGCGGCCGGCGTTCCCATGCGTGTCATTTCGTAAAGGCCCATCCGGAGCACATTGCGGTCAGTCGGGGCCATCCGATCCAGACGCCAGTTCGTTGCCGTGCGGCATATCACTTCATCCAGTTCTTCCCGCGTCGCGATGACACCGGAGATCAGCGACCAGGCAAATTCCCGCAACGCCGCGTCAGTGAATTGCTTGCGGAGTTCGCCCTGCACCCGATCCTGGTCGGCTGCCGGATTCTGGTCAAGCAGATAGAGCATTTGCAGAACAAAACGACGAGCTTCTGAACGTCCGGCCATGAGTGGTTTGAATCAGGTTTGAGTTGAACGATCCCGATCTGCGCACGGTGCGCAGATTGTTTTGGCGAGCGGCAGGGCGTGAGCCCTCCGAGCATTCTTTTTCCTGTTTTGCCGACGTGATTGACCCAACGAAACACTCGGAGTGCTGACGCCCTGCCGCTCGCTTTCACGTCAGATCTTCTTCAGCAGGTTGATCATTTCTATCGCCGCCAAAGTGGCTTCGTGGCCTTTGTTGCCGACTTTGCCGCCCGCGCGGTCGAGAGCCTGCTCCATCGTACCGCAGGTGATCACGCCAAACGTCACCGGAATTCCGGTCTCTCGAGTAATGCTCATGATGCCGGACGCGACCTGGCTGTTGATGTATTCGTGGTGTGTCGTTGAGCCCTGAATCACGGCTCCCAGACAAATCACGGCAGCATATTTACCGGACTTTGAGAGTTTTGACGCCGCGAGCGGAATTTCAAAAGAACCTGGCACCCAGGCAATCGTGATCTTATCGGCGCTGCCACCATGACGCACGATCGTATCAATCGCACCCTCCAGTAAACGCTTTGTAATCAGATCATTGAACCGAGACACGACGATTGCGAACGATGCGTCGGCAGATGTGAGCTGTCCGTGTAATTCTGTAGGCATGAGTTGCGACATTCTAACCGAGATTCATCGACAGCAAAAATTCTTCGTTGGACTTCGTCCGTTTTAAACGATTCACGAGCAATTCAATCGCGTCAACTGGATTCATGTCAGTCAGGACGCGGCGAAGTACCCAGACAAGTTTCAATTCTTCTTCATTCAGCAGCAGTTCTTCACGGCGGGTCCCCGAACGATTGACGTCAATGGCCGGCCAGATGCGTTTTTCGACCATACGACGATCCAGATGCAACTCTGTATTGCCGGTGCCTTTGAACTCTTCAAAAATCACTTCATCCATCCGACTTCCGGTATCCACCAATGCCGTCGCGATGATCGTCAGGCTGCCGCCTTCTTCCACGCAGCGAGCTGCACCGAAGAATCGCTTGGGGTGCTGCAATGCGTTGGCATCCACGCCGCCAGAGAGTGTCTTTCCGGAATTCGGAATTTCCGTGTTCCATGCACGGGCGAGCCGGGTGATGCTGTCCAGAAAGATAATCACGTCGTGGCCGTATTCGACCATCCGCTTGGCTTTTTCGATCACCATTTCGGCCACCTGAATATGGCGAGACGTCGGTTCGTCAAACGTGCTGCTGACAACTTCGCAATTGACGCCCTTCAGCTTGCGTTCCATTTCCGTGACTTCTTCCGGACGTTCGTCGATCAACAGCACGATCACGTAGGCATCCGGATGATTCTGCTGTGTCGCCTTCGCCAACTGCTGCAGCAGGATCGTCTTGCCGGCCCGCGGCGGTGACACAATCAGACCGCGCTGGCCAAGTCCGATCGGTGCGATCAGATCGACGATGCGTGTGCTGAGAAACTCAGCGTTGTCTGCCAGTCGGAGGCGGCGTTCCGGATGCAGCGGTGTCAGGTCGTCAAAGAACACTTTGTTGGTGAGCTCATTCGGGTCTTCCCCATTGATCGCTTCGACGCGCAGCAGTGCGAAGTATCGTTCGTTTTCTTTTGGCGGTCGAATCTGACCGGCGACGGTCGCTCCGGTGCGAAGCCCAAAACGCCGAATTTGACTGGGGCTGACGTAGATATCATCCGGACACGGCAGATAGTGATAATCCGGGCTGCGGAGGAATCCGAATCCGTCCGGCAGGATTTCCAGAGTCCCTTCGCCGAACATGAGCCCGTTCATGCGAGTTCGTTCTTTGAGAATCTTGAAAATCAGATCCTGCTTCTTCAGACCGTGGTATTCGGTCAGTTCTTCCTGCTCCGCAATTCCAATGAGGTCTTTCATCGACATTCGCTGCAGTTCAGCGATGTTGACTTCGGTGCTCTCAGGCGGTGCGAACGTCGCTTCGACGGGTTTATCGACGTCGCCCGCTTCATGGCGGGGATCGGATCGGCGAAGCAGACGAGGCGCTCCGCCGGGGCGAGGATCATCAGGGCGAGGACTGCGTGTTGACATGGCCGCGTCGGGCCTCCAGAAAGGAAATTGAGGAAGGTTCACCAGCAGAACGAGACAGGGATTTGATGCCGAATCGAATGCTGTCGCGATCCGGCTCGTTTGATCTAATGAGTGGTTATTTCAGTGTGGTCAGAGTTAGACAATAACAAGCGGCTAGTGGGTTGTTGATTTAATAATGCTCATTAGCCGAAAGGCGCTAGCCTCGGTTGTTTTCATCGTGTTTTCCGTCCTTTAACCGAGGCTAACGCCCGACGGCTGATTAAATTAACACCCCGCTGGCGCCGTGCCGCTCAATGATCTTTTCCAGAACCAGCTTCATCTGCTCAGCCGCCACCTTCACAGGACCGGAATTATCGACGACAAACTGAGCGTTCTGTCGCTTCTGCAAGAGACTCCATTGCGATGCTTCGCGACGCTGAAACTCTTCCATCGACCAACCGCGATTTGCGGCAGCACGCTGTTGTCGCAAATTAACCGGAGTGTCAATAAAGATGACGGCGTCACATTCGTCCGCCCAGCCAGCTTCCAGCAGCAGAGCAGCATCCAGGATAATGGCATCCACATCCTGCGGAGCCTGTTTGATGGAACAGTGAATCTCACTGCGAATCGCCGGATGAAGTATTTCATTCAGCCTGTTTCTATTGTTTATGAGCTCGTCGGAATCGCCGAATACTTTTTCCGCAAGTCGGTTTCGCAAGACCTGTCCTGTTTCATTGAAGATTTCATTTCCAAATGTGTCGCAGAGTTTCTGACAGATATCGCCGGTCAGAAGCAACTCATGGCCAATGCGATCTGCATCAATCACGAACAATCGAAGGCCGGAAACACTTCGCACGACAGAACTCTTTCCAGCGCCGACACCACCGACAATGCCGACGACCGGAATGTTCGCACGCTGGGTAAGATCTGAGATAACGGAGTGCAAAGGAGGAAATCGATGAGAATGATGTGACTCGCGGATGCGAGCTATTTTAGATGGGGTCGTTCAGCCGGACGTGCAGCGTTCCATTGCCGTTTACAAACCGGTTCGGGAGGTTCCGAATGCTGTCTTCGCGGAGCTGGCCGCGCCAACACAATTCGGCTGATCGGAGCAAAATCAGATTCGCTTTCTCCTGCGACGCTGGTTTTGCCTCGATATGTTGCTCGAATGGTTGTGCGATGTCAAATGATAGTCGAGCGCCTGACCTGCTTTTTCATCACTTCTGATCGCGGGAAATCCTTTTAGGAAGTTACAGTTTTCCTGCCGTCTGACTGGTTCAGAGCCCGGCACCGTGCGAGCATTCGCCTGCATTGGCTCCATTTGCCAGGTCTAAATGGGATTCCCATATATTTATCATGGGAGTTTCATGGAACAGGCACCCAGCGCAGGCGTGGAGGCTCACCACCGTAACGGCGTCCATTTTCACTGAAACACAGGGACTTTGCACAATGAACAGCGAGATGCTGACTTTGATCGATCAAGCCGGTCAAGCTGGGCGGTTGACAGCGGATTCACCGGCAAATCTGCGATCATGGCTGACACGAGAGAGTGTTGCCCAGTATCGCCCGCGTATCGTGGAACTGATCAAATCTGGCGAATGGTCAAGGCTGGATGCAATGTTCTGGACGGCCATTCCGTTCGGCACCGGCGGTCGTCGCGGTCCAATGGGTGAAATGGGGCCCGCTACGATCAACGACCGGACGATCGCAGAATCCGCGCATGGCATGGCCGTTTATCTGCGTGCGACCGGATGCAAAACCGGCGGTTCTGCCGTTATCGCCCATGACACACGAAACAATTCACCGCACTTCGCAAGGATTACCGCCTGCACCATGGCCGCGCATGGCCTGAAAGTGTTCCTGTTTGACGGACATCGTTCAACACCGGAGCTGTCTTATGCCGTCCGCAAGCTCGGCTGCAGTGTCGGCGTGGTAATCTCCGCTTCTCACAATCCGCCTGGCGACAACGGTTTCAAGGCGTATTGGAACAATGGAGCTCAGGTCATTCCTCCACATGACAAAGGCATAGTGAAAGAAGTTGAAAAAGCCGATGTCATTCCAACGGTGGACTTCGCTTCGGCCGTCATGGACGGACGCATTCAGATTGTCGGTTCAGACATCGACAAGGACTACGTTGCGGAAGTTGTGAAGCTGTCGGAATCTCCGGAACGATCCATCCATGCCGTGTTCACACCTCTGCATGGTGTCGGTGAAACAAACGTGTACGCCGTGATCAAAGCTGCAGGATTTCAGAATGTCTCGATTTTTGAACCACATCGCGCGGCGGACGGCAATTTCCCGAACGTGCCGAACCATTTTCCGAACCCGGAGAACCTTGAAGTATTCAGTCCCGTCGTGGATTGGATCCAATCGACGCAGAACTCGGCGGAACTGATTCTTGCCTCCGACCCGGATGCCGACCGACTCGGCGTGATGGTGCGGAATCCGAAGGGTGGATTTACGGCACTGAGTGGCAATCAGGTCGGGGCACTGATTACGGACTTTCTGTTCCGCAAGCGAAAAGCCTCCGGAAGGTTTTCACCTCAGGATTACGTGGTCGAGACACTCGTGACCACGCCGTTGACGAGAGCTGTTGCTGAACATCACGGTGCCCGCTGCTTCTACGAATTGCTCGTCGGGTTTAAGTACATCGCTCAGACCATGGAGGAACAGGGCACCGATCACTTTGTGTTCGGCACCGAAGAATCGATTGGCTTTCTTGCGGGATCGTACTGCCGTGACAAAGATGCGAGTGTTGCGGCCTTGTACATTCTTGAACTGGCGGGGGAACTGAAAGCGGAGGGGAAATCGCTGCTGAACCAGCTCGATCAGCTTTACCACAATTGTGGATACCACTGCGAAGGCCAGAAGTCGATCTATTGTGAAGGACCAACCGGCAAAGCGAAAATTGATGGCTTGATGCAGACGCTGCGTGACGCGCCGCCAGCCCAGTTTGGATCGGTACGATTGGCGGAAGCGCTTGACTACAATTCCGGGCGCTGTATTTCGATCCCGTCAGGTAAGCCGCTGCCTGAGATCACGCATCCACGCGGTGATCTGCTGGTCTATAAATCAGACGCATCACAGTCCGTCAGGGTTCAGATTGCGGGGCGTCCATCGGGGACTGAGCCGAAGATCAAATTCTATCTCTTCTGCCAGTCTGACGTGATGAACGGCAACCTGGACGCTGCTCGTGCTGCGGGCGACAAGGCACTGAAGGACGTGCAACAGGCGATCGGTGACTGGGCTCAGCAACAGTTGAAAGGTTGAAGCGAGGCATGAAGACGCTCATTCGGAACGCCGTGGTCGTGCTGCCTGACGCAGTGGAACGAATCAATATTCTCATCGATGGTCATCGTATCGCCTCGATCGGCGCGCCGGATTCTGCCACGGCGGATGATGTGATTGACGCGCAGGGACTGCATCTGTTGCCTGGCTTGATCGACGATCAGGTTCATTTTCGTGAACCAGGACTGACACATAAGGAAGATCTGCACTGTGCCACGCGGGCCTGTGCAAAAGGCGGCGTCACTTCGTTTCTGGAAATGCCGAATACGAAACCGACCACGACCACGCTGCAGGCGCTGGACGAAAAGCTGGCGATCGCCGCGCAGAAGTGTCATGTGAATTTCGGTTTCTACATTGGTGCAACCCCCGGCAATCTGGACGTGCTTCAAACCGCCGCGCGTACTCCTGGCATTAAGATTTTCATTGGTTCCAGTACCGGGAATCTGTTAGTCGATGACCAGGCGGCTCTCGAAAGAATCTTTGCTGAAACGACACTCCCGATTTGTGCACACTGCGAAGATGAAGCGACGGTTAAAGCAAATGCGGCGCGTCTGAATGGCGGGCACGATGTATCGGATCACAGTCTGATCCGCGATCATCGGGCCGCATTGATCGCGACGAAACGCGCGGTGGAACTGGCAGAACGGCATCGACACCGGTTCCATGTTCTGCATGTATCGACCGCTGAAGAGGTGGAATTCCTGCGGGGGACCAGTGATCTGATCAGTGCTGAAGCATGTCCGCATCACTTATTCTTCAACGTCGATGACTACGCCAGACTCGGTACGCTCATTCAGATGAATCCCTCGATAAAGACATCCGCCGACAACGAAGCCGTCTGGCGCGGATTGCTGGACGGGACACTGGAAGTTGTCGCAACAGATCACGCTCCGCATACACTCGAAGAAAAGCGTCAGCCATATCCGAAATCCCCCAGCGGACTGCCGGCAGTGGAGAACTATCTGGCATTATTGCTGAATGAAGTGCATCGCGGTCGATGCACGTTGAGCCAGATTGCTTCATGGACGTCTGCCGCCCCTGCGCGCATCTGGAACATTCAGGGAAAGGGACAAATCTGCGAAGGCTATGATGCCGATATTGTCCTGGTCGATCTGAACAGGACGCAGACGATTCTGAATGAGAACCAACTGACAAAATGCAGCTGGTCGCCATGGCATGGCGAAACCCTCACCGGCTGGCCTGTCCGCACCTGGGTGATGGGCCGGACCGTATTCGCCGACGGCAAAGTGATCGACGGCGTGCGCGGGGAAGAGATCAGATATCGGCGTGCGGATCTTTAAGCTCTCGGGAGGGCGAGGCTACGGCCGAGCCGACGACAGATGCCGAAACGCACGGCTCGGCAGGAGCCGCGCCCTCCCATTTTCACAATAGAACGCGACGTCGCTCATCCCGAGAGTCGCACAGTGGCGGATTCTGCCGGAGTCGTGTCTGGACGCATGGTTTCGCCTGGCGACCGACACGCTCTGCATAACCGGCAGGATCGATATGTTCGATTCTTACAACTTGATCCGCAAAATCGAAACATTTTCACAAGTCAGCGGAAAGGATCGTTCGATATCAAGAAAGACGCCTTTGCTTTTGGCGTGCAGTCTTTGGGTTTGCCAGTCGCCGATCGGCGGCAGCAGGTCCGCAAGTCAGGATTTGATTCATGAACTCGCCTACGATGAAAACCGGGAAGAAACCCATGCAGACGCTCGGCAGTAAATTGCGACGCAACGCAGTGGTGGCAGTTATCTGTCTGTCAACAATGACGAACAGCGGCTGTCTGCTGACCGGCGGATTTATTGACGTGATCTGGACAGGCATGACGTTCTGGAAAACGCTGCCTGCCGTTCCGGTCTCGGCTTACAAGAGTCAGCTGATCGAAGACAAGCTTTGGAATCAGGAACGCTATGACCGCACACCCGTGCTTGATCCCGTGGAAGGCGACGTGTTCTGCGTCGATCCGCCAAGTGAGGACCAGGTGATGCGATCGATGCCGGACACACCGGCCGGCGGATTTGCGTTTCTGGAGGAAACTCAGTGGAACAATGTCCGAATCGTCGTCGAACCAATGGTAGACCGCCTGGATGAATGTAAAGTCTATCCGTTGGTTGGTCCCTGCCGCCTGCATCACTGCCACTACAAGTGTACGGTGTACTACGACAAGACGATTCGCGCCTACTGGCCGGTTCCCTTCAGCCATACTGACCAGTCGGTGGAAGTCGTCTATATCGACAAGGACCATCTGATTCGCTGTACCGGCCCGACCGTGCAGTAAAGATCCTGATCCATTGACATCGAATCCAGGCCCGACCAGAAATGGTCGGGTTTTTTTTGTATGATCACCTGGAACTGGGCGTCTCACTTACACAAATGCCGCCAATCTGCGATCATTCAAAAATGTCGTGAACAGGCTGAATCCTTACTCAATTGGCGAAGCTGCGCATCGTGCGGCTCGAGAATATTTCCATGCCGGAGTCTGCTGCGGAGCGGGATTCACTGCAGGTTGGCAAACACATGCTTTCGCCACCTCCGCTACCGCCTCGCGCAGTGGTTGAGCAAGAAACTGTCATCTTGATTCCCGCAGTCGTGGATCCGCCGGAAGTCGCTGACGACGAATCATCCGACTCTCTCCCCGGCCGTGTCGCTGCCGCGCTGACATCACTGGGGTCGATGAGTTTTGTTTCGTCGGCCATGTTTCATCTCGTAGTCTGGGGCACCGCACTGATACTGTTGCCGATCTTCGGCTTCGACTGGGTGGAATTTATCCAGACCCCGCAGGAGCCAATTTCTGCTTCGCTCGGCGACGAAGACATCCTCGACGATTCGCCGCGATTTGAGGTCGTTGGCAGCATTGATATCGAAACGGAAAAAAAGCCGAGCAGTCTCCAACAATTGGCTCAGCACCTGCAGGAATCGGATTCTGCGTGGCTGAAGTCGGCCAGCGAAGAGTCCTTCAGTCTGTCGTCGGCGGATTCTAACGGCGAAGCTGGTGAAGGCGGCGGCGTTTTACTGAAGGTTCCGGAAGCAGGATTTGCCGTTACGAAAGGCAGTTTCACAGCCTTTACAATTCCAGCTACACCGGAACCATTGAAGCCCTACCGGATTGTGATCGAAGTGCGATTGCCTGGAGACGTGAACAAATATCGCGTCACTGACCTGAAGGGCGAAGTCACCGGCACCGATGGCTACAAACAGCTCCTGCCTTACGACAAAGCGATGCCCTCAGCCTCTCGGGCTCCGGCGGAAAACGGCAGGGAAGTCGTACTCACATCCTCCAGCAGCATCGATGTGATTAAGAACCGAGTGCAGATCATCATCCTCGTGCCGGGCGCTCGAAATCTGGTCAAAGACCGCATCAAGATCCGTTCCCGCCGCCTGCGCGAAGAACAGGAATTGACACTGACGTTCGGCAAAGCGCGAACGCTGGATGAAAATGAACCAGAAAAGCCGTGAGGGCAGAAATGCTTTTTCCCGCTGACTTTCTGACGCGACTGGAATACCTGTCGATCGTATCGAAGCGCATGTTCCGAGGTCAGTTGCTGGCGCAGCGGCGGACGATGCAGATGGGGTCTGGGATCGAGTTTTCGGATCACCGTGAATACAACATCGGTGACGATTTGAGATATCTGGACTGGAACATCTACGCTCGTCACGGCGATTTGCTGCTCAAGCGGTTTCAAGAGGAACAGGATCTGCGCGTCTACCTGATGCTCGACTGTTCCCGCAGTATGTCCTTTGGCACGCCGCCGAAGTTTGATCTGGCGCGACAACTGGTGGCTGCTCTGGCCTATATCGCCCTCGCCGATCTTGATCGCGTCGCCATCATTGCGTATGCGAACGGAATTTTCGCCGAATTGCCCGTCACACGCGGCAAGGCCAGCATTGTTCCGATCATGAAGTTTCTGGATGAACTGCCAACTTCCGGCGACGACACAAATCTCGAAAAGGCCGTTCAGGGAATGCTGCATCGTGGTGCTCACACGGGCCTTGCGATCGTGGTCAGTGATCTGTTTGATGAACACGGCTTTCAACGAGGACTCGACCAGCTTCGCTACCGCCGCGTTGACGCACACGTGATCCAGTTGCATCACCCCAAAGAAGCCGACCCTGAACTGCTGGGCGACGCAGAATTTGTTGATATCGAATCCGACTCTGTTCGTAAGGTGACCGTCACCGAACGGAATCTGAAGCTGTACAGACAACTTTTTGCCGACCATCAAACGGCCGTGCGCGAGTATTGCTGCACCTACAATCTGGGCTGTACTCAATCGCCGTCGGTCGTTCGTTTTGATGAACTGATCATGAGGATGATGCGGGAATCCGGGGCAGGCCGGTAGGTGCTGTTCACTCGCCGCCCGGTCGGCTGGGATTTTCCTTCATTGCATCTCTGCCATTGCCGAGCACTCGAAGTCTTTCGCGTTCCCATCTCCGTGTCATAAGACTCTTCACCCGTTCTTTGGCCCGACCATTCGCTTACGGATTTTGCCTGTGACTTCAACCTGTACCGGCACTCCCTCAACGCTGTTGGGGAGTTTAAGCGTGTCGGCAGGAGCTTCCGTGACGTTAATCTTCAGTGCATAGGCACCACCGATCCGTGTAATTCCAATCGCAACTTCACCGAGCAATTTTGAAAACACTTGCTCAGCGACGCCTTTCGCTGCCCGAGCCCTTTGCAGGGCATCTTCTGACTTGTCAGCCATAAACAACCTTCCTCCGCAAGGGGACAATCGGACCAACTTTCAAGTCGGAACTCCGAAGATCGCTAAAACGACAGGTCGACTTTCAATGCGTATAGTACAGCTTTCAGGGGATTGGCATATGTGAGCCCCATGTTGTTGGAGCCGCCGCTGTCGCCGCCTGCGAAAAGCAGTCCCACTCCGAGATTCCCCTCATCAAAGATCAATGAACCGCTGTCACCGCCGTCGCTGAACGCTTTGGTGCCGGTACCTTCAATCTCTATCTGATTGTCAAACCGCAGATTGCCGATGTCATAATCGACCACGACGTTGTCGAGCTCGAAGGCGGTCACTCGTCCGGTTGTTTCCCCGGTCGTCCTGCCGACTTTGCGAACGATGGCTCCTTCGTCGAGAAACTCCGATCCCAGTCCTTTCAGCAAACCGAAGCTACCAAGTTTCTTTTCGTTAATGGCAATCCCATCGGATGGTATCGCAGTTGCGCATCGACAAGGTTTGTGGAAGTAACTTTACAGTTTGACGAATTTCAACAGTGTGGCTACAACATTCGCGGGTTTGCGGCCACCATCGAACTTGCCAGGCTGCAGGATCGCGTCTCCGGCCTTTGCATCATTTTCATTTGCCAGTACGTGATTGTTTGAGAGGATTACTTTTTTCTTTCCCGATCTCGTCAGTGCAAAACACCCCAATGTCCCTGCAGTGACGTCTTGATGACCGATGGAACAGCCAATCACGAGCGGTCGGCGGCGTTTTTGAAGCGTCTTTGGCGTTTCCAGTTTGATGATTCGACCGACGTACCGAACATCGAGTTCCCCTTTCGACTGCTTACGAATTTGGTCCAGCATCGGGTGGTCAAGCAACGACCGTCGCTGCACTCTGATCGCGAGCCGCATCTCTTTTTTCTGCTGAGAGATTCCGATGGCGAGACTGCGCAAAGCGTCAGTTGCACTACCAAGTTCTTGTGTGCGGACTCCAAGACTTCGAACAGTGGCAGCGGAAGCCGTGACTGTCCTCAATGAATTCATTAGCGACGGATTTGAGTTGACGAGCGGCTTCAAGAAGCATTATGTTTTCCCCGCATTCTGTGAACTCCTGAACTGAGAGCGAATGACGAACGCGAGCACTGCACACCCGCCAGCTATTTGCTGGCTTGGCCCATCTTCTCGCTGATGTGCGATGCGTCTCGGCCTTCTTCTCGGCGTTCTTGCCGCTCCTCCCGGCGATCCATCCGCGTTTCGACGCGGTCGATCAGTTTGCCACGATTTGTAAAGAATGCCACGGCATGGGCAACGATACCGATACCCCAGCCGCCAGCCACCCAGAGAACCCATAAATTGTCTGGATTCCGCTGGTAGTTCAGCACCGCCAAGGCACTGACCACAACGATGTAGCACGTCAGGTGAATCCAGAAACCGGCATTGACGCGTTCTTCTGCTTGCTGATGCTTAACCATGTCGCTCTCCTAAGGAATGGGGTCGCCCGGTTTCGAAACCGGAGGCAAAGTCTTTATTCAGACTTCGGTTTTTCTAGCCCGAGATTACTGCAACCATCATGCCACGCGAAGCAAAAAAGCCTTTTCACGGGCAGCTATGACATGGACGGATGCAGGTGTTTGCCGTCGTGGCGGTCATCTTAATATTTTGCTTTGGCGCAGCCGTAAGAGGAGTACGGATTTAGATGGAATCAATTCTGATTGAACGCTCGCCAATCAGGGTGAGCGACAACCTGCCACCAACTTGGGAAAAACGACGTGAAGGGGCATGGCAGGTTCATCCGTCCGTTGCCACGATCATTCGCTTACCGATAATGTGAGCGGCATGTTGCTGGAACCTCCGCTGTCACCGCCATCGCTGAACACATTGGTGCCGCTACATCGCAGCAGCTTCAAATGCGGTGATGCTTTCAACCCACCCTGCTGATTTCACTCCTTCGTCAGCATGACGGACTGAGTTTTCACGCCATTCTTCACATCATGAGATCCTTCGGGACCATCATTCAGGTACAGATCGATGATGGGCGACTATCGGTTCGTGTCGTCGAGTTCCTGCGTGATTCCAGCCGTAAGAAATCCTTCGAATGGGAGTAGAAAACTGTCAGTCGAAGTCAACGAAGCGACGTCCTGGACCTTCACTGAGCAACTGCAGCAGTTCCCCAACATGCCATGGAGGTGAACTGTTTTCGACGGGGGGGAGTTTCACCTTGTCTGGCTTCATTAAGTTGTCCGACGAATCTTCTTCTCCAAATAACAGGGTGTCCTCGAGAGCGGTGAACCGCTCGCCATCAGTAGCCTGATATCCGCGGCCGCTGTAGACAACCAGCAATGTGTCTTTCCCCATGTTGGTCGCGCATGCAGCGGAATGTTATTCGATTCCATTGAGCGGGTCGTCGAACTGATGCGTCGCGCCAGCACTGCGACGGGACTCCGAACGACCGTCAATGTCATTCGCCGTGTCTACGAAACAAAACGCAATGCCACCAAGCAAATGAAACAAGATCTTCGTACAATCTGCGACAAACTCATGCCAAAATGGAATTACTCACATCCCCAATGTCCGGACAGTAAAGTCCCGCTCGATGCTAAGAGCCGAGATACCAGCAAATCCAAAGACTTTGCCCAATTCAGTGGGCTTTGTTCCGACGATAGCGTTTTCTGCTGTCAAATCGCGGAAGAAGAAAATGACACATGTTCATTTCACACAGACCTTGGTTCGAAATCCTCGTGGGCGTCCCAGCCTCTACTTAATTGAGAGCGGAGTTATCGAATTTCCCTAACCTCTGAGATTCAGTCTCGAATCCAGACGCTCTGCATTTTTGTGCTGACTGCAATCGAGGTTTTTTCCTCAGAGAACACACTCGTCCCACCAAGACCCCGGTTGGTTCGAAACAACGGGCGCCCCATTGCATCATGCCAGATCATGGCATTCAATTTCTTTCCTGCTCCGCTGCGGTCCGGACCACTCACCAAACTTTCAAGGTCGACATTTACTCGAAGTAGCATGCACGACCGGTCTATCGAAGCGCAGCAACTCATTGTCCAATCTTAGGGAACGGTTTCTTCGAAGTGACTGAAATCCTTGTTACCACTGGGTGGCGTCTCCGGCGGCACAATCGTCGTTGGCTCCTTCAATACAAGTGTATTGAGAATCTCCTGAGTCTTCCCAAGAGTTGATGAGAGATCCGGGTGTGGTGTGACTGCCCTCTTAGCGACCAGAGTGGCAGTTGAATCATCTTGTTCCTCTTCTGCAGCAACCCTTTGCAAAAGCCGCTGGATGAGTTGATCGACGGGCCCCTGCGGTTGAAGAACACTGTTGTTGACGAAGCAATTATGACCAATTGCGTGGATCTTTTGTGTACATCATGTGACGATATGCGCGGGAGTTCGTGGCCATCATGTGACGATAGGCCCGCGTGTTGATTCGGTAAATGTTGTCAGCACTAATGCCTGGCAATTCCACAAGTACCACATAGAAAAACATAAGCCCAACAAACAAACAACGTATCTTCATAAAGTAACCCTTGACAATGGAAATGAAATCGTTGAATAACAGTCTTAATTCACTCCGGCACTAATCTGGGACAAGTTCGTAGTTTTGCCGGTTCAATGTAACAGTACGTCCAAAGACGTTGACAAGAACACCGTTCTTTAACTCCGCTGTTAGTGCCGTCTGGGCATTGTCCATCAGCTTTTTCCAACTGACCGGTGCCGGTGTGTTCAGAGATGCGGACAGGAAAGCGATTGTAAAGAACCCCCCAGTATCATTATAGATCCCAAACTGGCCGTTTCGGCTTCCGTCCCCGTTATCCGCGGGCGGACGTTTACTTCCGCTGATGTCCACATCACCGGTTTGATAAAGCAGCAGTCGTGATAAGGCGTTTGTAGCTGGCGCGGCAACCGTAAATGGAGATATCGTGAATGGAGTTAGGCTCGTGGCATTCGAGCAGGTATCTGAGATCAAAACAGTTTGGCGAGCACGCTTTCCCTTCATCAGCTTCCATACATCACTTCTGGCCAGCACCTCGCGGTTAGACTTCGGATTAGGAGCCTGAAAAAAATGGGTCCGGTCGTTGAACGCCCCGCCATGGCACGCAATATAAACAAATAATACATCATTGGCCGCGACGTTGGCTGCGGTCAGCTCCTGTTGCAGCTTGGGCAAACCGAATTCGCCGTCTGTCAAAACCTTGATCTTCGGCGTGGCAAGATGGTTCTCCTGATTGCCGCTGGTTGTATCCACACATTGAGCTTCAAGCAATGACTCCATCATTCTTGCATTAGCACGAGCGCCTGTGGCGATGGGGTTCGCCTTCCCCCCGGAGACAGGGCGTGTGTCTGCCATGATAAAAACATGGACCTTGTTAGCAACGACATTCGGCGCAGCGGCGATTGATGCTATGGATGCCTGATTATGAGTGGGAGTCCGGGAATCGATCGCATCAAGCCTCAAAGCTAGTTGATCTGCTAGATCGATTGCTTCCCGTAGATCGTCCTTGATCGTATTGATGATTGCCGATTGTCCCTCAAGATCGGACAGACCGGGCGAATCCGGCGAGGACTCAAAATTCTCTAAAGATTTCGCACCGTCCACAACAGGGGTATCTGTTCGGTCTGAATCGACCTCAACCTTGGATTCTGGGGGATGCTCGGTTAGGTTCGGAGGGGTCTCTTCGGTCTGCGGCGGTGCTTCTTCCACCTTTGGTTCATCGGCCGTGGATGATATTGGAAAGATACAGCAGGCAAGTCCAGCCAACAGATACGGACGGACGCGAAAAGACATCATCAGTCTCCACTTTTAAAAGAAAGGACACTTTGCGGGGGAAAGCACTGTCTGCCGGGTTGATGTTCCTCCAACATTAGCGCGATGTCAATTTTTTCCCTACGGGAATCCCCAAAATCCCTAAACTATCACTTCGCTGCATCTTTCGGCGGGGCGACTGGTTGGTTAATCTGAGTTGCGAAAAGCAAAGTATGCGATGGCTCGTGAACTACTAACAGAAGAAACGGTCGATCCGCTTGCACGATCTTCGGCTCCTTTTCGCCAACGGCCGATGCCACAATCGTCGACGACGTTGCAGCCGCGGCGCGTGTTCCGTCCTCATCGACGGTCAGGTGGATGCGCTGCTGAAAATCCGATATCGTTGTTTCAGCGTCTGTCATTTCAGAAAAATCAGGCTCTGCTGGCAGCACACTGCTGAGATCAAGCTGTTCAAACAGATTCAGCGATCCTTCCAATTCGACACGGGGCAGAAGCAGGACGACCTCTTCATTTTTTGCGTTGGTTAATGCATCGTCCACAGCATTGCTGTCTACGTGCTCCATAAGACCAGCAATTCCGTCAATTTTATTCGGCACGAAGATGATCGCGGCAAGGTCGTTGGCTCTATACGGAAGAACTACCCCCATTGCGTCAAGTTTTTCTGACGAGAACCAGCGCAGCGTTGATTGCTGAATCATCATTTCGGCGGTGACAGTCTCTCCTGGTTTCGTGTTGAATGTTCCTGCCTGGGTGCTGGCTTTGTCAAATTTACTAACCCATTCTGCATCGAGGCACGCAACATTCACGAAGATCAATTTGGCATCGGGATTCCACTGGTCCTTCGTAAAAAATTCGCGGATGCGGTCCATGGACCATTTTTCAATCCAGGAGTTCACTTCCACACGTGCTGGTTCATCAAACTTCGATTCTAAAATAGACAGGTTCCACTGACTCGCAGTATTAAGATAGGATGGTTTGATTTCGATTTCTCGACTTCTCAATAGGCGGTCTGCTGATCGAAAACTTGGGTTACTGGGAATCCTGGGTCCATCATCTTTTTCCAACTGAAGTCCCAATTGCTTCTCCAGTCGTGCGAGAGTCTCTCCCTTTGCCGCCCTGAGCCAAAACCGGGTGTTCGACCAAATTCCATAGGGACATACGGCCGGGTTGACCTGATCTTTGGGAGCCGACCGAAGAATTCGAAAGCCGAGGTCTGTTACCCCTGCCGGATTCTGTGGCAGCATGATCTGACGAGGTTCAACCTCATTCCCGACGGATGCAGTAACCGATTCTGTCAGAGGAGCACATTTTTTTGCCCGCAGGTATCCTCTGACCGATTCCTTCCTGGTGCTGATCACTTCCAGCCATTGCTCTTTGTCTTTATCCTGGAAGCTTTTCACGACTTCGACTTCGTCGCCCTCCTCTAGTTTACCAATTGGCTTCAAGCTCTTGACATCGAACACGGTAGCCTTCTCAACCACTTTCAGAATGCGTTTTTCTTCAGCGCAACTTGAATTGGAGGAGACGGAAGCAATCAAAACAATGCCGATCAGGATTCGCGATATACTTTGCATGGTCGTTTGCGTTTCTCTGAAAAACATTTACACCTGTGTGATGGTTGTCACACAGAATGTTCCATAAGGCTGAAAATTTCCTTGCAACGGCAAATACAAAGAAATCCCCACAGTCTTGGCGGATAGTTATCAGCAACTTGAGTCTACAAGTTCGACTGAGCGTAAGCACCCCCAGACATGCCATCGGAACAAGATTTGAACGAATAGTTTTCGGGTACCTTTCCAATCGTTTCTGCTCGTCGATCTTGACAGCCTTGTGCGTCGCCTCTCAGATTTCTTTCTGATGAGCCACAAAAGTGTTACCGAGAGGATTTCCAGGAGCCTTTGGCAGCGCTGGAATCACCGAAATTTTTCCCAGTGAGCCCCAGTGTCCCAGGATTGCATCGAAAACCGTTTGGGATTAAGGTTGGCGACCAAAAACGAAGTCTTCATTCCCTGACTGTTTGTGATCATCAGCGGGGGGAAAACCATGGCTCATGTCGTCGCTAATCGCTTCTGTCATACCATCGTCCAGATATTGCCGACCAATGTGCGGAAACGGATGTTGAGAGAAATGGGGTTGGTTTTGTAGCTTATCGGGATTGAACAGTCTCCATTACACGACCTGAAGCACGACGGGCTGCTCGCGTTGATGCTACAGTTGCAGAATCGCCTGGCAGTGCTGGAGGCTCGCTCGGCGACTCAGTGAGGGTCAAGCCGAGCTGGTCGCGTATCAAATTCATGCGTGCCCGGATGGTCAAGTTCCCCAGATTCCCGACGTACCAAACCGTCGCGCGTTTTGAACAGAAATCATCATGGGAACTGGCCTGGG
>JBBJME010000043.1:0-37716 GCA_037719765.1 Planctomycetaceae bacterium
ACTTCTCGTTCTTCACCGTCACCTTGCTGACCATGACTGTCACGGGACGCACCTGGACATCACAGTTCAGGATCGCAAAAACTTTGGAATGGCCTTTCGATTGATCTCCCATCAGATTGGCAATTGCATTGCCGACAGGGCCGTCGAGTTCCCCGATCACAACTTCCGGTTCCGCCGCTGACCATCCTGCTTCATCTTCGACCAGTGCTTCCCCCGTACGCATGACAATTCTCTGAGACATTCCGGAACCTTTAGTAAATCGTTGGAAAAACAAGAAAATGCGGGCAGAGGGACGATAAGCCGGGTTCTGTCGCGGGCGTTCATTTCTCTGGGATGGCGATTACTCGACACCTCAAGCAGCCGACCCGAAGGTATGACGAATCGGACAGATTCGTGGCAGTCCGAAGACTGCCGTCCCTTCTGCTTGGCCTTGCTCCCAATGGGGTTTACCCAGCCGGCTCGGTCACCCGAACCGCTGGTGCGCTCTTACCGCACCGTTTCACCCTTACCTCCTGCAGAACCCTGCGGTCCTGCCGATCGGCGGTTTGCTTTCTGTTGCACTTTCCCGATCCTCGCGGACGGTGGGAGTTACCCACCATCGTGTCCTATGGAGCCCGGACTTTCCTCTGAGTCTCACGACTCAGCGAACGCCTGTCCCTCTGCCAGCAGGACGCATTGTCGAAACTCGCGGGCGTTTAGCAATCGAGTCGCCGTTTCAGCCGCCGATGGAGTGCATTGGGCGATCGGGTTGCATGAATTTTGCAGAATTGATTTCGTGGCCTTCGTTCTTGGCCGCGATGCATTCCAGCATCAGTTCCGCGATCTCCGAGTCGGTGCCGCCAGCCCTGAGCATCGTCTTGACATCGGTTTCTTCATGGCTGAACAGACAGTTGCGAAACTTGCCGTCCGCTGTCACTCGAAAGCGATTGCAGCTGGCACAGAACGGCTGGCTCACGCTGGCGATGAGACCAATCCGACCACGACCGTCGGCGAATTCGTAATCCTGCGCCGGTGCGTGAGTCGTCACATTACCAATGATCGGCAGCGGATTGCCGAGATTCCCACTCTCGGCTTTTGGCACGACCGGCCTGAGCGGACCGAATTCCGATTCGAGAATGGCAATGATCTCATGGGCAAACAGTACTTTGTCACGTTGCCACTGGCCGTCGGAATCCAGCGGCATGAATTCAATGAAGCGGACAACCGTTTCGGACTCCCGCGCCATGTGACCGAATGGCACAATCTGATCTTCCGTCAGGCCACGGACCGACACGGCATTCAGCTTGATCGGCGAAAATCCGGCTTTACGCGCTGCCTCAATTCCTGCCAGAACTCGTTCGTAGCCGTCGCGACGCGTGACGGCTTTGAAGACATCCGGATCGAGAGCATCCAGACTGATGTTCAGTCGCCGCAGTCCGGCGTCTTTCAGCATTTGAGCCTGTTCATCCAGGAGGATTCCATTCGTCGTCAGCCCGATATCGCGAATTCCCGGCACTGAAGCAAGCCGCTCGACCAGGACATGCAGGTCGCGGCGCACGAGCGGTTCGCCGCCTGTAAGTCGAATGCGATCGATTCCAAGTGTCGTACCGACGCGGACGATGCGTTCGATTTCCTCGAACGTGAGCAAATGCGCCCTTGGCATGAACTCGACATTGTCCGCCGGCATGCAGTAGAAACAACGAATGTTACAACGATCCGTCACACTGATGCGCAGGTTGTTGTGCAGTCGACCAAAGCGGTCGATCAGGCGTCGTGGTGACTGTTCCTGATTCATGATGTCAGCTCCCCATCGGTCATCCCTGAATGTGACACAGAATGGGAACCTTGAACTGGCTCCGGATGAAGCCACTCCGTTGCACCGTCAGTATAGTGTTCCTTTTTCCAGATCGGTACGCTTTCTTTCAGCGTATCGATCAGCCACCGACCAGCTTCAAAGGCCTGGGCTCGGTGAGGCGAGCTGACAGCCACGGCGACGGCGATGTCTCCGAGTGACAGCCGTCCATAGCGGTGCGACATCGCCACATCGATGACCGAGAATCGCTTTTGAACCTCGTCCTCAAGGCGTTGCATCGCGGCGGTTGCCATTTCGGGAAACGCTTCGTATTCCAGCCAAGCGGTGCGAGCCTCACCGGTGAACTCACGCACGGTCCCGAGAAAAAGCACCACGGCTCCGGCCCGATGACTCCGAACGGATTCCGTCAGTGACGCAAAATCGATCTGATGCTGAGTCAATTCGATCACGATCAGCCTCCGCTCACAGGAGGAAAGCACGCCACGATATCAGTGCCGTGCAGGACACGATCATCTGAGGCATAATCATTATTGACCGCCCACAGCAGAATTCCGTTTCGCGTTGCCAATGCTGGCAGTGACTGGAGCAACGCAGCACGTGCCTGAGCGACAGTGGCGGACTCAGGAAGGAGCAGTTCAACTGATTCACAACCCGCGATTTCGCGAGCAGCGGCAAAAAGCAGTACGGACAGTTTCATCACGCCGACATTATACCAGATCCACTGCCAATTTCATGCTTTCCAGGCTCGCTTTCACAGTTTCAAGGCAGAAGTTCTCAGGAAACCGAACCCTCGGAATCCTCAAGTCGGCTCGAATAGCCGTATTGATTGAAAATCCAACCGATCCGCTGGTAGATTTTTTTCATCTTCTCACGATCCATCCGGAATCGATTCTTTTTGTACGCCGTTAATTCTGGGATTTCGGCTTTGATTAACGGTTCGACCGACGGCCAACTGCTCAGCCCGAGAGCCTTGTATGTCTGAGCGACTTCGCCCAGCGGATCGTTCTCGAGATCTTCGAAGCGAACTTCGTGCAGATTTCCGCGAGGAATAAGTGACTTTGTTTCCTCGTACGTGCGAATGCACTTTTCGTACATCATCACCATCTCGTCTTCGCTGCCTTCGACGTCTGGCGGATACAGCGCGTTCTCGGAAAACATTGTCTGTCGCAGGTGCATCGTAGAATTATAGACGGCGTATGGATCGCGATAGATGTAAACAAATTTTGCGTTTGGAAACATCTCCAGCAAAGTCGCCACTCGATAAGTGTGACTTGGTGATTTCAGGACCACGGATCGGTTCTTACGAATTGTCAGCTTCTGAATCAAGCGAAGCAGAGACCCTTTCCATATCGTTCTTTCTACTTCGGTCATCTCCCGCGGATCAAAAAAACGCCCGTAGATATCCTGACGCATATGAAATGCCAGCATCAGATACGGCGACAATCCGCAATCGATCGCGATCGCAATTTCGTCTTCCTGCGGTGTGTGCCACGTAATGGGAATATTGTCCATCGGTCGAGTCTTTGGAATTAATGACTTCGTCAGCCTGGTGATAATGCTTTCCGTGAGCAGGAAATGCCCGGGATACATGCACTGGTATAGATTCGGGTAGGTCAACTCCGGATCCATCGTCATCAGATTGTGAAGAAGCGTCGTACCGCTGCGCAATGTCCAAGCACAAAAATCGGAGGGTGTTCAATCGCAGTGCGAGTCACCTTGCGACCATAGACAGCGGACTCAAGCAGATTTTGTGCCGAGGTCAGAACGCTCAAGGCAGAAATCGAGGCCCAGCGAAATGCATATGCAGCCGTAAACCTTGGTTTGTAGCTCAGCAGCCGCAGCCAGCCGCCGATGCCCAACCCGTGCCACATGCAGAGCACGCCCTGACGCGACGCCTTCACGCTGGCGGTCTGGAGGTTAAGCACGGATGCTTGTCCCGAGCGATCCGATTGCGTTGAATTTGACATTTTTAACGTTAAGGTTGAGTTCACCAATGGAGTGCATCCGATCAACAGCGTCCAGGAAGACAATACCAACTGAATTGGTATCGGAACAACTGAAATGGCGTGCCATACGGAATTGCACCCCAAAGTTTAATCCGGCGAGTTTTGACTCATCAATGCCATTGCGGCTTCCCCAACCGTGTTTTCCCGAGGATTATGCAGAGTTCCTTTGAAAAAATGCCCCCAGCTCTTGTACAATCCCGAGGGGAATCGCTTTCCATTTCCATCGCGATTGGGTATTCCTCGGGGGGGACTGTTGGCTCAACGGGGTTGCATTTTTCTGTGATGGCGGTCGCACGCTGACGTTTTGCATCGCACTGCTGCTTCGGGAGTTTGCTGTGAAGTCATTCTTCAAGAATTTGCCATCTCTGGGTGTCTCACTTCTGATCAACGTGTCCGTCATTTCGGCGCTGTACTTCATTCATCGTTCACTGCCAGTGTTTGCGAAGGAGATGATGCTGGAATCGATCTTCACAGAGGAAATGCCTCAGGAAGAGATTACCCGCGAAGTGGAACTCGACACGGCCCCTGCGGAAACGCTCAACGTGATTGCCGGCGGAACGCCATCGACTGTCGTGGGAGCCTCAGCCCAGCCAGCCGCCGCACCCGTCAATGTTCAAAAAGCGGCGGTCATGAAAGAAGTCAATATCAGGCCGGTCACCACCGACGTCGCGCTGCCTTCCGACGAAATGATCGGACAGGAGCTGGGCGAAGGCGAAATCGTCGGCGAAGTGGGCTCGATGGTCGAAGGCTACGGTGCCGCGATGGGAATCATCACCCAGGAGATTATTCGCATGATGCGACAGCAGAAGGTCACTGTGGTCTGGCTGTTCGACGAATCCGGAAGTCTTGAAGATGATCGCAAAGAAATCCGCGAGAATTACCTCCGCGTCCTCGACGAACTGACCGTTGCCACGACAAAGGATGAGGAACTTCGCAAAGGCAGCGAACAGTTGCTGACGGTCGTTGCCAGCTACGGTCAGGGAATTCACGAACACACGCCGCGCCCCACCGCTGACCTCGATATGATCAAAGCCGCCATCGACAAGGTTCCTGTCGATCAGTCCGGTCAGGAAAATATGTGTCAGTCCATTGCCACGATCATCAATAAGTACAAGCAGACGGCCATTCGCGGAAAACGCAAACTGGCTGTGATCGTGGTTTCTGACGAGTCCGGTGATGACGGCGACTTTGTTGAGAATGCCATTTCCGAAAGTCGTGCCGCAAAGGCACCGCTGTATTTCCTTGGCCGCGAAAGTATGTTTGGCTTTCCGTACGCCCACCAGCGCTGGATCGACGAACCGACCAAAGAAGAATTCTGGATTCGAATTCGTCGGGGCCCGGAAACGCCGTTTCCAGAGTGCCTGCAATGGAACGGTCTGCATTCTCGATCGGACTCGCAGTCTGCTGGCTTCGGACCGTATGAACAGGTTCGCATGGCTCGCGAATCGGGGGGGATTTTCTTTGTGCTGCCGGGTGAAGAAAGCACACTCGCGGGCGAAGGCGCGAATGACCAACGAAAATACGATTTTCTGTCAATGAAAGAGTATCAGCCGAATCTTGTTTCGCGTCCGGAATATGTCCGCGACCGCTCCACGAGCGAGTTCCGCGAATCGATCTGGCGCGTGATTTCGACTTTGAATCCAAACGGCGACAAACTGCTGTTTCAGGCATCCGACCCGGAGCTCAATATTCAAAACGAGCACTTTCCGCTGGCAGTCGAAGGTTTTCGGACGACTACCGCCGCACAAGTCGTCAAAGCCGCGCGCGCCATGCAGCTCGTCGAACAGGGGATTGCTCTGCTGGAAAAAGTCAAACCACTTCGCGCCTCCGAGGCCACTCAGCGGTGGCGGGCTGGTTATGATCTGGCACTTGCGCAGTTGTACGTCTTTCGCCTGCGCTTGTATCAGTATCTGCTGGTGATGGATCAGCACGCCAATCAGATGCCCGCACCGGAAAACCCAAAATCCAACGAGTGGAATCTCTGGTGGAATAAGCAGACGATTGTCCCCGAAGAAGCTCAGTTCAGTCGTCTGAAAGCAGCCTTCGGTATGAAGCAGTCACGCGATGAATATCTCGAAATGGTGAAGACAGAAGTAGCGGCGTCTGTCGAACGCATGACGGCTGTCACCATCGATCATCCGGGCACTCCGTGGGCACGCCGCGCTCAGACAGAACTGGACATAGGATTTGGCTTCGTCGTCGGCGACCGCTTTTGGAATCCCTCCGGCAAACGTAATGAAGCATCGACTCGCGTGCCAAATCTCTAGTGCTCTGTCAACCGTGAAACGAGGAGTTGTGGCTTGGACAAGGGGGCAGGAACCAATAGTGCGGAGCACCCTTTGGGCCATTTGGCGATTGGTTCCTGACCCCTTTTCCAACCCTTCATTTGATTGAATCCAGTCCGATGCGCGGGCAGAACTTCAGCAGCGCGCAAGCCGTGCATTTGGGTCGGCGAGCGATGCAGGTCTGACGTCCGTGGTGAATCAGGCGGTGTGAAAAGTTGATCCATTCGGATTTCGGAACGATCTGCATCATCTCGCGTTCAATGATCTCGGGATTCTGCGATCTGGTCAGGCCCAGCAGGTTTGTAATTCGCCGAACGTGTGTGTCCACCACGACCCCGGACGGAATGCCGTACCACGTCCCCAGCACCACGCTGGCCGTCTTTCTGCCAACTCCGGGCAAGGAAACCAGTTGTTCGATGTCCTGGGGTACTTCGCCATCGAACCGGTCCACCAGCCCCTGAGCCATGCCGCGGATATTTGCGGCTTTATTGCGAAAAAAGCCCAGAGGTCGCACAATGCGTTCGACATCCTCCTGAGAACTGGCTGCCAAATTTGCGGCATCGGGATATTTGAGGAACAGTTCCGGCGTGGACTGGTTCACTCGTTCGTCAGTACACTGCGCGGAAAGAATTGTCGCCACGAGCAACTGAAACGCGGATTCATGGCGCAGCGCACATTCAGCATTCGGGAAGAGCTTTTTGAGGATCTGGATGATGAATTTCACTCGCTCTTTTTGTTCAAGCAGGAGTGAATCCGGGTCAGATGATTGTTTGTTTGCGGATGTTTCTTTTGCCACGCTTGCGGTGTCCAACTTGAATCCATAGGTCGCCGATGTGGCGTAAGCTTCGCGGCTTGCGACGAATCGCGAATGACAAGCTGGAAGCTTATCCCACTTTTTATTCCGGACAACGCACTTCAAATGGGTGAATGCAATTTTGATGATCCTCGCATTGACGAAGGAATTTCGCTGTTTAATGCCGGCGAGTTTTTCGCCTGTCACGACGTGCTGGAGGATTTTTGGGGGGAACTCACCTGCCCCGAAAAGCCATTTTTTCAAGGGCTGATTCAGGCGGCCGTCGCGCTGTTTCATTTTGAAGAGGGCAATCTTGGCGGAGCCCGGCGGATGGCAAGTTCGTGCCGGGTTTATCTGAGTCCTTTTGCTCCATCCTGCGGAGGAATTGACGTCGAAAGACTTCTTGCAGATCTTGAGGCGTGTTTTCAGGAGTTACTCAAAGATCATGCGTCGTATCCGGTTCACCTGAAGATTGATCCGGGACAGATTCCGAAAATCGTCCGAGTATGCCGTCCCTGACTTTGGGTCGGCCGTGTAATCGATATGAAGCTTTTTCGGAGTGCCTGGAGCGGTATCGCCGAACGTTTCGTTGCTGGCGTTCATGGAAAGCGTGTTGTCCCTGGCGGCAGCGACATTCCGGCCCGGCGTTCCAGACAAACGAATGTTAAAACAAGTGTTGTCTGGACATCGATTTATGCACTGACTACCCTACTCCTGTACGGCAATCAATCCTCAGCAGCAGGTTTGGGTGCTCTTCGCCATCAGCAATGACTGCTCCTGACGATGATCTTGCCTGTGTATCAGGAGCATTTTTTGTGAGTGATGTGCGCGGCAATTCGGCTGGCAAAAAGCTTCCAAACACTCGTCAGATAACGACCGTTTACGTCTTGCTCCTTGTGGCCGCTGTTCTGATTTTTTTCATCATCCGGCACTTTGGTGAGACGTTTGCGGCACAGCCATTGAGCTCTTCACCGACGGCAATCGCCCCCGGAACTCTGCAACAATCCCACTTGTTGCCGCAGGTCTTAGTTGCACTCATTGTGGTCATCTCAGTAGCTCGGGTTCTGGGGTTTGTCTGCCAGCGTCTGGGGCAACCTCGCGTCATCGGGGAGGTCATTGCGGGAATCGCCCTTGGACCTTCGCTCTTTGGTCGAATTGCTCCGGATGCCATGGTGTTCGTGTTCCCATCAGCAGTCTCGCCGATACTCGGAATCCTCGCGCAACTTGGCGTTATCCTGTACATGTTTCTCGTGGGACTGGAGCTGAATTCTGAATTTTTGCGTTCGCGGGCTCATGCCACGGTCGCGATTTCCCATGCCAGCATCATTGGACCGTTCCTGCTTGGCGCGGCGCTGTCACTCAGCGCCTTTTCCAGCTATGCACCATCGGGAGTGACGTTTACAAGCTTTGCCTTGTTTCTCGGCGTTGCAATGTCGATCACTGCGTTTCCGGTTCTGGCCCGGATTTTGACTGATCTGCGACTGGACAAAACGGAACTGGGAGTCATCGCACTCAGTTGTGCGGCGACCGACGATGTGACAGCGTGGTGTCTGCTGGCTTTTGTCGTGGGCGTGGCGAAGGCGGATGTGTATGGAGCCTTGACGACAGTCATTCTGGCTGGTTGCTATATCGGAGTCATGTTTGGGGTTGCCAGGCCATTGATGATGCGATGTCTGGCGCCGTTGAAGAACGCTGAACTTTCAGTGAATGTCACCGCCTGGGTATTGGTTGCCGTGTTCGCATCATCGGTCATGACAGAAGTGATTGGTATTCACGCCATCTTCGGGGCTTTCCTGCTGGGGGCCGTCATCCCGCACGACAGCCATATCGCCAGATCATTTCGACACAAACTGGAAGACGTGGTCTCAATCCTGCTGCTTCCGACCTTCTTCGCGTACACGGGGACCAGAACGCAGATCGGTCTGCTTTCCGAATGGTCCGACTGGTGGTTTTGTTCGTTGATCATTCTGGTGGCAACTGTTGGGAAATTTGGCGGCACTCTGGTCGCATCGCGATTCACAGGTCTGGACTGGCGAACTTCGGCGTCACTTGGAATTCTGATGAACACGCGAGGATTGATGGAACTGATCGTGCTCAACATTGGTCTGGATCTCGGCGTCATATCTCCAGCATTGTTTGCCATGATGGTGCTGATGGCCCTGATCACTACGATCGCAACCACTCCCGTTTTACGACTCTTGTTGCCAGGAAGTACTTTGCGGCCCGTTGAGAACCAGTAGCCCGTTTTCAGATTTTCGATCAACGCGCGCATTGCCTTGTGAGCACAGGATTCATCGGGGACTGGTGGTTAGTCCGTCAAACGGAAACAATAGATGGACGCATGGCTCGCCATGAACCAGACAACGAACGAATCAGTACGAGTTTCTCGATTTTCTGCGATTGCTTGCGCGAATCGCGGACGTTCATCGCTTCGACAAACGTGTGGATGTCGGCACCGTGGAAGTCAATGTGGCCGCGCGCGTAATGACGCAGGAGATTGTCGGGAGTTGGCCAGCGCAACAGAGAGCCGATGACGCCGGGACCACTGATTGAAAGAAAAAGGCTGGGATTGACGCTGCGTCCCAGCGGTACCATCGTGCCATCCCACAGCCGCACACCGCATTGACAACAATTGCAACGAATGCCACCGCCGCGGTCATTCCAATCTGGTATTTGAGCGTGCGATTCTGGAGCCGTTGCATGGAAAGGCGACTCGCGACAAGCGCATTTACCCACGTCAGGAAAAACATCCCTGACACATCTTCAGGCCATAGACTTCAGCTTTACATGGAGGAGTTCCTCAAAGCCGGCGTCGATGTCGTTGTTGGTGACGAGGAAGAAGTCAGCAACACCATGGCCCTCACTCAGACGTGAGCACTTCCCGGATGGGGATGCGGAGAGAGGCATAAATCGGGAAGACGGCCGCCAGAGTGCCGATGATCAGGACTGCTCCGAGCGTGACGGCCAGTTCGATCCACGGGATGTCGGCTCCGGTGCTAAGCAAATGCGGGAGCATGGCGATGAGGGCGGCGGCGAAACCGGTCAAGATGCCCAGAAGAGCAGCAGCGTGTTCTCAGCCAGCACGAGCCAGACGATGCGGATGGAAAATGCCTTGAAGACCTCGAACTCAAACGGTGTGACGAAGCCTATCTCAACACGCTTGGCACAACGCGAATTCAGGACCCCACCACCGCTGGTGATTTTTGTCGGCGATTCAAAACGGACGCCCGGCTGAACGCACTTCAGAAGGCCATTGCGGAGACTCGTCACGAGGTCTGGCAGCGGCAGCCCGACGAATTCTTCGAACAGGCTAGCGATGCAAAACAAGATCAGATTCGACCAGGACGGCCCGCCCGTTCCATGTGTCGCTGCGCGTCGCGGCAACGAAAATCTCGGCCAAACAACATGTCCGGGCTCGTTTGTTTAAGGCCTGGTGCTCTGTCAATCCACCAGGACTAAGGATTTGGGCTGCGTCTGGAGGCCGTTACAAACTGAAATCTGACTGATCGCGTCGCAAGTCACACGATATCGTGGCCTTAAGCAGTCCTGATCGCTGCGGTAAACACATATCTGCCGCTCGCCTTACAGGATTCTCGCCCATTGTTCTTCCAGCTTCGCCACCGAAACACCTACGGCGGTGCCGAGCTTCTGGGCGAAGAGCTGGATGCGGAATTCCTCCAGCATCCAGCGGTAGTGTGTCAGCATCGGGTCGATCCGTTGTTGGCGCTGGTGATCTTTGACAGTCTGCTTGTAACGAGCCAGCCACGGCGCGAATTCGCTTTCGAGCGACTGTTCGGTTTTCAGACCGCCGGATGACAGTCGCTGCAGCCGTTGGCGGATGCCCATGAAATAGCGCGGGTACTGAATCAGCCACGGCCACGGGGTTTCGATCAGAAACGTCGGATGCACCAGACCGGCAAGCTGAGTCTTCATGTTGTTCAACAAATGATCCCAGCCGGGGCCGTGAGTCTGGTCCAGAGTTCGGCGCGTTTCATGGTATTGTTGAAAAAGCTGCGGCATGAACTGCACGAATTCCTGTGAGATGAGTCCCAGTCGTTCGCGGCCCCGCTGCAGGGCCTTTTCAAATGCCCCTTTCGTTCGCGCCAGCGGTTGATCGGAAAGGTAGGCTCGTTCGGCCATCAGCAACGACAGATGGTTCATCAGTTCCAGCCCCTTGATCGACGACGAAAGCAGCTTCACCTGTCCGATCTGCGGCATGTTACCGATCTGAATGAGGATTCGTTTTCGTTCGGAGATCAGAATCAGTTTCTGCAATCCCATGCGAAGAATTCGCGTGGCGTCTTCAGGAGTCTGACACAGCATCAGTCCAACGGTATCACCATCGTCACGCAGCGAGGGAAACGAACGCAAAAGCATTCCCGCACGCTTGATTTCGATGTGTTCCGGAATGTCGAACCAGTCCCATGCCTTAAACCCCGTGCGCGTCCATTTGGCTTCCTCCGGCGACGGTCCACTCACGGCTGCGGACTTTTCTGCGGAAGCCACAGCCACCTGAGCTCTCTTGATCAAAGCAGCTCGCAGCTCTTTCAAATCGCGTCCTTCGATGACCTTCTTCCGCTGATCGTCGACGACACAGATGTTAAACTTCAGGTGATCGGCGAGCGTGCTCAAATCAAATTCTCGCGAATCAAAGCGTTCGCCGCCGAGTTGCGACAGACGGGATGCGACGCCTGTCAACAGGTCGCCTTTGCCAAATTCCAGGTCGGAGTAAACCAGTTTGGCAGTATCCGGAGCCGGGACGAAATGGCGTCGCAGATGCTTGGGGAGCGAACGAATCAGTGCCAGGACTTTTTGTTCCAGCAGGCCAGGGACCAGCCATTCGAGGCGTGTGTCGGTGAGCTGGCCGAGCCCCTCGACAGGCACGGTGACGGTGACACCGTCGGCATCGCAACCCGGATCCAGCTGATACGACAGCGGCAGATGCATGGCTCCGAACTGCGCGGATTCAGGAAACATGGCTGCTTGCTCAAACCGATGCGCTTCATCGGCGAACTGATTGATGTCGAACTGCAGCAGCCTGGTGTTGCGAGTCACTGTTCGCTGAAACCAGCGCCGCAGACGATCACGGTCACTGCATTCATCGGGAATCTGAGTGGCGAAGAATTCAAACAGTGTTTCGTCGCCGGGGATCAGATGATGCGCTCGTGTTCTCGCCTGCAGGTCCTTGAGCTGTTCCAGCACATCGTGATTGTGTTTGAGAAACGGAAATTCATGCCCCCAGCCTTTGCGCTTCGCCGACGTGTTGGAGGCTGTGCTGCGACCGGGGCGGACTTTCGTCGCGCCCAGTAACAGCAATTCTTCTTCATCTTCGTAGTCTTCGCCTGGATCACCGTCGTTATCAGAATCACCGAACAGCAAACCGAATTCGACCAGCCCGTGCTGAATCAGCATCTCCCGTGATTTCGCCGGATCAACTTTTGCGAAAGTCACCTTACGGCGCGTGACAATCGGCAGCCCCCAGAGACTGACCTTTTCAAAGACCATGATGTTGCCCGCGACCGGATCCCAGTGCGGCTCGGAATATTCACGGGTGATCAGGTGTCCGGCGAGCGGTTCGATCCATTCAGGCTGAATGCGTGCAATGGTTCTGGCAAAGCGCCGGCTGGTTTCCACCAGTTCACCGGCAACGAACCATTTCGCGCCTTTGGGGGCAAGTGCTGAACCTGGCCAGATCGCAAGATTGTTTCCGCCAGCGCCAATGAAATCGCCGTTGGGTGTCTGGCAACCAATGTTGGCCAGCAGCCCGGTCATCAGGGCTTTGTGAGTTGCCGCAAAATCGTTGTGGCGGGTCTCGTTCGGCGAGCGGCTGGGAGTTGGCCCTCCGAGTTCGCTGTCCTTGTGCGATGTATTTTTGTTCTGCGGCGAGTTTGGTTCACTCTTCTGCTTCGTGTTTCGGTTTTGGCCCTTCGCGTGAGGCGATTTGCTCGGAGGGCTGACGCCCTGCCGCTCGCCTCGTTGATGACGCTCATGCAGTGCCTTCGCGGCCTTTGAAATCGCCGGATCATCACTCTCTGACAGAAGATCCTTTAACTGCGCGTGCACATCCACCCATTCCCGCATCCGCATGTACGACAGAAAGTTTTGCTGGCACCATTTGCGAACCTGACTGTGCGAAGCCGTCTTCTGTTTGTCGTGCCAGGCATCCCACAGATTCAGGATCGTCAGAAAATCGGAATCGCGGTTGTAAAACTTTCGATGCGCCTCATCAGCCGCCTGCTGCTTTTCCAATGGACGTTCGCGAGGATCCTGGCTCTCCAGCATCGCCGCAATGGCGAGGACTTCGGGCAGTGCGTGTTCATCCACCGCGGCCAGAATCATACGGCTGATGCGAGGATCGACGGGCAGCTTTGCCATGCGGCGACCAATCTCGGTCAGCTCACCTTCCGGCGTGATGGCACCAAGTTCTTCGAGCGTCTTGTAACCTTCCCGCACCGTTGTTGAACGAGGCGGATCGAGGAACGGGAATTCTTCGATGTTTCCAAGTCGCAGATTGATCGTTCGAAGAATCACGGCGGCCAGATTGGTTCGCTGAATCTCCGGCGCGGTAAAGGCTTCGCGACCGTCGACATCTTCCTTGCTGTACAGACGAATGCAGATGCCGGGTCCGACTCGTCCACAACGCCCGGCTCGCTGATTGGCCGACGCCTGAGAGACCGGCTCAATCGGCAATCGCTGCATGCGGGATCGCGCCGAATAACGACTGATGCGGGCCGTGCCCGTATCAATGACGTAACGGATGCCCGGCACCGTGAGTGACGATTCGGCCACGTTGGTCGCGAGCACAATGCGCCGATGCCCATACGGCGAAAAGACTTTCGTCTGATCGGCCATCGAGAGTCGTCCAAACAGCGGCACGATCTCGGTCGGCATTTGCGGCGTGTCGCCGCGAAATCGCCTTCCGCCGAGAACCTTTGCGGCTTCGCGGATGTCGCGTTCGGTCGGCAGGAAGATCAGAATGTGTCCGGAGTCATTCGCCGTGACTTCTTCGACCGCATCGGTGACGCCGTCGAGCCAGTCACGCATCTGGCGGTTGTCGTCTTCGCCCATGACGGCATCCGGATTGTCCAGCGGTCGATAGCGAATATCCACCGGATACATGCGCCCCGAAATCTGCAGCACCGGAGCGGGCTTGCCTTCAACTCCAAAATGATCCGCAAACCGTGCGGCATCAATCGTCGCCGACGTAATGATAACCTTCAGATCGCGCCGTCTGGGCAGCAGTCGTTTGAGATACCCCAGCAGGAAATCGATATTCAAAGATCGCTCGTGCGCTTCGTCCACTATGATCGTGTCGTATTGATCAAGAAAGCGATCCGTCTGTGTTTCCGCCAGCAGGATTCCGTCGGTCATCAGGCGTACGCGGGTGTTCGGTCCGCTGCTGTCGGTAAATCGAATGCGAAAACCAACTTCCTGCCCCAGTCGGCAGTTCATTTCTTCCGCCAGCCGCGCGGCGACTGATCGAGCGGCGATACGACGTGGCTGAGTGTGACCGATCACGCCCGAGAGACCTCGTCCCATTTCGATCAGGATCTTCGGCAACTGCGTCGATTTGCCGGAGCCCGTTTCACCACAGAGTACGATCACCTGATGATCGCGAATTGTATCGATGATCTCCTGCTTCCTTGCGACGACGGGCAGTTCCTCATCCCAGTCCAGTCTCGGCTGCCAAACCGCCCGTTGTTCGCGTCGTTTCAGTGACTTCTGCAGCAGTTCCTGGAGTTTCGCGAGCGTGCGATCAAACGGCTTGCCGACTTTCTCCGAATCCTGCACGGCCCGCAACATTTTGCGCAGCGAAAACTGATCTGCCTGCATGGCAAGCGAAATCGACTGTTCAATTTCCCGGAGAGTAGACATTGTTCCAGTGCGACACGTCAAGTGGGCTGTTGGCTATGAAAAATCCGGCGAGTGGCGGGCATCTGCCTTCCAGTACATCGACGCGGCAGATGTACGGTACCCCCGTCAGTCGGCCAACGGGAAATCCTCTGGCATGATTTACGGCAATTCGGGTCGTTTTTCTCACTTAGGCACGCGGTTGGCCTTGGCAAGTTGAACCGCGTGCCCAGCGGGCCGCGCGAGCTGCGTCTCGCTGGATGGATTCCCACGCGCGGGGCGTTGCCCACGCGGTTAAACGAATTTGCCATCCTCAACCGCGCGCGGCATGACAAAAGACCCCTGGAGACTAGAACCACAGTCCCCCCGGCGCCATCGAGCGTCAACCAGTCACGTGCTCACACCGTTGAACGTGCAGATTCTGCCGGTGAGTCTGGCGCGATGGCGTGCGCTCCTTGCAGGCGGGGCGGGGTTGAATGCATTTCCTGCCGGATGAAACGGAGCATCCGGAAATCGCTCTGACGCACGCATTGAGCAGAGGCTGAAGGCCATTGACGCGGGAAATCCGGACATAGTATCGTTTCAAATGTGAAGTTGTTCTGTACCCGCATCACAGATAGATTCTAAAGGTCGATGTCCGGATCATCCCTCTGAGATATCGACGACAATCGCGGTTCCAACGATGTTGGTCTTTCCAATCAGACCGGCAAATTCGGGGCTGTCCACCCACCGCGATCGGTGAATCTGAATGTCGAATGCAGTTGCAGTGGCGCTGGGAGCACACAATTCCGATTGATCCCCCCCGATCGTGGAGTTGTCTGATCCCACAGCGCCATTGAACAGTTTCCATGACCTGTGTTTCAGAATTCGTTCCTGCCAGAACAAAGCATCTGGCCTCGTGTTGTCTGCTCCTGAGCACAATGGCGGCGAGGCCGGATGCTCCTTTCAATTTCCTGCTGATCCTCTCTTTGTGAGCATGGTCCCGCACATCGTGTGTGACGGTGTTCCACATGTTTCAATCCCGTTTCTTCAAACTCAGTCTGCTTTGCAGCGAACCTCACTGCGCACTTGCGGTGCGTTTTTGTCTGCGCGGCGGCTTCGTGAAAAACCGACACTGTTCGCACGGCACATGAACTGCCGGCATCGACATCGAAGGTTCGTCACGGCGATGGAGCTGCATCATGTCACTGTCTCTGCTGAACTCTGAGCCCCATCAGGGATCGATTCAATTGCATCAGCGCGCTCGCAGCGAAGGGGAAGGCGGACGGGCAGTGGCAATCGTGTGCCTTCTCACATCCACGCTCCTTTCCGGCTGCGCTGCCGGACTGATGTCAATGCCCGGCGCAGCGATGCTCGTGGATCGGTTCGGAAGTGACAAAGAGCTGAAAGAGAAGGACGAAAAAGAGAAGGACGAAAAAGACAAGAAAAAATCGTCCAAATCAAAACTGGAAGACGACGATGACGATTTTGGCACCAGCATTAAGACACCGATGCTTTCAGAATACATGAGTGTTCAGGGCAACACGATCATCACACTTCGCGGCGTCGGCCTGGTCACGGGTCTTAATGGCACCGGTGGCGATCCGTCACCTTCTGCACTGCGGACACAGCTGCAGAACGAGATGTCTCGCCGCAATGTCAAGGACGGCAAACGCATTCTGGCCTCGCAGGACACCGCATTGGTCGTGGTCACGGCCTACTTGCCCGCGATGGTCACCAAAGGTCAGCGTTTCGATGTTCGCGTGGCGATTCCGCCGCAGGCCAAAGCGACCAGTCTGAAGGGTGGTTACCTGCTGGAAACGCGAATGTTTGAAGAAGCGAATGTCGAAGGGCGCGGCGCTCTGAAGGGCCATGAATATGCCCTGGCGGGCGGCGCGATTCTGACCAATCTTGGCGTCAAGGGATCGCCGGAAGAACGTCAGGGCGAACTCATGTACGGCACAATTCCAGGAGGCGCGGTGTCGCGGACGGAGCGGGATCTCAGCATCGTCCTGCGCCGTGATAAGAAGGGCTTTCGAAACAGCACGCGTATCGCGGATGCCGCTTCCGAACGCTTCAATCGCTATGACAATTTCGGCAGGAAGATTCCGTGTGCAGTCGCCAAACAGGACGATCTGATCTCATTGAAAGTCCATCCTCAGTACATCAACAATTTTCCGCGGTATCAGGCTGTGATCCGAAGTATTGCCTTCAACGAGAGTGAAGTGGCCCGGCGAATCCGCGTGGAGAAGCTGGCACGCGAGATTATGGACCCCGAAAAGGCACAGACTGCCGCATTGCAGCTGGAAGCCATCGGAGACAGTGGTATCCCGTTCCTGAAAGATGCGCTGGAATCGACAGACTTTGAAGTGAAGTTCCAGGCGGCTCAGGCATTGGCCTACCTGGGCGACGCATCAGGGATCTCGATCCTCAACGAAGCCGCCCGTGATCAACCGGCGTTTCGCGTGTATGCGTTTGTTGCCATGTCCGTCATCGACGATGCGGATGCCGTCCTTGCTCTGCGCGAACTGATGAATTCCAGTTCGCTGGAAACGCGGTACGGGGCATTTCGAGCCCTCAAAGAACTTGATTCGCATGATCCGTGGCTGAGTCCGGTCGTGTTTGACAGTCGGTTTTTGATGCACGTCATTGATTCCCCGGGTGTATCGATGGTGCATGTGACTCGTCGTCGTTCGCCGGAAGTGGTCGTCTTTGGTCCTGAGCAGCAGTTGCGACTGCCAGCCGTGCTGAACGCCGGACGCCACATTAAGGTTATCGGAGCCACCGGCGACCATGAAGTAGACGTCATCCTTTACAAGCTGAATGAAGAGCCGCAGCGTCAGCGCGTCTCAAATCGCGTTGTGGATGTCATTCGCGCCTGTGGAGAGCTGGGAGCAACGTATCCGGATATTGTCCAATTGCTGATCGAAGCCGAACAGCAGCATAACTTTGTCGGGCAGTTCGGTATCGATCGAATGCCGCAGGCTGGCCGAATGTATCTGACCGACGGACAGGCCGACGATTCAGAAGCAGCTGACGATCAAAGTGGCAAACGGATCGGAAGCTCACGACTGCTGCCGGAGCTGTTTGACGAACTGGATGAAGAAGAACTGCGTGAAAACGAAACGGAAGAGAAACTTTCAAACCTGAATTTCGACGCCGTACAGAAACAGGATGCGAAGGAAGACGCGAAAGGTGGATCTGGCAGGAAGGCGGATTCGCCGAGCCCCGCTGAGACACCGTCCGATGCAGACGATGACACTGATGCAGAGGAAGCAGCCGAACAATCGGATTCTGAGACTGTTGTGATTCAGGCGATCAACGAGTCGTCGGGCACGACAGCGGAACAGAACGAGCCTGCAGCACCCAAGTCCCCGTCTGAAGCGGAAATGGAAACGTACGAAGCAGAAGCGGTGGATATGTCGGCCATGAAAGGCGGCGTGTCGGGATTCGGTGCACGGATGGCAGATCGATTGAAGCATCCGTTCGGCGGAAAGAAGTAGACCAAGGATTCGGTTTCATGCTCAAGTCGCTTGAACTCTTTGGATTCAAGAGTTTCGCCGACCGCACCAGTTTTGACTTTGCATCGGGAATCACCGGTGTTGTGGGTCCGAACGGGAGCGGAAAGAGCAACGTCGTGGACTCCATTAAGTGGATTCTGGGCGACCAGAGTGCGAAGAGTCTCCGCGGGAAGGATATGACGGACGTGATCTTTAACGGCTCCGCCAGCCGTACGGGATCACAGTTTGCCGAAGCCACGCTGATCTTCGACAATCAGACGCGATTTATCCCGATGGATCAGGATGAAGTCTCCATCTTGCCGCATCTGGCAGTCCGGTGACTCGGAATACCTGATCAATCGCCAGACAGCCCGCTTGAAAGACGTCCGGGAACTCTTTGTCGGCACCGGTGCAGGGGCCGCCACGTACTGCATCATCGAACAGGGCCGCGTCGATCAGATTCTGCAGTCCAATGCCGCCAATCGCCGGTTAATCTTTGAAGAAGCAGCGGGCATCAGCCGCTTCAAGCAGAAGCGAACTGAGGCGCTCAAACGCCTTGAACGGGTGGAACAGAATCTTGTTCGGCTTGCCGATCTCGTGGATGAAGTCGAGACGCAGGTCAGCACTGTGCGGACTCAGGCCCAGCGTGCATCGCGGTATCGATCGGTATCCACGGAACTTGAACAACTGTGGGTCGGTCTGGCGGCTGACGATTTTCGTCGTGAATCGACGCAGCGCGTTTATTGCAGGCCCAGATGCAGGAATCCGCGGCAACGCTGCTGGACCTGCGAAAAAAGCAGGCAGAAGCAGAATCTCAGGTCACCGCAGCCGATGCCGCATTGGCAGAAGTCGATGATCAGTTGCGCGAAGTCGAACGGCGGCGCAGTGATCTTCGCAGTCGGATTGCCAGTCTGGAATCAACGGTTCGCCATCAGGCCGCGCGAGAGGAAGAACTAAAATCTGACTTGCAGCGACTGATCCGCCAGCAGAATCTGATGAAGAACCGCGTGACGGAAGCGGAAGCGGAAGAAGCACATCTGGATTCTGTACTTACGCAGGAACGAGCGGCCTTTGATCGTCGTCGATCCACGATGATTTCGGGAGACGATCAGGTCGCGGCACTGCACGAGGCATTGACGAAAGCGCGAGACAACATCGAAGGAGCCCGCCATGAACTCATGCAGCAGGTGCGGCTGAATTCAGAGGCCGCTTCGACACTCAGCAACCTTCGCGCACTGCAGCAGTCCGCGGAAAAACGTCGTGAAACACTGGAGGAACATTCCTCACTGGTGCACAATGAAATTGAAGTGTTGCAGACGAAGATGCCGGAGCTTGAGGAAGCCTTGATTCAGGCACAGTCTGCTCTGCAGCAGGTTGAAAACGATGCTGACAGTTTGATCCGGAGCCGCGAACAGCTGGTGACCGAACGCAGTCAGTCGCAGCAGTCTCTGGCTGAACTTCGCGAACACCGCAGTGCACAGGTTGCCCGACGCGCCGTGCTGGAAGATCTGGAAGATCGTCAGGAAGGCTTTGGCATCGGCGTTCGGGAAATTCTGCGGCGTGCCGACGAAGCCGATTCGGCACCGTGGAATCTGATCTGCGGCAGCGTGGCGGACCTGCTGGACGTCGATATGGAAAATGCGGCGCTGCTGGAAGTGGCGTTGTCGGGCCGCGCTCAGTTGCTGGTTGTGACGCGGATGAAGCCACTGATTGAGTACCTGAATTCCGGACGATGTCGCATCACGGACCGGGTCGGGTTCATTTCCATCGAAAACACCGATGTGGCCAACGGCGATCTGTCCGAGCTGCGCGGCAGTCTGCGACGGAATGATGACACCATGTGGGCCGATGGCGCGGACGGCGAGTCCGATATCTCGCGGCGAGCCAGTTCGTGGTGGGGACGCGAGAAACCGTCTTCACGGTCTGGTGGCGATTCGATTGAAAGCATGTTGGCCGCCGCGGGGTCGTCCGATCTGATGCAGGTGACGTGGGTCGATCCGCGTTCCGGGAGCCCGGTGATTCGGTCGGTGTTTTCCCAGGGCGACACGGCACCACCCGTGCTCTTTGGACAGACTGGCGTCATTGGTCGAGCCGACGGACTCGCCCGACCTCCGCAATCCATGTCCACGCTGGCAAGTCATCTACTGGCGGACACATGGGTTGTGGAAACTCTGGCGGACGCGCTGCGGCTGCATTCGCTCACCGAAGGCCATTGCCGGTTCGTGACGCTGCAGGGAGAATTGATTGAAAGCGACGGCACACTTTTCGCCGGAACTGTGCGGAATGAATCGGCGTTGCTGTCGCGAAAGAGCGAACTGCGACGGCTGCGAAACGAACTGCATCGCCTCGAACACGAAATCGCGCAGCGCGAACTGATGCTGCGCGCGTTGACTCAGAATATCGTGTCCACTGATGATCAGCTGACACAGACTCGCTCAAAAGTGAACGAGCATGTGAGTAAGTCTCGGACAGCGGAACAGTTGGTGGTGGAACAGCGTCGGCAGCTTAAGGAAGCTCAACAGCGTGCCGATCTCCTGGAAGCGCAGGAACAGAAACTGTCCGATGAAATCGCAGATCTGATCGCCCGGATTGAGAATGCTGAACAGCAGCATCAGTCTGGCGAGGCCCGGCTGCTGCAGCGGCAGGAACATATTGCTGAACTCACCAGCGAACAAAGCAATCGACAGCACGAGCTCGAAGCCCTCGAGCGGGATCGTACGACGGCCAGCCTGGAATTGACACGTTCGGAAGAACGCCTGCTGGGACTTCAGGAAGCTGCCGAACGTGTCCGCGAAGATCTTGAGCAGCGTCAATTGCAGCAGCAGGAAGCCGATCGACGCCTGACGGCTGCTGCAGAACGTCAACGCGATCTGCTCATCGCGAGGCTCAACGCTTCGGCAGAAGTTGCCGAACTGAGCGTGACCGATGAAAAACTTGCGACGGATATGCATCACCGTGTCAGCGCTCGCAACCGGCTGCGCGTCAATCGAAACGCCGCGTCGTCGGCAGAGACTCAGATTCGCGACATCTGCCGCCAGCATGAATCACGGCACCATGAGACCGAACTTCAGGTGCGCAGCATCGATCATCAGCTGACCACGACTGCGGAACGTATTCGTGAAGAATTTCAGATCGAAGTCCGCGAAGCCGTTGCATCCGGTCGTTCGGCGGTAGCTCTCTGGCTGCAGCGCGACGCCAGTGCAGCGGGCAGCGAGAATGAAAGCGATGCAGAATCCGATCAGCCGCAAAAGATGGCGTCATTCACTGCGGCTGCGGATCTTCCAGTCTTCAATGAGTCGCATCAGAGCATCATCGCCGATCCGACTCAGTATGCCGCGATGCGCGGCGAGATTGATCGGCGTATTGAACGCCTTCGGCGGCAGTTGCGAAAAATTGGCAGCGTCGGTACAGAAAGTCTGGACAACCTGATCGAGCTGGAGACGAGATTTCAGCGACTGCATACACAGTTGACGGACCTTGAGGCGGCCCGCGATGCTCTGAGCGACATCGTGCGACGGATCAATGTGGAAAGCCGCCGCATGTTTCTGGAATCGTTCGAGACGATTCGTGGTTTTTTCAGAGAACTGTTCCGCAAGCTGTTCGGTGGGGGCGAGGCGGATCTGATTCTGGAGGATCCTGAGGACGTGCTGGAGTGTTCGATCGACGTTGTCGCACGCCCTCCGGGGAAAGAGCTTCGCAGCATCTCCCTGTTGAGTGGCGGTGAAAAGACTCTGACGGCGGTGGCATTGCTGTTGTCAATTTTTAAGAGTCGCACCAGTCCGTTCTGCATTCTGGACGAAGTCGATGCGGCTCTGGACGACGGCAATATTGGCCGGTTCGTGAACGTACTGCGGGAATTCCAGCAAAACACGCAATTCATCATGATCACGCACCGCAAGCCCACGATGGCCGTCACGGACGTTTTATACGGCGTCACGATGGAAGAATCGGGAATCTCCCGGCGTCTGTCGCTGCGATTTGAAGACGTCGATGAACATGGAAATTTCGTGGCTGCAGCGAAGACTGGAAAAGCGGCGTAGGGCCAGCGTGTCTGAAACGCACCTCTCCTTTCTGCAGATATTGCCGTTAGTTTTCGCGTGAGCCCTCTTTGTTCGGTGCAGGCTGCGTGCACATTCTTTGTGGCAGTTGTTGCAGGTCTGTCAAAGTTCCTAAAGTCGTTCCCACCGAAACGACGAACATAAAGCAGGCGATTGTCATCCTGTTGTGGCGGTGAACACACTTCTGTGTGATCACCATGGGGAGGCCAGGAAGCACAATAGGCTGATTCGCCGGGGGGCAATTCAGCGTCTGACCGTAACGGCAGGGATGTCCGGAGAAGGTCGCTGTCCATCATTTACGTGGTGGTACAGAGTGAATTGCACCCCGGGCCTTGTGCAGCCGGGATTGCACCCCACCAATCAAAAACCACGACCCCTGTCATCGTTCTGGACCCGCGTTCTGTTTTGGCTGTCACGACACAGAATTTCCTTTGAGAAATTCAACCAGAGCAAAACATCAGGATGATGACGATCCGGATTCCTAGGACGGGATTTCGGATGGTGCAGTGAGAACTGATTGGAGAGCCCGCCCATGAAGACGATCTTCACTACTGGTCAGGTAGCTAAGATCTGTAAAGTTGCCCCACGTACAGTTTCGAAGTGGTTCGATTCCGGACGACTTCGAGGCTATCGAATTCCTGGTTCACAAGATAGACGCATACCTCGCGAACATCTGATCCGTTTCCTAAAGGAACACGGAATGCCTCTCGGCGAGCTGGAAGACGAAGCAATGGGCAAGATTTTGCTTGTTGGTTCAGATCTGATGACTCGCTCGAGTCTGAACGAGATGATTTCCAACGACGACTTTAAGATCGAAATAGCTGCCAGTGGCTTTGAAGCTGGTATCCAGGCAGAATCCATTCACCCCGATTGCGTGGTGGTGGACTTTGTTATGGGGCGTGAAGAAGCTCTGATGATTGCTCAGAACCTTCGTAAGAATGCAGAATTCCACGAAACCGTTCTGATCGGTCTGTTGAGCGACGATGACAACGCTTCCGGCTTTGACCGTTCGGTGTTCAGCGAGACCTTCAGGAAACCGTTTGACGCAGCTCTGCTCGCCGAACGTATTCGGACGCTCGTGAACCGCCGAAAGCAGATGGCCTGAGAAACCATTTGAAGCCTCGGCGATCTGACCACGTCGAGAAAAACATAGCCATCGGACAAACCTTCGGGATTGTCCGATGGCTTTTTGTTGCGCGGACGCTTGAGTTTCACATTACCGCCCGTTCCTATTAAAGTGCAACTCTGTATGACCGTCATTAAGCCGAAGATCGAAAGCTCCGGGAAACACAGAGATGGCCAAAAAGAAGTCAAAAAAACGCGCCGCAACAACTCCGCCTTCACAAACAACACCAGTCGAGTTGCAGGCACTCCTGGATGAATTGGGAATTCCGCAGGGTGACCCGGCATCAATGGCGCTGCTGCAATCGCTCGTTCAAAGTTCGGGTGTCAACGTCGGGGAGCTGTTTGCCTCGCTGCTCCCAGAGCTCGACGAGGCCGATAATACTCGTCCGCCGGAGAAAAAGCCTGGTCGTAAATCAAAGTCATCGAAGTCCAAATCTCGTGGCCGAAGCACGGAGGATCTGGATGATCTGGTCGAAAGCGCTCTTTCCGGGCAAACACCGGAAAAAACTCTGGCGATGCTTGAGACGGCCGTCAAGATCGGTGAGGAACAGCTGGCTGCTGACTTTCGGGACCACGTCGGACATTTTTGGCTCCTGAGTGAAACTCGCCCTTACATGCGCGCCCGCCTTCAGCTGGTGCATGTCCTTCTCGCGCAGGGCGACCCGAAGCCGCAATCACTCACATGCAGGACATGCTGCGACTCAACCCGAACGACAATCAGGGTATACGCTGGCTGCTGCTCGAATGGTATTGCAACATGAACTGGCTCGATAAGGCCTGGCAGGTACTGGAGGAATACCCCGACGAGGACACTCCGTTCATGGTGCTGACTCGTGTCTGTCTCGAGTTTCAGAAGTCCGGACCGAGTGACGCACTGGAGTCAATACTCCAGGAACAGATGGAGTTGAATCCGCGTATCGCGCCGAAATTGCTCGATCAGGACGAAGTCAGTCCGTTTTCCGTCCAATCGTTCAGCGCAGGCGACGAAGATGAAGCAGACGCCTACAGCCAGAGTTTCCGGTCATTGTGGAAAGCGACACCCGGAGCACTGCCGTGGCTCAGTTCGGTCTCCCGAGAGTTCGCACCGCCAGAGCCAGAGCTGACAATGGACGAAGTGGCGGGAATCGCAGCAGATGAACTTGAAAGAGCGAAAGCTCTGCCGCCAAAGAAAGAAGTCTGGTTCTGCGACATTGATGTTCTGGACGAAGATGGACACAGTCTGGACCTGGCGACTGATTGGGATGGAGAAGAGTGTCCGAAAGACTGGCTGATCTCGCTGATCAACGATGTGACCAACGAGGCAATTCATATCGAACCGGGTGAGTTTCCCTTGAGTGTTGACAGCGTTCTCATTGAGCTTTGCCAGGGAATGATCGAACCGGATACTGGCCGCCCAGGACGCCCGAAAACCATCAGGATCCACGATGCTGCGCTTTGTCAGCGTCTCAGCGAACCACTGAAACGCATCAGGATCGACGTCGAGGTTGCAGAAGAAATTCCGGAATTGATCCAGTTCCTGCGGAGCCAGAGATTCAACCCGGAAGCGACACCGTTTCCGGTCGAGGAGATCCTGGAAATTCCCGAGAGCGAACGCGAGATCTGGGAAATCGACTGGCGAACGGTCGAGACATGGGTTCCTGATCCGGATACGGACGAACCGGTACAACCCTGGATGGTTCTTATCGGCGCGCCTGAAGCCGGAGCGATCCGCGCGCAGCAGTTGTCGATGACCGCCCCGACGGAGGCGATGATTGCGCGCGTGCTGGCGGAAGCGATCCTGAACCCGATGCATGGCGAGGCTGCGCGTCCGACCGTTTTACTTGTCCGGCAACTCAGCCACCGGCTGGAACTGGAACAGACAGCGAAGTCGATCGGCTGCGATGTTGTTGTCGGAGACTGTCAACTGGCCGATCATGTTCACAAGACGCTTCAGGAAAACAATGTCGGCAACGCACCAAAATTTGGAGCGTTGATTCATCAGCCGGACATGACGCCGGAGGTCATCGGCGATTTCTTCAAGGCATCCGCGGCCTACTACAAGTCCCGTATTTACACTCGCGTGAGACCCGAGCTCACGGTCGAAATCTCCTGCCCTGAACTTCTGCCCAAAACGTTCACTGCCGTGACGATGGGTCAGATGGGTCAGGAAATCGGCATCATGCTGTTCGACAACCCGAAGACTGCACGTTCGATGTTCCGATCGAGCGAAACAGACTCGGAAAAGAACGCTCGCAAGATCAGCGGTATCGGATATTCGATTGATGGCCAGGAGTTGATGCATCCCGCCGACGTGGCGGTCGCCGAGCAGTTCGGCTGGCCCGTGCCATCGTCCGAAACATGGCCGTCGGTGTATTACATCGAAAAAGGCACGCCGCGTGCACTGACCACCGCGGAACTGAGGTTCGTGTCGGTGGCCATTCACACCACGCTCGAGATGCTGACCGGAACCCGAAATTCCGCCCAACTTGAAATCACTCTGCACGATCGCACAGTCAAGGTGAACGCGAAGAAGGTGTCGGCGTTTTGATGCGGCCCGAGGGGCATGTCGATATCACAATCACTTCAAGAATTCCACCACACCACATAGAATCCGGGAGAGTCAGCAAAGTTCCTTGACGGAGTGCCGCGGCAGGGTCAGACTTATAAGTTGTGCGACAACGGCACTTGGGACATCGCGGATGCTGGTCTGTCTGGAAGTGTTTTAAATTTCTGTTGGATAAAGAGGCTGAATCAATGAGCGGACCGATTGTTCGGACCGGAACGACACCCGAATTCTGGAAAAACTGGGATCGGGCTTTCGGGGATAAGAAAAAAGCGACTGACGAAAAGAAAGTTGCTGAGGGATCGAAAAAGACGAAGAACTTCGTAGCCGCAAAGAAGGTTGTCAAGAAAGCCGCGAAAAAGGCGGCAAAGAAAACGAAGTGAACCGTGTCGCGAAAACGGCATTCGAATCAGGAAGGCAACGGCAGAAGTCTCTGGGCTCCTGCCTGTTGTCGATCCTGGCGATTGCAGGAATGCTTCTGGCCGTTTCGCTGCTGAGTCGTCCGATCCCGGGTGTCAATGAGCCGCATTATCTGTGCAAGGCTCGATCATTTTCTGACCCGACCTGGTGTGATCGCGATTTTTTTCTGCAGTCAGGCAACGCGCACTATTGCTTCTTCCGGCTGGCCGGGCCGTTAACGGAAGTCGTCTCGTTCACGACCGCTGCATTGATTGGACGCGGGATTTCTGCGTTGATGCTGGCGATCGGCTGGACGGTGCTGGGTCGTGCGATCGGACTGTCATCGTCGATTCGAGTCCTGGCTGCATGTGCGTTTGCCTTCCTGAGTCAGCTCGGTAGTTTTTCCGGTGAATGGCTGCATGATGGGTTTGAGTCGAAAGTCGCCGCCTGGGGACTTGGCCTGAGCGCGGTCGGCTTCTGGATTCGCGGGATCGTGAGAACCTGCCCTGGCTGGATGGCAGTCGCTGGAATCTGTTGTGGCGCGGGGGCGATGCTGCACCCGGTCGTCGGTGGCTGGATCGCCATCGGTCTCTGCGTGGCCTGGCTGACTGATCTGATGACGCGACGGCGTTTAGTTGGATCGCCGAGTTACATGAAATCGATCAGGGGGATCGTTGCGTTTTCATTCGCGACGATTGTGGTTGCACTTCCGGGTCTGGTTCCTGCCTTGCGAATGGTACTTGATGATTCGCTCAGCAGGAAAGACCGTGAACTGGCGTCGTTCATTCAGGTTTTCTGGCGACTCAAGCATCATCTGGACCCGACACAATTGACGGCCGCACAATGGCTTTATGCGGTCGGGTTACTGTCGCTGTCGATCGTCCTTTACTTCATCGTGCAGCGACCATGGAAGTCTGGTTCGCAAATGCCAGCGGCTGAGAACAGCCGCGATGCGGCTCCGTTAATGAAAATGGAGTCAGCTCTCCTGATGAATTTCTTCCTGGCATCAGCCGTCATTGCCCTGGCTGGCGTGGCGATTGGATGGCACGCTGTTGAGGCCAGGGACATGGAAGGCTGGGAATGGCGTGCGGCCCTATTGAAGTTCTACCCTTTTCGCACGTTTGATGCATTGCTGCCGATTGTGAACGGGTTGCTGATCGCAATGGTATTGCAGCGACTCATGGTCGATCGATGGAAGGGATCTGCCGCGGTCATCGTGGTTGCCTTCTGCGGACTGCCTTTTGTCCCCGCGACTCTGAAGCGGGAAACTGTTCCGCCCGGATACACGGCCGATCAATTCGCCGACTGGCAGGCTGCATGCACCTGGATTCAAAGAGAAACGCCGCCGGGTGCATTATTCCTGACACCGCGCGAATCGTTCGCCTTCAAATGGATGGCGGAACGAGCGGAATATGTGTGCTATAAGGATTGCCCGCAGGACGCCGCCGGGATTCTGGAATGGAACAGACGCTTGTGGTGGCTGAACCGCTGGACGCTGAAAAGTTCCACAGATGGCGTCTATAATCAAACAGATCTGGGAGAGCTGCGAGCCGAAACCGGATGCGATTTTGTCGTGACGCGAATCCTTGGTCCATTTGAAACAGCCCCGGTCTGGCAAGGAAAAGTCTGGCAGGTCATCAAGGTCCCCTCACCCTTTTTGCAAGGTCTGCGTCATGCTGAATAGTGTACTCAAGGGTTGTTGTTCCCTCTGCGCCTGCCTGCTGGCTGTCCTGTCAGTTCGATCCGTCGCAGCAGTTGAGACGCGGCCGAATGTCGTGGTGATCCTGTGCGATGATCTGGGTTTCGGGGATCTCCATTGCTACGGACATCCGTGTATTCAGACACCAAACCTGGATCGATTAGCCGCTGAAGGGATACGATTCACCAGTTTCTACTCAGCCGCACCCGTGTGTTCTCCGTCACGTGTCGGCCTGTTGACAGGTCGATCACCAAACCGTGCTGGTGTCTATGACTGGATTCCTGAAGCAAAAGGTGCAAACGGCGCGAAGCCGGACGCGCGGGATCTTGTTCACCTGCAGCGGCATGAAGTGACACTGCCGCAACTCCTGCAAAGTGCAGGTTATGCCACATGCATGGCCGGGAAATGGCATTGCAACAGTGCGTTCAACAGCAGTGCTCAGCCTCAGCCGGGCGACGCGGGTTTTGATCACTGGATGGCAACTCAAAATAACGCGACTCCTTCCCACCAGAATCCTCGTAACTTTGTACGCAACGGTCAGCCGGTTGGTGAAACGCACGAATTCAGCTGTCAGATCGTCGTGAATGAAGCGATCACCTGGCTGAGTCAGCAGACTGCTGATCATTCGGATCAGCCGTTTTTCATGTACCTGGCATTTCATGAACCTCATGAACCGGTCGCGTCACCGCCCAAACTTGTCGAAGAGTACAAAGCCTTGTCGGTTGATGAAGGACAGGCTCAATACTTTGCCAACGTTCACAACATCGATCTGGCCGTTGGGCGACTGGTGGAACAACTGACGCAATTGAAGGTGCGGGATAACACGCTGATTATCTTTTCGTCCGATAACGGCCCGGAGACGCTGCGTCGCTACAAAGGAGGGGATCGATCCTGGGGCCGCACTGGCATCCTGCGTGGCGTAAAACTGCACACTCACGAGGGCGGATTCCATGTCGCTGGGATCATGAACTGGCCCGCTGCGATTGAGAATCCGCGAACTGAGCACAACGTCGTTTCGTCCCTCGACCTGCTTCCCACTGTCTGTGAACTGGCAAACGTCGAACTGCCGGCGGATCGGGTGCTGGACGGAATCAGTCTCGCGCCACTGCTGAAATCGGGCGAGACACCCGAACGCAGAAAACCACTGGTCTGGGCCTATTACAACGCCATTAACGACGCCCGTGTCGCCATGCGACATGGTCCGTGGAAAGTTCTGGCACGGCTGAATGCCGGTCGATTTCCGCGTTACGAAAACCTCACGTCGCTGCGGCTGGCAGAAGCCCGTGATGCAGAACTGACCGATTTTGAGATCTACAATCTTGCCGATGATCCCGGCGAAACTCTGAATCACGCGGGGCGAGGACTTGCGAACGACGCAGAACTCAAGGAGCTACTGAAGGCAGAGTACCATTCGTTGGCCAGCGATTCATTCGCATGGAGTCGTCCGGCGCGGTGACTAAAGCAGGGTGTGTGCAGCAGAGCGAAACACACCAAGTGCAGATGCTGTTGATAATGGTGCGTTGCGCTTCGCTGCACGCACCCTACATGGGCCACAGATTCACCAACTGACCAAAAGATTCCAAAAACGAGGCATCCTTCGAAATTCTCCCGGAGCTTGTTATCCTGCCGGAGTTGGCGAACTTTTCCATCACGTTCCTGGGGCTGCACGATGCCGCTTTTTGAAATTGAAACCGAAGCCCATATCATGATCGGCTGGGCCAGCAGCCTTGAACAGGCCGAACATATGGCTCAGAAGTACTACCCGGAAGAACGTGTCCTGCGGATCACCAAACGGCCACGAGATATCTGGGTGATCTCGAAGCGACTGCTTGGACTGGAAGGGAAAGTCCGCCCGTGCGACGTCGCGCGCGACTGCCTGGCACGTGCGTCGGGCGACAAACTCCATGCCATCCGACTGTACATGCTGGACACGGGTGTCGACCTGACGGAAGCTCAGAAAATCATCGAAGCAAACATGTCCATCGGCTGGTAGCACTTGTTCGAGAATCTCAAATCTCATATTTCAAATTGTACGACTGCCCACTGACGACTGCCGACTGAAATGAATCTGCTCAATACTGTCCGCGACCGATTTGCCGCCGCACTCGCCGATATGGTGACCGACGCCGCTCCCCTCCTGGAAATGATCCGACCAGCTCAGGACGCGAAGTTTGGCGACTTCCAGGCAAATTTTGCGATGACGCTTTCCAGGCAGCTCGGAAAACCACCTCGTGAAATTGCACAAATGGCGGTCGATCGACTGCAGATTTCAGATCTCTGCGAACCCGCTGAAATCGCCGGCCCCGGATTCATCAACCTTCGCCTGCGCGATGAATTCATCAGCAAACGCATTTCCGAAATTGCCGGTGATGATCGACTGGGTGTTCAGCCAACCCCTGCCGCTCGAAGCGTTGTTGTGGATTTTTCGGGACCCAATGTGGCAAAACCAATGCACGTCGGGCACCTCCGCAGTACCGTGATCGGCGATGCGATCTGCAGGACTCTGCGATTTGCAGGACACCATGTCACCGGCGACAACCATATCGGCGACTGGGGCACGCAGTTTGGAATGATCATCTACGGCTACCGCCATCTCCGCGACGATACGGCTTTTGCGGAAAACCCTGTCGCCGAACTCGCGCGACTTTACAAACTGGTCAATACACTTTCCGACTACCAGAATACCGTCACGAAACTTCCGGAGCTGGAACAGGCGGCCGCGACTCTGAAATCGCACTTGACGGCTCAGGAAGCGGCCGCGGGCAGCGACGACAAAGCAAAGAAGCAATTGGGCTCGGTTCGCAAGCAGCTGGTTGCAGCGAACGAAGCGGTTAAGACTGCCCGCGACACGATTTCGTCCGTTGAATCCAATCCTGTTCTGCTCAAATCGTCGCTGTCGCATCCGGGTATTGCGCGGCTGGCTCGCGACGAAACAGTGAAACTGCACGCTGGCAATGCAGAGAACAATCGCCTGTGGAATGAATTTCTGCCTGCGTGCCTTGAGGCGTTGAATCGGATTTATCAGCGGCTGGGAATCGAGTTTGACCTGGCGCTGGGTGAAAGCTATTACAATCCGATGCTCGCCGGTGTGGTGTCGAGCCTGAAAGCGAAGAATCTGGCCCGCGAGAGCGAAGGCGCAACCTGCGTCTTTATCGAAGGCAACGCCGCTCCGTTTATGGTGCAAAAAACCGACGGCGCGTTCACTTATGCGACAACGGATCTGGCGACAATTCAGTATCGCCGTGACACGCTCAAAGCCGACGAAATGCTGTACGTGGTCGATAAACGTCAGTCGGAACATTTTCAGCAGTTGTTCGCCACTGCCACGCTGTGGGGCATGACTGACGCCAGGTTCCAGCATGTCGAATTCGGCACGGTGATGGGGAAAGACGGCAAACCGTACAAGACGCGATCTGGAGACACAGTCGGACTTGAAAGTCTGATCGACGAAGCAATCACGAGAGCCCGCAGGATCGTCGATGAAAATGACGACCGACGCGAAACGCCAATGCTGTCGTCCGACGAACGTGCAACGGTCGCTGAAATCGTGGGCATCGGAGGCATCAAATATGCCGACCTGCATCACAACCGTGACAGCGACTATATCTTTGACTGGGAAAAAATGCTGGCAACAACCGGCGATACGGCGACTTACGTTCAATATGCATACGCCCGTATCTGTGGTATTTTCCGCAAGCTGGAAATCGATCGCAGTGCATTGCCTACAACTGGTTTGACGATCCTGCTGACTACTCCTGAGGAACGACGTCTTGCTTTGCAGTTGCTGATGTTTGGGACGTCGATTGATGGGATGCTGCTGGACTACCGCCCGCATGTACTGACCGGCTGGCTGTTTGAAACGGCTGACGCCTTCAGCAAGTTCTTTGATCGGTGTCCTGTGCAGAATGCGCAATCAGTTGAACTGCGTCACAGCCGCCTGATTCTGTGCGATCTCATGGCTCGTGCTTTGCGGACCGGTCTGTCGCTGCTTGGGATTCAAGTGGCGGAGGTGATGTAGAGAACCCAACACCAGCGATTGACTGACCTGTCTTCCGCGATCCGGCTTCAACATATCCCATGAAGTGGTCCACCGGGAGCGGCGAGGGCATCCACTTTGCGGCAAGTTGCAGGATCGGTCTCTAACGCCGGCGCCAAATGCGCCTTGATGCGGGCGTCGATCATCAGCGGGCCGCGACATCCCCAGTGCTTCTGTTCGACGAATGCATGCACGCCAAAGATATCGGCCGCCGGATTGCTGCGTGTAAAGGTGACCCACAGAAAATTGCTCAACGACGCGCCGCAAAACTTTGCGTCATCGACCAGCACAATCAGGGGAAAACCGTTTAACGCCGCGGGATCGACGTGCCCCAACGCATCACTGAGAACTTGCGGCAAGGGATCGAATGCGTGGCGGCCAACAGACCACTTCGGCCCCGTGATTGCCAGAATCCCGGGCTGGCAAACTGTGGGTTCAGAAAATCCGTCCGGCAGTCGAAGTGCGGGCGGCACTTCCGTCGCCAGCGTCCGCCGCACCGGGCCGGCTGCGGCCATGACCAGTTTCGATCCGCAGTTCAGGGCGCTGCCGCTGTAGTCGAGCGTGTCGATGGTCGTCCGAGTCTGAAAATGCAGATCGCGGGTGAGATCGATCCTCTGCAGGACGTGTCGCAGAAATGCCGCTTTGTCGTGGATATCCAATTGTGGATCATCTTCCTTAGCGGCGATCAACAGATACTTGGCGAGTGACAATTGACCCTGTCCCAGAATCGCGTTGGCATTGGTCAGCAATTCCTGCGGTATTCGTTCAGCACCGTAAGGCACATAGCGTTCACTGCCGATGGCCAGCAGCAGCGGATGCACGCCGGCTTCATCGACAGCATGCACCGCGTGTACGCCAGGCAGCACCGCCGGGATGGCAGGCCCGGTGAGTTCATGAATCAGCGCCCCAAAGATGGAATCTTCCTGCGGAGGCCGCCCGACGACGGTGAATGGCCAGATCGCGTCGCGGCGATGGTAGACGGCATCGACTTTCACAACCGGAAAATCGTGAGCCAGACTGTAATATCCCAGATGATCACCAAACGGACCTTCCGGCGACGATCGGATCAATGGTACCGGAGATACTAAATCCGCATCCGCACAGATCATTGGGCCGTCACTCCGGCGAATCATGCGGAGGGCTCGCCGTGACAACGCCGGCGAACGCGACCTCGGGAATTCCGTCCGGCAGCAGCATCACTGCGGCGACCGCCAGGAAGGCCCGCCGACCAGAATGTTGACTCGCAGTGGCTGGCCCCTGCGAATCGCGGCCGCATGGTGAAATCCGATGCTGCGATAATCTGATAATGCAGTCCGACTTCTTTGTCCGGTTTGGTATGATTGCCGCTGATCTGAACGCGATACATGCCGAGATTCGAATGGACATAACCCGGTCGATCGGGATGCTCGGGTAGACCTGCGGCAACGTAATAAACGCTCCGCCGTCACGGGGCCAGCATTTCAGCTGCGGCGTTGCTGAGCGAAGTTGTGCATTCCATGACGGGGCCGGACCCTCGCTTCGCACAACGCATGGAAAACAGAGTCCGCAATGTGGACGGAATTCGCAGCGGATTTCGCAGAACGAACAGTGGATCTTTCTTCGACTGCACCAGAGCTTCGACGCCGCGCAGAGCGTCGCGAAAAATCCACTTCGCGCGATCCAGCGTCCCGAAGAGATTGCTCACCATCGGAAACTGGCAACCGACGACGTTCTCAAACAGGATTGCCGGGCCGCCTCGTGCGCAGACACGACGATGAATCTCTGCCGCCTCCAGCTCCGCATGGACCGGTACCTTCAGTCGCAAGAGCTGACCATGGCGTTCCAGATCGCGCACACATTCCTGAAGGCTGCCGTATCCCATGATTTAAACGCCCAGATCCCGTTCGATTCGTTCAAGACGCTGTTCCATGGAATCCAGTGCGTTCTGGAGCGATGACATACTGGATGTGATTTCACGAAGTTGAGTCTGCAGTCCGTGCAATAAAGCGGAATCGATTGTGGCTGCCGGGGTCGCTGCTGTCGGGGACGATGCGACTGCAGCGGGACGCGCCGCGACAGAAGGCACCGTCGGGGCTGACGCAGGAAGCTCATCGTCGGCCGACGGATTCGCCGCCGTCATCGTCATATTCTCTTTGGGGAGGTAAAACGTGTGATCGACTTCGACACCGCGACGCTCCAGACTTCCATTGCTCTGGACGAAGCCCTTGGCCTGCAACGAAACCAGATCGGCTTTCAGGTGATCCTGACTGTCAATCCGTACCATCCGACTTGCCCGCGTCCGCAATTCACCGGGCTGCTGGCGACCTCGCAACAGAAGTTCGCACAAAACGGCAAACTGTGTCTCTGTGAAATCAAACTTGTGACGAACGTAGTGCCGATATCGCGGCGCTCGGCCACCGTCGGTGAAAACTTCCGCGACCAGACCCAACGCCCGCAATTGTTCCAGCGCGTCGGCGACTTCGGCTTCTGAATATTCAGTCACCGGATCGCGGTTACTCTTCTGATTGCAGCCTGTCGTGGCACCTTTGAGTGTCATCGGATACTGATCGGGAGTGGTAAATCCCTTTTCCATCAGCGTGCCGAGAACTCGCCGCTGAAGGCGTGTCAGTTGGCGAATTTGATTCTTTTCTTCTTCACTCATGTCGTTTCGGTCCGTCGTTGCAAAAATCCAGTGGTGCCCTGCATTCGTAAAATCAGGTTGTTTCCAGGAAATCTCAGTCGGCGGAGCGACTGAGCTACGTAGGCGACGTCGCTCCGCCGACTCGCGCTCCGTTCACGCGTGTGCAAAACAAAGTCGCAGGGTGGCTACCTTAAGTCGCCTGCATTCGTAAAATCAGGTTGTTTCCAGGAAATCTCAGTCGGCGGAGCTACGTTGATGCAGAAGGATTATAGAGCATTGGGAAGAACTGTCCCGCCAACGCCTCGCCCGAAGGAATTACGGGAATTCCCGCCAGCAGTGGCTCATCCGATTCACTGCGCACGCCGTCGAGCACCGCATTGATGACGACCGCGCGGCGAGGATTTGGGGTGCGGTTTTTGAATGAGCCGTGAATCGTCAGCGGATGATGAAACACACATTCGCCCGCCTTCAGTTCGACCGGAACATGTCGATTGAACTGCTGCCATTGTTCGGAATTGAGGACATTCCTGATCGCATTCATGTCGCCCGCCAGGCCTGTGATGGGCAGCAGATTCCACCGATGACTGTTAGGGACGTAGTGCACGCACCCATTATCGATCGTGCTGTCGTCAAGGCCTATCCAGCACGTCAGATGTGCCATTGGCTTCGTACGAATCCAATATGAATAGTCCTGATGCCATGCCACGACACCGCCGTGCATGGCCGGTTTGCAGAACAATTGATCGTGCCAGAATCGGACCGCGCCGCCCAGCAACTGGGACGCTGGCGTCGTGAACGCCGCGTTCCAGAGAATGTCATGGAACGCAGGCGTAATGCGCCATGCTCCAAGGGCATGAAACAGGATCCGACTCGGGTCCGGAGATTCATTCGAATTGTATTCGTACCAGAATTCAGACCCGGGATGACCAGGCTCCGTGAGTGTCGCCAATTCCTTTCGCAACTGATCCAGCTGTCGATCCGTCAGAATCTTTGGCCCGGCGACATAGCCGTGTTCATGAAAGAACGCGACTTGTTCCTCTGACAGTTTCCACTGCGCGCGTTCCCGGTCCGTTGCCGATGATACAAACAAATCACTGATCGGGTGATGAACTTTCGACAGATCCTGACCATTCATTTTGTATCTCGCACTCGACAATAAAGAGCAAATTCGGATGTTCGCTTGCCGAACACATACGACTCTACCAGAATCGGTGCCGAAGAGCTTTGAATCCCGCGGGTCTCTGAAGGTTATTTGCAATGAAGGCAATGTTGTTAACTGAGTACAAGAATCTGACCGTGACGGAATTTCCAATACCGGAGATTTCAGCAAACGATGTTCTTGTGCAGGTGCGTGCCTGCGGAATCTGCGGCAGTGATATTCACGGTTACGATGGCAGCACCGGTCGTCGGATTCCGCCGCTGGTGATGGGCCACGAAGCGGCAGGCGTGATCACCGAAGTTGGCAGCGCCGTCACTTCGTTCAAAGTCGGGGACCGAGTCACATTTGATTCGACGGTGTCATGCGGTCAGTGTTTCTTTTGTCGTCGCGGTGACATCAATCTGTGTGACAATCGCATGGTGCTGGGTGTGTCGTGTGGAGAATACCGACGGCACGGTGCATTTGCAGAATACGTCTCAGTGCCGCAGCATATCTGCTACCAACTTCCGGAAGATCTCCCATTTGAACATGCCGCCATGATCGAAGCTGTGTCAATTGCGGTACACGCCGCCAACCGGACTCCGGTCTCGCTGGGCGATACGGCGGTTGTCGTCGGCAGTGGCATGATCGGTCTGTTGGTGATTCAGGCGATGCGGCTTGCGGGCTGTGGCAGGATTATTGCCGTCGACCTGGAAGAGAATCGGCTCGCGAAAGCCAAAGAACTGGGCGCTGATATTGGATTGAAAGGCGATGCTGTCGATGTACCGGCTGAAGTCAGAAAACTCACCGGCGGTCGTGGAGCCGATGTCGTTCTGGAGGTGGTCGGTGTCGCATCGACCGTGAATATGGCCATCGCGTGCGCTCGCAAGGGTGGCAGCATCACGCTGGTCGGTAACCTGTCACCGAAGGTTGAAATGCCGCTGCAGGCAATCGTGACCAAAGAACTCACAATCCATGGCAGTTGTGCCTCGCGCGGTGAGTATCCTGCGTGCATTGAACTTCTCGAACGCCGCGCGATTCGTGTTGATCCATTGATCACAGCCACGATTTCTCTCAACGAGGGACCCGCATGGTTCCAGCGACTCTACGCCGGTGAACCGGGCGCGATGAAAGTGATCGTTGATCCGACCCGGTAACTCCCGCATGGGGCTGCCGAGCTGAATCCATTCGAATCAGGATTTAACGAATTGATTTACCACAGAGGACACAGAGGATACAGAGAGCAGCAAAATCGAAGGAGGAGTAATCCTGATGCAGTCGAATGTTGTTGTGCATGTGACCCAGCGTCACTCCACTCCAAACCTTGAGAGTCTTGTTTTTCTGAGAAGATTTTTGGGGCGTATTCAAGAACAGTGGACATGTCTGAATGTGATCATTTGCATTTGTAATGCACTGCGATGTAGGGGAAAGCGGGGCGGCCAAAGCGAGGCCAGCCAAAGTGGCTCCAAAGACCCAGTCTTTTATAGTGCACTCGAATGGGCTCGAACCATTAACCTTCGGTTCCGAAGACCAACATTCTAAATGTAAACCAGGATTTGAGGCTCGCTCTAAGGAGCCAACAATCGTGCCACCCACCGCGTTTGATACTGAAAACTGAAAGACACTTCTTTCAAAACCGTTTTTGCAGTTCTGACTCAGGCAGTTGCGGCCTGAGCCCGGCGCTCTCGACGCTTCGAACGGAAGGCGCGGACGGACAGCAGAGATCCCGCCTCGTTGCGGAAGCGTTTGCGGAAGTTCTTCACCAGATCGAACCACGTGTCTTCGCTGCAATCCAGACGATCCAGGATCGGAGCACACGCCGCAGGAATCGCGCCACGCTTGTCTGTGCGGAACTGACGACCGGTCCAGTCCAGCAATTCCAGATAATCATCC
>JBBJME010000044.1:0-37616 GCA_037719765.1 Planctomycetaceae bacterium
GCGTGTTATTCAACACAAATCCCGTGGCCGACGCCGCGATGCCTGAATACGAATTGAGCAGTGCGATCACGACCGGCATGTCCGCTCCGCCGATAGAAATCACCAGCAACACACCCAGTCCCAGAGCGAGCACCACCATGACCCAATAGGAAACTTCTGCCCATGCAGGCTCCACAACCATAAATGCACACAGTCCGATGCAGGCCACCGCCAGCAGCAAGTTGACCAGCTTCTGCCACGGGGCATCAAAATCTTTTATGAACTTGAACTCTTCAAGTTTGCCATACGCGACGAGACTTCCAGTCAGCGTCACGGCTCCGATCAATCCCGATGCTGCCGTCGCGATCACGACGTCGATTCTTTCTGTTCCGGCACTGACGCCTGTAATATGTTCTTTCCCTGCGAGGTAGGCCCCGGCGACAAGAAAGGATCCACCCCCTCCAAGCCCGTTGAAGAGGGCAACCAGTTGCGGCATCGTCGTCATCTGCACGCGCTTCGCCATCACGGTTCCGATCACTGAACCGATCGCAATTCCGATCAGAATCCCGGTCCAGCTGACCACATCGCGATGCAGCAGTGTGGCCACGATTGCCAGCAGCATTGCGAGCGAACCAATCCAGTTCCCGCGCACGGCGGTTCTGGGTTTGGTCATGCCTTTGAGGCCGATGATAAACAGGACGGCGGCAACCAGATAACAGAGATCAACAAGGGCCATGCTCACTGGAGTTTCTCTCTATTTCTTCGACTTGGATTTGAACATCGACAGCATTCGATCCGTTACGACAAATCCACCAACAACATTGATCGTGGCGAGGATGACCGCAATCAGACCGAGCACAGTGGCGGTGGTGCCGCCATCTTTGCCGCTCTCAAGGATTGCACCGACCACTGTGATGCCGGAAATCGCATTGGACCCTGACATCAGCGGCGTATGGAGCGTGGGCGGAATCTTGACAATGATTTCCACCCCGACAAAGACCGACACCACGAAGATCGTGACGAGCAACATCAGCGTGCCATCTCCTGCGGCTGCGGGAAGGGCTTCTGCAGGAACAACGTCGGTCAGAAATGTGGGAGTTGCGACATTCAGGATGTGTTGCAGGATGGGCATAGATAAGGAGTCTTGTTGAAGAATCAAAGTCGTCGTCTGATCGCCTACATTCATGACATTATCTCACCACCGGTGTATTCAGTAATTCGCGGACACGGTCGTTGACGACTTCTCCGTTTCTGGTCACCAGGGTGTCGCGGACAATTTCGTCGGCAGTGTCTATCTTCAAGGAACCGGACTTAATCATTGGCGTCAGGAATGTCGTGATGTTCTTGCTGAACATTTCGCTGGCGTGAACCGGGATTGCTGCTGCCAGGTTGACAGGTCCCAAAACCTTGACGCCGCTGAGTTCCACGGTTTCGCCTGCGAAGGTGACTTCACAATTGCCGCCTCGTTCGGCCGCGATATCGACCACAACAGATCCCGGAGCCATGGCTTCGACCATTTCTCGAGTGACCAGCACGGGAGCCTTTTTTCCCGGAATGGCGGCCATCGTGATGACAACGTCGCAGTCGGCGATGACTTTCTTCAGTGCGTCACGCTGCTGACGGTAAAATTCATCGCTCATCTGTTTCGCATAGCCGCCGACTGATTCCGTGTTGTCCGCTTTCACATCCAGCACAACGAACTTGCCGCCGAGACTTTCCACTTGTTCCTTCACCGCGGGACGAATGTCGTACCCGAATACGACGGCTCCCATCCGTTTTGCAGAAGCAATGGCCTGCAGCCCGGCGACTCCGGCACCGATGACCAGTACTCGTGCGGGTTTCAATGTGCCGGCGGCAGTCATCATCATCGGGAACATCCGCGGAGATTCGATCGCGGCCAGCAGGACGGCACGATATCCGGCGATCGTGGCCATTGACGACAGGATATCCATGCTTTGTGCCCGCGTGATTCGAGGCACAAGTTCCAGCGCGAACACCGTTGCGCCGGTGGCAGCAGCCTTGCCGATGGCGTCCGGTCGCCAGAGTGGTTCACATCCGGCGATCAGGACCTGATCTTTTCGCAGGAGTGATATATCGCGATCGGAGAATTCGATGCAGGCTCCCAGACTGCGGACCTGAAGAATAATATTGGCTCGCGCGAAGATGTCGGCACGATCGGCGACCAGGGTGGCCCCTTTGGCTGCGTATTGATCGTCCGTAAATCCGGCGGCGAGCCCGGCGCTGATCTGAATCAGAACCTCCGCACCTGCTTTCATCAATGCCGGTACTGCTGACGGAACCAATGCGACACGGCGTTCGTCCGGATCTGATTCCCGGGGAACGCCAAAAACCAGCGACTGTGTCATATCTCTTCACACTCCCGACAAACAAAAACGTAGCTCATTCGCTCCGCCGACTGAGATTCCTCAGAGAAATTGCAGCGATATTATCGAAGGGCGAGTTGTACTCCGCGCGGTCAGAAATGACACTTTTGCGAGCACAGGAATGCGAGTCGCGGAGCGACAGCGCCTGCATGAGCGAGGTGAATCATATGGCATCTCCGGAATTGACTCCAGGGAGTCGGCGACGAGCGTTTTCCTGTTCCCGATAAAGGCGAAAGGCCCACGGGGATCACGCGCAGATTCATCTCACTGCGACCGACAATCACGAGATACTGCGGCGCCACGAGTCTTAGGGAGAGGGACAGAGCGTCGAGTTTGCGATACATTACTGCACAGGTGAAATTTAAAAAAGGAGTTACCTCATGAATGCCCGGCATTCAAAATTCGAATTGTGGTGCGCACGGATTCCATATCGCATGCTTTCTGTCCTGATGGTTGCAGTTGTCACCCACAGCCTCGCACCATGCGTAGCGCTGGCTCAGCGCGACGAGCCAGCAAAAGATATTGCAAGGGGGCTGCTCAGGGCGCTGATTGAATCTCAGCTGGAAAAACAAGACCGGGACCATTTTCATCCCGGCCAGAAGGGACAACCTCCGGCGCCGATACCCGCTCAGATTCCACAACCTGCTCAACCAACGACAGAGTGTCAGCAGATACGTACGTTGCTGGCCACGATGGTTCAGGAAGCGAATACGCTCACGGCGTTGCTCAGCAATGATGCGAGACGCAGTCCCGAGGTACGGAATCGCCTGGCAGACGTTGTGAGCTTCCAGGCGTCGGTCACAGCGGCGAAGCAGCAGGCGGATCGCCATAACCATCATCTGTCCATGCAGGTCATGGTACAGGCACTGGATCAGACATGGAAGCCGCTGTCGTATCAACTGTCTGCGCTTCATGGTGTCAGCCAGCAAACGAAGGACACTATCGATCGCATGACTCGAATGGACTTGCAATTGTGTCGATTCTTCGGCATTCAGGAACAGTTTAACAGCCGCGAACTTGTTCGCGCGGCCGATCTGCTGGCTGCGGATCTCAGGACTCTGACGGACGATGCGGGGTACGCTGCCACGACGGCTGATAACCGTTCACGACTGGTCGTCAAACTGCGACGGCATCAGGAACGCGCGGCGTACTTTGCAAATCTGGCTGCGACCGGTGCGCAGTTCCCGACGGTCGTGGCAGAATATCAAAACCTGCATCAGGCATGGCAGGGACTGCGAACGGACCTGGATCAGGATGCGTCGCGTGGTGTCACGCGCACTGTCGCGAGGATCGAGGAAACTCATCGGATGCTGCATCAGTTACTGCGTCTGGAATATCGATTCGATGAGCCATTTGTAAAACGTCTTGCGGACGGCATCGATCGAGACATCAGTGAGATGTTCCGCACGATTACGCTCGAACAAATTATGACATTGCCTGACAGTCGCTCACTTCCCGTTGTGGCAGATGCCTTGCTGGGAAACTGTCAGAATCTGTCCGATGTCATTGCGCGGCGTGAATCGCTGCAGGAGGTTGGCGAAGCGTGGTTGTATCTGGACGAACAGTGGCAGTTGTTTGCCTATTATCTTAACCCTGTTCAGGTTGCTGAAACACGCCGGCGCGCAGAAGGGATTTCGCAGTCGCTGGAAACGTTGAAGACGGCGATTGGCGTGTCAGTGGCGTACGATCGAACTGCCGTGCGACAGCAGGCGACGGCAGTGGATTCGCTGGCGGACCTGTTGCAAACCACGTCCGGCCGATGGCTGATTCGTCCCGGTCAGCAAAATGTCGCGCTGGCTGCCGAATTGCAGAAGATGGGGGATCGTTGTCGGCAATTGACAGCACTTGCGACTGCGAATCGAGATCGTTCAGCGATTCTGGCAACCTGCGACGAAGTCATTGGACTCTGGCAACAGATTCGTCCACAACTCAGCCAGTGTCAGACACAGGAACGTGAATCGATCGAACAGATCATTGATGAATTGACTCACGCACTGTTGCACCTGCGTACGATGCTGGGCGAATGATGACAGAAACTTCAGCCAAGTCAGCGATGGAATTGAGGTCGACTTCTCCTGTGGTCTGGGTGCTGATCTTTGATCGGTTTCCGGTGGATGTTGCGTCCGAGGAATCTCCGGAGTCGCATGTTAACGGAGGGCTGATGCCTGCCGCTCGCCACGGAAACGAAGGCGCGTTTGATCGGCTTGATCTGGCATCAACGTGTTTTGAACAATTCCTGCTGCAGAACGTCCGAAGCAATATTTCATCTGACGAAGTCTTTGGCGGTGAGCCAGCGTTCCGGAAACTGGCGGAAGCGATGACTGCGGCGGGTCAGACGGCAAGTCTCGTGAGTCTGAAGGCCAAGGGCGCTGTGATCGCGGATCATGAGGACTGCAATGCGATGGCGTCGTCGCTCCGCCTCTGTGGATTGCGGTCGCATACGGCCATCTCTCTGGACTGCAGCAATCGTCATGCAACAGCGTATTCTGGCGACGGCTCTGAACATGCGGATCATGCGTTTCTGGCAAATCTGATCTGGATGGAGGCACGTGTTGCGTCGGCGGAAAACGCGGCGAACGCGGCAAAGACGATCCTCGATTCTGTGCTCAGACGTCTGGAATCTCATTCAACGCAGGAAGGACATTGTCCGGTGCTGATGGTGACTTTTCGCACAGGGGATGATGGTGATGTGCGTGAACCCTTGAAGTCCGGGATCGGAGAGAACCGGATGCATGTGCCGTTGTGGATACAACCCCATGCCGGTCATGCCTGCCGAGTCCAGGCGTTAGCGGGGAGTTTTGATCTGCTGCCGACAATCGAAACATTCCTTGGCAGTGCACGTGCGTCGGATGAAGCCAGTCCGCCGGATGTGGCTCAGATTGCAGATTCGTCGGAACGTGTGATGACCGCCGGACAACAGTTGTTATCAGTTCCACGAAGCCTCGCGTTCCTTTGTGGTGCGCCGCAGGTTTGTCCGGATCGCCTGCTGCAATTGTGCGGCGACGGGTGGAAGGGCGGAAGAACGGAAGAATTCCTGCTGGTGATGCCCGAAAGCAGTCAATCGGCAACTGACAAAACCGAAGGCGACGGTGACGCTTCCGAAGAACCATCCCGTCGCCTGTTTGTGAAACCTGAGGATCGCTATAACGTCAACGATGTGAGCGGAACATATGCGACTGTCTCAGAGGAACTTGCTCGTCTGATCAATTGACGGACGATGGTTTATGGGCTCGCAGGAGTTGCATTATTGTCCAGCGTTGTTCCGAGCACAATTGCGACGGCACCACCAATGAGCAGCAAAGCACCGGCATTGGATCCGATGAAATTGCGCACCTGTTTGACCTGTCCCATCTGGCCACGTACCGTTTCTTCATCGACCACGATCGCGATATTTTCAACAGCAGCCGGTGGAGCGGCATCGGTGCCCCACAGTCGGACCGCCTGCTGTGTTTCTCCGACTTCGATGACATGAGCCCCGTTGCGAAGTCCCTTCACGGTGAATTCGCCCTGTTCATTGCTCATCGAACTGGCCACAACTTTGTCTTCGTGCAGCACGTTGACCGCAACACCGGCAACTGGCTGAGCGGCCGTATTCAGAATTGTGCCTTTGAGCATTCCGCCAACATTCAATGCCACGTCCGACGAGCGGATTTCCACAGGTTCACCAGCCATCAGCGGGGAACCCACGGAAAGCAGTCCTGCGAGCAGCAGACAGGTGCCTTGTCGCAGTGATTTTATAAGCCGATTATGTCGTAAGTTAAAGCTCATGTTTGTGGTTCCTCCGTATCGCATTGCGAAAGACTGATTCTGGATTCTGAATCGGCAGATTCGGTCGATGTCTGGAGCGGAAGCTTCACATGATGCAGCACTTCGAAGGCTTCAGACGAAACGGAGTTGCATTGTGAGCCCTCTATGGCCTGAACCAATTGGACAGGCTATGGCGTTTCGCGTGGATTTCGCACATTCATGAAGTGGCGCACCGCGTTTGCGGAGTCCTTTACCTGTATTTTCCAAATCCTGAACGGTAAGCTGTTTTCATTCCGGAATTTCCCGTTGTTTGTCTCCGCGACATGCCTGGAGAGTGTTGCGCTATCATGTTCGGACCTTTTCAATGCTGAAGGCAGACAAATGAACCCCGGGGATAATTTCATCGCAGCGGTCGAGATGTCGTCCGAAAGTGAACAGGGCGAGGTGTGAATGGTTTCTGCAGTCCGGTGCTTTGTTAGTCCGGTCCGAAGAATGACTCGCCCTGGCCAGGCCGCGATAATCTCAATTCGACGGAATTCGTCCGGTAGATTCTCAAGGGAACGCCGTCTGCTATGATCAATGTCCGGGGTGCGGGAGTCGCGCTCGACTCGGAGAGTCAAGTTACGGGAACATCACGAGGTCGGTCAGAACGGACCGGGGAAGATTCATGACGGAAGAGAATCAGAAAGACGTCTCTGCAGAGGCTGTGGAACTGCTGCACTCGGCGTATGGTCAACTGAAAGAACAGATTGGCAAAGTGATTGTGGGGCAGGACGAGGTGCTTGAGCAATTGCTCATCGCACTGTTCAGTCAGGGCCATGTCCTGCTGGAGGGCGTTCCGGGGCTGGCGAAGACATTGATGGTCAGCACGCTGGCACGCAGTTTGTCAATGAATTTTTCGCGCATCCAGTTCACGCCGGATCTGATGCCGGCGGATATCACGGGCACAGACATCCTGCAGGAGAACCGCACCACCGGACAGCGCGAGTTTCGTTTTATTCAGGGACCGCTGTTCCATAACGTGGTGCTGGCGGATGAAATCAACCGCACGCCGCCGAAGACGCAAGCGGCACTGCTGGAAGCCATGCAGGAGAGACAAGTCACGGTTGGCCAGACAATTCACAAGCTCAGTTCACCGTTTTTCGTGCTTGCGACTCAGAACCCGATTGAGCAGGAAGGCACGTACTCACTTCCCGAGCGCAACAGGACCGCTTCATGTTCAAAGTGTTCGTGAAGTATCCGAGCTTTGAAGAAGAACGGCAGATCGCTCGACAGACGACATCCAATGCGAAGCCGGAAATCACGCCCGTGCTGACCGGTGAGCAGGTGCTGAATATTCAGACGACGGTTCGCCAGGTGCCGGTGTCAGATCATGTTATCAACTACACACTGGCACTCGTGCGTCAGACGCGCGTGGGCGAACCGGGGACTCCGCAGTGGATTAACGACTGGCTGGCATGGGGTGCTGGTCCGCGAGCCGTGCAGAATCTGCTGCTGGGGGCCAAAGCCCGCGCACTGCTGGGTGGCCGGACGACGGTGTCGACAGACGACATTCAAAAGCTGGCGGCACCGGTGCTGAGGCATCGCATTGTGCCGAACTTTACTGCTGAGAGCGAAGGCATCACGTCCGACAAAGTTGTCGAACGTCTCATCAAAGAAACACCTGCCCGGGAAAGTGAACTCACAAGTGACCCAGCACTTGGAAAGATTTTTGCGGCCTGAAGAGATCGCGAGAATCGCGAGACTGGAGCTGCGAGCACGCCGAGTCGTCGAAGGATTCGTCTCAGGCCTGCACCGCAGTCCCTACTTTGGACAGTCGCTGGAATTTCTGCAGCACCGTGAATACGTGGCCGGGGACGACCTGCGCCGTATTGACTGGAAGCTCTGGTCGCGATCGGACCGATACTATCTGAAGCAGTACGAAGAGGACACAAACGTCCGCGTGGCGCTCGTCGTCGATGGCAGCGAATCAATGCAGTTTAAGACGGGGGCCATGTCGAAATTTGACTATGCCCGCACGGTCGCCGCTGCGACTGCCATGCTGGTGCTGAAACAGCACGATTCTGCGGGTGTGAGCGTTTTCGATTCCACGATTCGCAGTCAGATTCCCGCCAGCAGCCGCAACAATCATCTGCAGGCGATCATGTCGGGGCTGGAAGTGCAGACCGCAGGCGGGAAAACAGATATTTTCGGCGTGCTGCGCCGCGTGAATGAATCCCTGGTTCGACGCAGCATCGTGGTGCTGATGTCTGACCTGTTCTGTCCGCGTGAAGAACTGTTCAAGGGGCTCACGATGCTGCGGCAGCGCGGCCACGAAGTGATCGCCATGCATATCATGGATGACGAAGAACTGGATTTTCGGTATTCGGGTACACTGCGATTTGAAGGACTGGAAGGCAGTGGTCACCTGACCTGTGATCCCGCGGCACTTCGTGCAGGCTACATGCAGGCGCTGGAACGCTTCCTCGACACCATCCGTCGCCGATGTGCCGGAAGCGGGGTTGATTACAAACTCATCCGGACCAGTGACAACCTGGATGCCGCGCTGGCGCATATCCTGATGCAGCGACTGAAACGCAAGTAATCAATGACCAAATCCGAATGACCAATGACTAATGCAAAGAACTTCTTCCGAGGCTCCTGCCTTGGAACACATTGCCCTGGAGTCATCACAATGTGTTTGACTTGTCGTGCAATCCGGAAGCCATGCTTTTCTAGTGCCCGAACTGCGTTGAGGTGGTTGACTCCCGCGAGTTTGGGCACGTCAAACCTCGACTGCAACTTGTTTCTTACCGGCTGACTGGGCGAGCTCCTCCACAACGTCGAAATACTCGCGGATGGCCTCCTTAATGTTGGCGACCGCCTCTGCCTCGGTTGCACCCTGTGAGTGACAACCAGGCAAACCAGGAACGCATGCGGCAAACCCCTCGTCGGATTCATCGATGACAACGGTGTATTTCACAGTCACTTCCTCCAGGGCGACGGCCATCGGCAACGACTGCCCCGTTGCTTGGCACGAGGGCAATATAACGCCGCCGAATCTGTCGTGGCAAGTTACAATGTCAACGCGCACATCGTTGACAGCCCAAAATACTGGTTCAACGACAAATGAAGTGCGCGTGCCAACATTGATCGCCATGAATGCGATTCATCCTGAAAGGATGGCAGAAATTAGCCGGTGGTCGCCGACAGGCGCACCACCGGTAAAGAAGGAATGGTGCCACGCATCCTGAAGGGATGCCAGAAACCCGAATCTGGCACCCTTATCAGGGTGCGAACCCAATTTTTGCAACGTACCGGTGGTGGCGCTCCGCTTACCACCGGCTAATTTCTCGAACCGCTTCGCGGTAAAGCACCAGATCAAAATTACGTCCACAACATGACCAATCTGGCCATCGACAGCCCTCGCGCACATGATTTGCCGTTGAACCTGATTTGCGTAATCGCAAAGGGGTCGGGAGTCTTTTTCTGCGGGTTGCAGTTTGGTACGTTTCTTTGGAAGTGGGTACCAATTAAGCGGAGTGGCCGAAAAAGACTCCCGACCCCCTTCAGGCCAGCCATGTCCTGGCCGGTCGCAAACATCTGGCGATCAATACGCTTGAGGAATCGCTGCACCGGATTGGCTACTCACTTCACATTATGCCGGAATCGTCGAAGTGACATTGCAGGAGCAGACTTAAAAAGGGTGCGAATGGCAAGAAAGTGGACGCAGCCAATACTGTTCGGCCTCCGCCGTTCAAACGGCGAACTTTGCGCCGCATTTTGGGCACGCTACTTGCTGACCACGCACGTTCTCAGTGACTCGGAATCTCTGGCCGCACTTCGGACAAGTACCCGAACTGGCAGGTTGTGCGTCTGACCGAGACGCTAGGCTTTTTGCGAGTATTTGAGTCTGTTCCTCAATCGTCGTTCGGACGACTGCATGAAGATTCAAGATCGCATCTTTTCCCTGTCGTGTATTGGCCTCAATTGCCGTAAAACAAGTCAGTAATTCGGCCACTGCGAATAGGCCAATCGCTACGACCAAGGAACTCACAAATGCAGCACCTGAAGCAGCAACAAATATCCTAAAATTCTGTCCGCGCATCAGCAGTTCGTCAGAAACTTCCAGTCTCGCCACAATAATGACCATCACGACCGTCAGTACCACCAACAACGCCGCTATCTTGTGCAAGGTAGCGATGATGTGCAGTGCCGTGAACCGGACTCTGACCATCTCTTATTTCCCCTCAACATATTGGTTCGTCCATGTTCAATCGCTATGTCGGCCACAGATCACAGTATGTCAGACCACTCCGGCCACTGCCACCATCCACCCAGTGACCGCCGCTTGGAAGTGAAACATGACTTCCACTGCGCTGGTGTAAGTGAAGGATCACTTCCGTCAGTTCTGTGGTTCACTCATGTGTGATTGCCTTTCATGTGCATGATCAGTTCTTTTCCGATTGCCCGTTGATTCACTTCCCGAGAAACTCTTCTGAAAGTGAGGCGAATCCATTCACTTTCCCTACGGAATGCATCTGGATACCCTACAACGAAGAATTTCTTTCTGCAGTTCCTTAGTTCATTCCCAAGGCAAACAAACGTGGCAAAACTTCCATCCAAGGTAGCGGACCGGATCGCAGCGGGTATCAAACGTTTTCAGCCAATTCTGACCGCTGCAAAATCCAGAGACGTCGGCGAATCTGACACTGTCACAATCGTTGTCGATATGCTCGCAGACATTTTTGGATACGACAAGTTTTTAGAAATCACCTCTGAACACGCGATTCGGGGCACGTACTGCGACCTCGCCACCAAGATCGACGGTGTACTTCAGATGCTGATTGAAGTGAAAGCAATCGGTATCGACCTCAAAGAGCCCCACGTAAAACAGGCTGTGGACTACGCCGCAAATCAAGGCGTCGATTGGGTCGTCCTCACGAACGGATTGAACTGGCGAATTTACAAAGTGACGTTTGCAAAGCCAATCTCAGCCGAAGTCGTTATTGAAATAGATTTCAATACGCTCAATTGGAAGAGCGGGAAAGATGTTGAATCCGTCTATCTGTTCTGCAAAGAGGGATGGATCAAATCAGTTCTGGGAGAATACCACAGCCAAAAACAAGCGCTCAGTCGCTACTTCATTGGGGCAATGCTGCTGACTGACAGTGTCCTGCAGGTAATGCGACGTGAACTCCGCAGGCTGTTTCCGGACATCAAGATTGAGATAGAAGAAATTCAATCTGTGCTGACGTCTGATGTGATGAAGCGTGAAGTGATGGAAGGCGAAAAGGCTGACGAGGCACGCAAAAAGATTTCCAGATCGATCAACAAAGCTGTCAAAGTAAAAGCGGCGAAATCTGAAGATTCAGCAGAGTCCGCAGCTGATGATGTTCCATCTGATGAAATTACAACGACTGAATCAGCAGAGTGAAACCTGTCGCCTGCCATTCCACTGTAGAAACGAACCGAAAGGGGACCGTCCCAATAGTTCGGCCTGAACTTTTGCGATCTGAGTCAGGCAAGTCTGCTGGGCAAGCCACGGACTACGCATGCTGCGGGGAGTTCTTCTTGCGTGATGTTGTTTTCTTGACCGCCTTCGTGCTGTTGGTGGCTTTCTTTCCGGCTGCCTTAATCGCCCCAGGACGCTGGACAGCCGCCTGAAGCTGCTCGGCGACCCAGCTGTTCAAGCTCTTGCCGGACACGACCGCAGCCACATTCACCTGACGGTGAAGCTCCGGGGGAATCCGCGTCAAGAACTGGCCGGAAAATGGCTTATCGGGAGCCGCGCCACGCTCCATACAAAAGGCCAGGTAATCATCGACCGAATCGTGGAACGCCTGCGTCAGTTTACTGACACTCTCGCCCTGGAACGTGATCACGTCACAGGTGTTGATCACTACCCCCTGGAAGATGGCTGCTTCGTCATCAAACTCGACCTTGCCAATATATCCTTTGTATTCCATCATGGCGTAACTCCTGCTTCTGTCAGGAACCGCCGCATTGATTTTACGGCTCCCTTGTCGGTTTCTTTGTTGGGATGCGGACTGGGATGAAGGAGCGGGGAAATGACGCAGCTCATTTCTGAAACAATGAGCTGCTTCCCATAACTGTTCCTTCCAAAACTGTTCTTTCCAAGATCAGATCCTGAGGGACTAAACTGTTACGAGCGTGTGCGGATCTGTAAAGACACAACATCAACTCTTACCTCGCTGCCACTTGGCTGGGTCCGAGGCAGAATGAAAAATGCCAACGATCTCGGTCGAATCCGACGTCCACTCAAAGATCATCAAATATGGAAATCCGTTAACTAACGCGACTCGAAGTGTCCCTCGGACGATCGCATGCGATTCTGGGAATAATTCGACCGAATCGAGTCGCTCGTTGACTGACTGGCGAAACCGATTGCCAAGTACAATCTCGATGCCATCGTACCAGTCGGTCGCGGCTTTGAGATCCTCTACAACAAGTGGGTGGAAGCGAAGCGGATTAGCCATCAACGCGACGCCAGAGTTCTGCACGATCGATGGCCACTGACGGATCCGTTTTTAGTTCTGCAGAACGACGCGTAGCCTCCTGAAACTGCCATGAATGAAGCACGATTGGTTCTTCGGACGCGCCAATATCATCCCAAAGGAGTTCGACCAACCGAAGCTTCTCTGCAACTGGAAGATTGCGGAGTCCTTGAACATCAATGCTCATTGAATACCTCTAATTTCAGTCGAAAACACAAACACGGTCGGGCAGTTACGCAGTGAATCAATGATACCGTTCAGCTTCAGGCAACGAAAGTCGCAAATCATTGCGCCAACGAATTCCACAGCGGATCGCAGGATGTGACAAATCCGCCACTTTCGGTAGTGTGCCTGCGCAAACTTGCCTTTTCGTGTTGGCGAAGATGAGAGGACGGCGGCGATGATAACGATATGCAGCTCATTGATTCAGAAATGAGCTGCGTACCAATAGTTCGGCACCTGAACTCTTGCGATCTGAGTCAGGCAAGTCTGCTGGGCAAGGCACGGACTACGCATGCTGAGGAGAGTTCTTCTTGCGTGATGTTGTTTTCTTGACCGCCTTCGTCTGGCTGGTGGCTTTCTTTCCGGCTGCCTTAATCGCCCCAGAACGCTGGACAGCCGCTTGGAACTGCTCGGCGACCCAGCTGTTCAAGCTCTTGCCGGACACGACCGCAGCCACATTCACCTGACGGTGAAGCTCCGGGGGAATCCGTGTCAAGAATTGGCCGGTGTCATGCCAAAGAACATTGGTTCGTGAACTTCTGTCATGGTCACGGGGCCACTACACTGCGGAATGACCAATGACGTGGAATGACCAATGCCCAAGGCACAATGACCAATGAATCGCACACAACTGAATCCTGAATCCTGAATCCCATGTCAACGCTCTCGCAGTTTTTCCTCAACCCAGCGTATGTGCTGCCGGGGGCTGCGCTGGTGCTGGTGCCGATCCTGATTCATATTCTCAGCCGGCTGCGATATAAAAAGGTGCGATTTGCCGCGATGGAGTTCCTTCTGGAAAGCGAAGAACTCAATCGCCGACGCATTGTGCTGGAGCAGTTGCTGTTGCTGCTGTTGCGAATTCTGGCCGTGCTGCTGATTGCATTCCTGACGCGCGTCTGGTGCTTGATCCGAGTCGCCTGCTGATGCTGCGGGGGGCCAGCATGCATCATGTGGTGCTGCTGGACGATTCACTTTCCATGCGCGATCGGGAAGGCGACGCAGCGGTCTTTCAGCAAGCTCTGTTAACACTTGAAAACATGCTCGTGGAAGGAAGTCGGCAACCCGGTGCATCCCGCGTTACGATCCTGTCGCTGACAAGTCCGCGACGACCGATTGTTGCCGATCGCATCCTCGACGCCGCTTTCATTCAGGAAATTCTGCCGCGACTGAGGAATCTGACGTGTTCCTGGCGGGCGGCCTCACCTGTGGATGCCATCAACGCGGCGAAGGACATCCTCGCCGCGGACGGCAGCGCTGCTCCGCAGGTGCATGTGCTGACGGACCTGCGTGCCACGGACTGGAACAGCCGTCCGGAAGTTGTCGCAGCGCTGGAATCGTTGAACACCATCAAGGCTTCGGTGGATTTAATCAAAGTGGTGAAGGATACGCACGCGAATGTGGCAATCCAGCAGTTGAAGGCGGATACGCTGGCCGTTGCTCAGGGTGTGCCATGGCGGATGACGCTGACTGTGAAGAATCACGGTGCAGGAAAAGCCGCAGGATTGCGTGGCACGGTCTTGCTGGACGGCGCATCGCTGCCGGTCAGAATACTGATCCCCGACATCGAACCCGGTGCCGAGTTGCAGGTTTCGCATGACGTGACCTTTGACTCTGAGGGGCGTCATCAGCTTGAAGTGCGTCTGGAAGATGACGCGCTGCGGGAGGATAATCGTCGGTTCCTCGCGGTGGATGTTACAGAACGCCGGTTAATTCTCATCGTCGATGATGAAGGTCAGCAGGACGATGCTTCGTTTGTGGCGGCTGCCCTGAGTGCTGATCCGGCGCTGACGGGACTGGCCAGTGAAATCCGCGCATCGCAGACGCTGACTTCCGTAAACCTAAAGAATTATGACTGCATTTATCTTCTGAACGTGCGCGATCTGCCGGCAGATACAACTTTGCTGCTGGCGGACTATGTTCGCAGTGGCGGCGGAATCGTATGGTTTCCCGGCGAGCAGGCGAATGTCCGGTGGTATTCCGAAACGCTGCGGGAACCATCGCTGAAGCTGTTTCCGGCACCAATCGGAACGGTTCACGAGATCGATCAGGGCAATCTGGCGACTGACGAAGTGAATCCTTTTATCACGCCGGTGTTTGAAGAGCATCCGATTTTCATGGTTTACAATTCGCCCGACAGTCCATTTCCCGATACCGTACAGATCGCGCGCTGGCTGCAGGTGACCGATGACTGGAAGGCCGACGACGCGGAACGAGCTGATGGTGTTCGAACACTCATGCGACTGAAGACCGGTCAGCCTGTGGCATTCGAACACACAGTCGGGAAGGGCAGGGTACTGACTTTTCTGACAGGTGCCGGACGTCGCTGGAGCAACTGGCCCGTCGCGCCTGCCGCGCCGGGATATGTCGTGATGCATCTGCTGATCCATCAGTACCTGCAGCGTCAGATCGAAAGCGTTGAATTGCGGGAATTGTCGGAACCACTGCGTCTGCAATGGCCGGTCAGTCAGTTCACCGACAATGTCGAAGTCTATCTGCCGGGAGCCGGACCCAACGATGAACCTGTCGCCGAAACCTTTGTGCGGCTTCAGGCAACTTTGTTGAAGACGGATAGAAACGGCGTGCCCGAAGCAACATCGACAGACATGAAGCAGGATGCCAAATCACCTTCCGAAACACCACCCACCGAGCAGGAACTGGAACTCACAATCGCCCAGGCGGAGCGACCGGGGATTTACCGCGTACGTCGTTTTGATCCTGAAGGCAGCTTGAATGATACCGTGATTGCGCTCAATGTTCCGACGTCTGAAAGCGCATTGGCGCTCGCCGATCAGGAACAGCTGACGAGTCAGGCCGAACTGGATCATGTGCGAATTCTGGAAGCCGATTCGGCCAACTCTCTCGGTGGTTCCGCAGCCGGTCGTGAGCTTCGCTGGCTGCTGCTGGGATTACTGATTGCGACACTGGTCGCCGAACAACTGCTCGCGCTGCGTTTGAGCTACCATCCGGAGGTGGCCCGATGAGTGAGCAGAGTTTTCAGTATTCAGGTTTCGGTTTTCAGGGGTTGAATCTGGGAGTTCAGGCTGCGGGTACTGAATCGGGGAACTCAGCATCGACGGAAAATGCATCATCGAATGCCGTCACGGGAATGGAAGTCGAATCACAGTTGTTTCAAACGACGGAGTTGGATTTGCCGGTATCGACCGGCGGTATTTTGCTGCTCCTGGGCAGCATCGCCGTCCTGGCTGCGTTGACGGTCCGCACAGCGTTGCGGGATTCCCGTTTCCTGAAGACGCGTGATCGGGTTGTCCTGTTGATTCCCCGCATTCTGGTACTGGCTCTGGTGCTGCTGATTGTGCTGAATCCTCAGCGGCGTACGCAGTTGAGTCGCGTCGAGAAATCACGCGTCGGTATTCTGCTCGACACTTCACTCTCAATGGCCTGGCCCGCGGGCGATCCTGCGAATGGCGTTCCTCCTGAAGACGGCACGGCGCTAGCCGCCGGTGAGGAAGCGCAAAAGGCAGTAACACCGGGGGAGAGCGCCCCGTCACTCACAGACACGTCAACGACGCGGGCTGACGCTGCGGTGAAGTCTTTGATCTCGTCCGGGGTCTTATCGGAACTCAGCCGGATACATGCCGTTTCGGTCTACACGTTCGATTCTTCGCTGGCTGGCCCGTGGGCGATCGTTTCTGACGATGCGGTGCGGTTTGTCGATGTGGCTGCGGGTGATCCTGAAACCGCGGGGCTTGAAAAAGGGTCAGACCCTGAAACACAAAAGGGTCAGACTCCTTTTCAAGCGGCAACCGTGTCGCTGGATCAGCAGGCTCAGGACGCTGTCGGCACGATTTCTGATCCTGCTGCGCTGGCAAAATGGAAATCGATCATCCAGCCGCGTGGTGCAGAAACGCGGATGGGCGAATCGCTCTATCAATTGATAGGTCAGATTTCCGGGCGAACGCTGAGCGGCGTGGTCGTGATTTCCGATGGTCGATCCAACACCGGACTGGATGTGGAGCCTGCACGAATCAGGGCGGAACGCTCGGGAACGCGATTGATCACGGTCGGTGTTGGCAGTCAAAAGCCGCAGTTGAATCTGTGGGTGGCCGGGATGCAGAGTCCCACCGATGTGCATCAGGGAGATCCGTTTGACATTACGGTCATGCTCCAGGGACGGCCTCGTCCCGCCAGCAGGCAACCGTGCGACTGTTCGAGCAATCTTCTGACGGAGACGGCAAAGATCGGCGGCAGATCGCTGAGAAAACGATTGAGTTGGGTGACGACGCGATCCCCGCGTCGATTCGATTCAGTCAGGAACTGTCAGTGTCGGGCAAATACGACTTTACGGCGCGGATCGAATCTGCTGCAGGCAGTTCGGAAATGACACTCGGTGACAATGAGCGGCGGCGTACGATCGAAGTGACCGATCGACGCATGAAGGTCCTGGTCATCTCCAGCGGTCCGATGCGTGACTATCAGTTTGTGCGAAACACGTTTTTTCGTCACAGCGGTGTCGAATCCGACGTCTGGCTGCAGTCGGTGACGGATGAGGATATCGGCTTCGTTTCGCAGGAAGCAAAGCAACTGCTGACAAAGTTTCCGGCGACCGAAGCGGAATTGTTTGAATACGACGTGATCGTCGCGTTTGATCCGGACTGGAGCCGACTATCGGCGGAACAGCAGACGTTTCTGAATCGCTGGGTTTCCGAACACGCTGGCGGGCTGGTTTTAGTTGCCGGAGAGATTTTTACCCCCCGACTGGCGCAGGAGCCTGAAACGTTTCGCGACATCAGCGTGCTCTATCCTGTGCTGCTGAACCGCATGGCACCAGAACTTCAGCTCAGTCAGCGCGCAGATGAGCCGTGGCCGCTTACGCTCACGCCGGAAGGCCGTGCGACCGAGTTCCTGAAGATCGCGGATGAGACGGGCAGTGCCAGCGTGGATCTGTGGCAGACGTTCAAAGGAATTTATCGGTCGTATCCTGTTCGGGGAGTGCGTGACGGTGCTGTGGTGCTGCTGGAATATGGTAACCCGCGGGCAAGAACAGAACTGGGGCAGCCACCATTTCTAGCGTCCCAGTTTTACGGGACCGGACGCACAATTTTCATTGGTTCAGCGGAGACATGGCGACTGCGGGAGATTTCGCCGCAGGGCCATCAGCGATTCTGGACGAGCCTGATTCGCGAGGTCGGTCAGGGACGCCGCAGCCGCGGCAACGCACGCGGTCTGTTACTGCTGGATCGGACTGAAGTCGGCGCCGGGCAACCGGTGAGTCGCGCGCCCAGTTGTATGACGCTCGACTGCAGCCTCTGCTGACAGAATCTGTTCCCCTGACGATTGTGGATGCAGAAGGCCGGACGCTGACGGTGCCTGATCGCCTGCATGGCGACAGTCGCGGGGCAGGGCAGTATGTGGCCAGTTTTCGACCGCCGGGACCGGGAACCTATCGCATCACAGTGCCCGTGCCGGAATCGTCGGACGTGCTTCAGGCTTCGATCGATGTCGTGCTTCCGAATCTGGAATCTCAGAATCCGACTCTGAACACTGAGCTGCTGACAAGTCTGACACGGGACACGCAGGGGAGTTATCTTGCCGTGTCAGAACTTGCGACATTGCCGACACTGTTGCCCGATCAAAGCCAGCCGGTCGTTGTTGATGAACAACTGCGCACGCTGTGGGATCGCAGCTGGCTGATGTATCTGATGATCGGGCTGCTGGCGTTTGAATGGATCATGCGTCGCGTGCGGCATCTGAGTTGAGTTTTGTCTCGCAACGCGCCGCAAACAGAGGATGGACATTCATGTCGGTCGGTTGGCCAGACTGCACTGTCGAAGCGAATGATACTGATAACCGTTGACCCTTCTGAAGAACTCGCTCTTAATCATAATCCTACTCTTAATCGTAATCGGTTTGCCGCTCCCGTATCTCCTCAATCTTCCGGCAATCACGCTGGAATGAGTTGTCCCTGAAAGTGTCAGCACCGCAAGGGATTAAGATTAAGAGTAGGATTAAGATTAAGAATTCACCTGCACCAAGAGTCACCAAGAGTCGTATCGCCCTGAGCGGTCACACAACCTCTTCAACCACCGGATTCGTCAGACTCCCGATCTCTTCGATCTCAATTGTCACTTCGTCGCCTGGCTGGAGAAACACGGGCGGCGTGCGGGCGGCACCGACGCCGTGAGGAGTGCCCGTCAGAATGACGGTGCCGGGTGCCAGAATTGTGCTGGCACTGAGAAACTCGATCAGTGTCGGGACATCGAAGATCATATCGTTGGTATTCCAGTCCTGCATGGTGTTGCCATTCAGGATGGTGCGGATCTGCAGGGCGTTTGGGTTCGGGATCTCGTCGGCTGTCACGAGACACGGGCCGAGCGGGCAGAACGTGGCAAACGTTTTCCCGCGACACCACTGACCTCCGCCGCCGTCTTTTTGCCAGTCACGAGCACTCACATCGTTGGCACAACTGTAACCCAGCACATATGACAACGCATCGGCGCGGCTGACGTTGTGGCAGCATTTGCCAATGATCACGGCCAGTTCGCATTCATAGTCCACTTTGTCACTGCGAAGTTTGCGCGGCAGTACGATGGGATCGCCGGGATTCTGCACGGAAGTCGCGGTCTTCATGAACAGAACGGGATGCGGCGGTAATGCCTGCTTGCCTTCTTCTGCATGCTGGCGATAGTTCAGGCCGATGCACAGGATCGCCGCCGGTTCCAGCGGGGCCAGGATCTTTGCAGCGACGACTGTCTGGCCGGTCGAAGTCAGACCGTCAAACAGACTGCCCTGCAGGCGTTCCAGAGAACCGTCTGCTTTCTGGCTGGCAAAACCCACACGACCATCGACTGACTGAATTCGGACAATTTTCATAGGGCAACCTGTGACTGCTGATGTGAAGAGGAATGCTGAATCGATTCGGGGAGTCAGCAAGAGTTCAACTGTGTTGAATCGGCAGAGTAGCGACCTGAACTCGGTTGCAACAGCGTAACAGGGCAACCCATAAAAAGTTGAAACGCTCCGAACCAACTTGCGAAGGCGCGGAGCGTTTCTCATGGGGAGTCTTCAGTGATTCCGTTCGCGATCAGCGGTTGTTCATGCGTTCGGGAAAGATATGGATGGGTCGTTCAGCGGAAACTGAAGTTCCGGTCGGCTCAGCTGCATACACTGGCTGTGCGCTGACATCCTGAGTCTGATATCCGATCGGACGCACCGCGCTCACCGGATAGGCGTTATTAGGACGTCCCTGATAGGGATAACCCTGTGTCGGAGACTGCTGCTGCGGATAGGCCTGACCAGGATTCGACGCAGCCGGATACACCTGTGATGCGTGACCAGGCAGTTGAGGATTCTGGATCATCGGCTGACCGTCGGCATGCAGGTTCCCTTCCAGGTAGCTGGCGCGATAACGATTCCAGAACTGTTGTGAGTAGGGCATTCCGTGAGCATGGCCCCAGGTTTGTGCCAGTTGTGTCTGAGCGAACACATGCCGGTAGTTGTAAGGACGGAAGCTGGAAAATCCTCCGTAAGTCGGCACGCGCTGGAAATGGCCATGCAGCCATGTATCCTGCTGGTCGTATGGATACAACTGCACGCCGTCACCAGCTGCAATCGTATTTCCGTACTCGATGCCGGGCGACCCAACCTGTGCCTGAGCAGAAGCCGTTACGACTGCGGCGACAAGAAAGGCAAGCAAAGATGTCTGACGCATAGACTCCCTCCAGGGCACTAGACTTTTTGTTCAGTCTGATGACGTCTCGACTCCGCGAAACAGCAGAACTGAAAACTTGATCCATGCGTATGATCGGTTCGGTGGAAAGACCGACACTTGATCAAATCTGGAGAAACGACAGCTTCCGTCAACTCAACCCATCATGCACATTTCGTACGGACCGACCGTCATATTTTATCTTTTGGTTTTCCAGTAGTTGAAACTTCTGGTCGCAGCCCGCTTTTGCGTGTAGATCATTCATCACCGTGGTCCGAGCTGTCATGTGCCACGCACGTTTCACCCTGGCGACAGCATCATGGTCTTGATAAAGGAAGATTTGAATGATACGCATTAGAACACTCTTTTTAGCTTTGTCCGCTGTCGTGTGTCTTTTCGGTTCTGCATCGACGCAGGCTGGACTGCTCGGTTGCGGTTGTTCGCGTGCTCCGGTGCATCATGCACCCATGATGGATGCGGCACCTGAAATGGACGCTTGCTGTGAATGTGCGGCTGCCGTGCCATCTTGCTGCGGATTTGGCGGTGTGGGTGGAGGAGTGGCTCATTTGGGCAGTTTGTACGGATCGGCGGGATTTTCTGGTACTGGCCATGCTGGTGGCTACGGTCATTCTGACCGCCATGGTCATCACGATGGTCATCACGATGGTCATCACGATGGTCATGGATACGGCCATGGCTATTACGGAAGTCCGGATCCTCGCAGTTTCGAGAGTGGTTTTGAGAACCTGCCGAACATGGACGGCGGCGGAGTACATCATCGCCTGCCGTTTCACAGCTATCGCCGTCCCTGGGCTCATCCAGGCATCGCTGACAACAATATCAACATTGTCTGGTAGGCCGCAAAGAAATGCTGACAGATCTGAATTTGCTGAAAAGAGTCAAGCGGCAGCACCGGAAATGGGCTGCCGCTTTCTATTTTGTCTGGTCGGTCGAAACCGTGCTGACCGTTCCATTTTACTTAACCGGCTGAACCGGAACGCTAAAACAGAATCCCGCGGGTTGGAATCGATCAAGGCACACCAGAACGGGCGGCAGAGTCGATAAATCTGCAGCAACTGGTCTTTGCAGCCGCCAATGAGCAGCCGTCAAGCCATTCTCAGTAAGGATTACTGAAGAAGGGCAGAAGAGACGAAAGACGGTTCAAGGAGAGTTCCATTCGAACTCTTCCATCATGATGTGACACGGAAGGAGCACGTCAAATGTCAGCCGATCACGCCAATCCGGGTTTGTCTCTTAAAACCTGGTGTCGCCATTTTCGAGCGAAGACGCTTCGGCAGATGTTGTCAGGCGTCGTTGCAGTGTCAGCACTGGCCCAGGGGACTTTGTCTGCTCAGCAGACTGAGGAATACCCCGCCGGGCTGAATGTGCCGGTCCGCCCTGTCCAGATGCAGAGACTGCAACTGGATACGCCTTCGGTGACCGACCCGGCGATTTCTGGTCAGGTGGATGCGATTCACAGCCCGAATGTGGATCGCCTGATGAAACCACAATACAACCTTGAGCTGGAAAAACGCCACAGCCAGTTGGTGATGACAAACCGAAACATCCGCCGCATCGCAGTGACGGATTCCACGGTCGCCAACTACGTCCAGTACTCTCCCACCGAAGTCAGTGTGGTGGGAATGGAAATTGGCAAGACGGATATGACCTTCTGGTTTGAAGACGAAGAGATGCCGTCAATCTACGAAGTGGCGGTCGTCAACGATGCCAGCCTTGAAGAACAGAGGACGCTGGACTTTGGACGGCTGGAACGTCGTCTGAAAACGCTTTTCCCGAATTCACAGGTTGCCATTATACCAGTCGGCACACAGGTGCTGGTTCGTGGCATGGCCTACGACGGGGAAGAAGCGCAGAACATCCTGCAGATTGTCCGTGCCGAGGTGTTTCGTTCGCTGGGACGATTCAATGATCTTGCCGATCAGGGGGGGCTGAATAACTTCGCTCAGTCCGGTAACCTTGGCGGTGGTCAGGGTGGTGGCGCGGGGCAGAACACTGGTTTCCGAGACATTGTGATCAACGAGCTTTCTGTCCCTGGCGAATACAACGTCATGATGCGAGTCATCGTTGCAGAAATCAATCGCTCCCAAATGCGTGACTTCGGCTTCGACTGGGCGGTGGAGTTCAATAACTCTCGGCACACGGTTGGCGGAAATCTGGGCGCTGGAGTAGGTTCAACCCTGAGCGGCATTTTTGAAAATGGCGAAATCCTGGTACTGGTCCGCTGGCTGCAGTCCAATGGTACGGTCAAGCTGCTGGCGGAACCAACGGTGACCTGCATGAGCGGCACATCGTCCAGTATTCTGGCCGGTGGTGAATTTGCTGTGCCGACGATTATCGGTCTGGGCGGTGGTCAGGCGACATCGTTTCGAGGCTTCGGAACCAGCCTGGTGGTCACGCCGACGGTGATGGATCGGGACCTCATTCGACTCCAGGTTGTTCCTGAGTTCAGTGAAATCAACAGCAACAATTCTGTGAATGGGATCCCTGGCACGAACGTCAAGCGAGTTCAGACCACTGTGGAACTTCGAGAAGGTCAGACCTTCGCGATCGGCGGACTACTCTCACGGCAGGAACTGACGAACGTCAGTCGCATTCCGCTGCTGGGTGACATCCCTTACGTCGGACCTCTGCTGTTCCAGTCCAAGAAGGCATCCGAAGTCGAAACGGAATTACTGGTCCTTGTGTCACCAGAAATTGTCCGTCCGATGGAACCGGATGAAGTGCCGCCGTTGCCCGGCTTCAACCACACGCATCCAAACGATCACGATCTGTGGAAGTTGGGGCGTACAGAAGGTACGCCTGACAACAACGTGTATCAGGTGGGTACGGTCGGAAGCGGTTCACTTCACGGAGTACCTGTAGGATACAGCCAGTTTAACCCACCTGTTGGACTGGGAGCGGGTTCATATTCTGGTGGCGGTCTGGCCGTTCAAAGTGGTTCACCATTCGGCGGCGGGACACCGTACGGTCCTCCGATGCAGCCTCAGCCTGACTACACAGTCCCGCAAATGGCTCCAAATCAGGGTTATCAGCAATATCAGGCCGCTCCTCAGGACCAGTCAGCTCCACTATACCAGGCAACGCCGCAGGGATATCCACAGGGTCGAATGCCTCAAATGCCTCAAATGCCACCAGTGCCACCAGTGCCCCAGAACTATCCGCCACAAAGTCGGATGATGGGCACTTCGAACCAGAACAGTCAGGCTTCGGCAGAACCGAAGAAGCCGTTCTTCCGACTGCCTGGTTCGAAACACTCGCAGACACAGGTTAAGCCGGTCGGCTGGAGTCAGCCTGCGAAGAAGTAACGTCGTACCCATTGATCTCATCGGACGTCGTCCGAAATGTGTTCTCTCCAGCTTCGATGAACGAGTTTTCCACCCTCCCGGCACCTTGGGTGCGCACAGGAAGAGTGACCATGAACGCTTTACGATCTTCTCTTCGAGCGAAATTGATGCTGCTCGCCGCCTGCGGGCTGGCCAGTGGATGCTGTTCCACCACATCATCCTGCTCCAGCAGCTGCGATTCGTGCTCGACATCCTGCGGATCATCATGTGATGCAGATCCTGCGATTCAGGATGCGCAACCTGCGGCTGTCACTGGTGGAATCCTCGCACCTGGTGCTGCGGGTCAGCGCACTCCCGAATGCAGGTTCCCGATGTGCTGCCGCTCGGATCAGTCACACGCGCTCACTGGCATGCGATGCAAACTAACGGTGAAGCCGCCGATTTCGTGATGTATCGCAACGAGTTTGTGGACAATTCCTCGGAACTTAGTCCCTACGGTCGCGATCACATTGCAGAGATCGCGGCAAGAATGCCTTCAACACCGTTCCCAGTGATCGTGCAGCGGTCGTGGAATAATGCGGATCCGGAACTGGATCAGGTTCGCCGCGACATCGTGGTGCGCGTCCTGACGGACCTGGGCAACCAGGATGCCAACCAGCGTGTTGTGGTATCGCAGCCTTACAGCAACGGCATCAATTCAATGGAAGCCGAACAGGACTACGGTCGATTCCGTCGTATCCGAGGCAATGGAAACAGTGGTTTGAGTGGCGGCGGTGGTGGCGGTGGTGGATTCTAAATCCCACCAGGTTCCGCGGCGAAACTCAAGAATCTTTCAAGCAGCTCCCTCATCAGGGAGCTGCTTTTTTTGTAGTGTGACAACCTGAGGGAAACTGGCCGCCCGAGGAGTCAAGCAACAAAAACGCAGGAGACGATGCAGAAACCGGCAGATTCTGCCGAAAACGTGACGGAAACTCGTCTCGACACGAAAACCGAATATCCTCTAAAACACGCGCTCCTGTCTGAACGTTCGTCGTTCTCCTCTCTTCACTCTGTGGTCGCCTTGTTTCTCAACAAGGCGCTGCATCCTGCCTCTTACAAACCCGCCAGGAGACCTGATCATGTCAGGACGTCGGTGGATCTTCACTCTGCTCGCCGCAGTGCCAATCTCAGCAACCGGATGCCAGGTCGATGGCGGTGCCACTAAGATGTGGAACCCGTTTGTCCGCGCGGACAAGGCTGAAATCATGGACGACGGACAGCTTCCAAAGTTTGTCCGCCGGGCGACCGAGGACGACGACAATAAAGAAAAAGCGAAGACGGCCGAAGAGCCGATGACCGAGAGTCGCGTCACAACTCTGCTCGCGGAAGGTCAGCGAGCCTTGCAGGAAAATCGGATAACCGAAGCTCAGAAAGCTTACAATGAAGTGATGCAGATGGTTCCCGATGAACCCACGGCACATCACGGCCTGGCGATGGCGGCAGATCTGACAGAGCAGTGGGCGGAAGCTGAGGACCATTACCGACAGGCACTTCGATCACGCCCCCGCGACGCCAATCTCCTGTGTGACATCGGATACTCGTATCTCCTGCAGAATCGGTACAGCGAAGCATCCAGTTATCTGTCTCAGGCAATTCAAATCAATCCGAATCTTGATAACGCACACACCAATCTGGCTCTCCTGGATATTCGGCAGGGAAATCGAGAAGCCGCCCGCCAACGACTCATTCAGCGCTACGGAAATTCCGAAAAAGTGACTCAGATCCTTGCGGCGCTTGAATCACAGACTGCATCGAAGGCCGCCACCGGTCTGGCAGCGACGGCACCCATTATTCCCGAGAACGCTTCGTTCGAAGAGATTCGCGAGATGGCCAACCGCGAACGGATCGCCGCCGAACAGCGCCGCGCCGCACTCATCGTTCCGGCCACCCACAATGCTTCAATCCATTCTGCCAGCGCAGACCGTCCTGCGAATGTTCCCGGTCAATTCAAAACTGCCGGCCTTCAGGGTAGCGGACAACAGCCGAATCGATTCGTCGAACCAAACGTCGATCCGGTGCTGGCGGGAACTCAAGCCATCGGAAACTATCCATCCGGAATCGGGGCTGCCGAAAACTCTGCACCGAACACAGCCGCTCCGATGACTTATCATGCGCCTCCGCAATTTGGCGGTACTGCCGGCACGGCAACTCAGGCCAGTCCATTCGTCGGCAACCCGAACGTGAATCCTGCGTCTGCAATCACGGGAACAATGACGGGATCCTGGAATCCAATTTCGATGCCACCGCAGAATGCGGTGCTGTCGCAGTACCCAAATGCGGATCGACAGTATCCCGCAAATTCAGGCCCGGCGGATTTCAACAACCAGCAGCCAATCGCAGCCAACAACGCTGCTCTGCCAACGGCAAACACCGCACCAAATTCCGGCGGCGTGATTCCCGTGCGACCGAGTGGATCGTTTCCGCCACCGGTGCAGGGTGTCAGTTACGGACAGCCGGTCGGCTTCGGTCAAGCTCCCAGCGGTTCAGGTCCACACGAAAACAAAGGCAACCCTGTCACGCCCGCAGGAACTGTGTCGTATGGCAACGCAGCCTATGGCAACATGGGCTCACCAGCAGCGAATATGTCAGGCCAGCAGTATTCGCAGACTGGTCAGAACAATGTCCACGTCCAGCTTGACGGCTTGAACGCCGGTCCAGGATCGCTGTTTCCTGTTGGTCAGGGAGCAGGCCAACAGAATGGAATCCTGCGCATGGAAAATGTGAGCCCTCCAGGCAGCAACGCCGTGATCAACGGTGCCATGTACGGTCAGCCCGTCTCGACGTTGCCAGCTCAGGAATGGATGATGCAGCAGCAACAGCAGATCCAGCAATTGAATGCACAACAGCAACCGCCGAGTCAGAATAGTCAGGGATATACCGATCCAGGCGGCAACACGTCGCAATACTCTGGCAACAATCCGACGGGTTCTCAGTTTGGAATGCCGAACGGAAACACGGGGACGAACGGAATCACCATCGCACCGCGTCCCGGCATTCCGGCTCCGCCTGTCAACCCTCTGGCCTCGCACGAGAATCAGCTGCGACAACTCGACAACCAATACAATAACACGTTGCAGCAACTTGACCGCAACGCCCCCTCCGCAGCGCCCCGAGCCCAGTATTAGGCGAGCGGCAGAATGAAAATTCCCCGTTAAGCCTGAGGCGCTAGCCGATTCGACAACAAGAAATCGGCTAGCGCCTCAGGCTCAAGTCCATTGGGTTCGGTTAGGTTATTTCGGCTGATCGCCTTAGTGCCAGCCTGCAGGATTCCGCGCGGCTCAGGGAAGATCGATGCCCCGCTTGTGAAGCCGGTTGATGCGGGAACATCGGATGCTAACTCGCCAGTGTCATCAATCTTTGCTCAAGTTCGTCAATGAGTTCGCCAAACGTGCGGCCGGGGCAGGAGGTCGGGAGGTCGAGGGCTTCGCCGCGGGTGACGAGGTCGGTGACTTTGCGTTCGGCGGCGACAACCGTGCTGTGGTCTCGGCCGCCAAAGTACATGCCGATTTCCCGGTACGCGGACTTTGTCATGCGTCGTGAGAGAAACATGGCGACCGCGCGGGGCAGGGCGATGGCTTTTCTGCGGGACGCAGAACGCAAATCTGCGGCGGTTACACCGAAAGCTTCACACACGACTTTTTCCACGTCACTGATTCGCACCAGACGTCGGCATTCCTCCGCCATTTCGCCCAGCACTTCACGAGCGACCGTGAGCGAAATCCGCCGACCCGTCAGGGAGAACTGGCCTTCCAGCTGATTAATCGCACCCTGGATCTCTCGCATATTGCGGTGACGGCGGACGATGTAGTCGAGCGCTTCATCTGAGAATACAGCTTTCGTTCCCACTACCATGGAACGCACCAGTTTGTGGCGCGTCGTTTCATCCGGTGCTTCGATGCGGCAGACCAGACCACTCACAAATCGCGTCGTCAATTCTTCCCGATGTTTTGTGAGCATTCTCGGATGTCGATCAGACGATACGACAACCTGGCCGCCGTGTTCGATCACCTGCACGATGGTGTGCAGAAATTCTTCCTGAGTCGCGCGTTTGTTGTCAAGAAACTCGATATTGTCGATCAACAGCACATCGACGTTGCGAAACCGCTGTCGAAACGACGGGACCGTCCGGGATGTCAGGGCGGACGTGAAATAATTGGTGAACGCTTCGCTCGTGAGATACATCACGTTTTTTGTCGAATGCTGACGACGTGCTTCCGTATAAATGGCTTCCAGCAGGTGTGTCTTGCCGGTGCCCGTGCCTCCATGAATAAACAGCGGATTGTAGCGTTCGCCGGGCGCGGCTGAGACCTGTCGGGCGGCAAGCGCTGCCAGATCGTTGCATTCACCCGACACAAACGAGTCGAAACTGCGAAACTTGCGACGGTTATTCGGCAGCGTCAAAGAACCCGGTCGATCAAATTCAGACGGCTGCTGAGCCGCGGGATTCGGACGCTTTCGAGTCGATGAGGAAGATGATGAAGCAGTCGCACCGGAGGCTCCGATTTCCTTCTTCTGATCCGCACCCGATTTTTCAGCGCCGTCTTTGTCAGAATCCATCGCCGTTGCCGTGTCTGACAGCAGCGATTCATCCACTTCCAACTGACATGACGCCGACAGTCCCAGCACGAGCTGAGCCGCGCGGGTCAGCGCCGATCGGAATCGACGGAGCAGCCAGTTGAGAATGAATGGATTCGCGACGTAGACGACAAAGCGGTCACCAGAAACCTGAAAGCGAGTTCGTTTATGGAACCAGTGCTGGAAGTTCTGTTCACCGATTTCGTGGCGCAACGCCGCGAGAAGTGCGGCCACAGGATCCTGTTGAAACAGTTCGGTGGCGTTCATCGGATCATTGCTGTCAGCCTCGTACGTATCCGGTTGCGCAGGACGCAGCGGGATGACAGAAGTGGAATTGTCGTCGTGACACCTGGGCTGCGTCATGCACCCCTCCTTCTTCACCAGCGCGCAGCTTCGCCACAGACAAGTACAGGGGCATTCGCGAAAGCATGCAGCTTGCGCAGGCACTCCATCGCTCGTCGCCACCAGGGCAGGGCGTCGCTTACAGACTGGCTTTGTTTACAGGTTTGAACGCGGACGAGTGCAGAATTCGTCCGCGAGTACTCACTCACTCAACGGGAGGCGATATTAACCGCGTGTGACGCAGTGTCAAACGACGTTGGCAGAATTCTGATCACGTATATCCACTTGAAAACGCTAAGTGATTCCACACCAACATTCTGCGTCATCGGAATTCCTGATCGCTCTTTTTTTGGTCAAACAGGCGTCTTTCGTTTGACACAATTTACTGACAAAATCACCGCTGGAATATCTCTTCAATTTCCGCAGTTTTGTGATCGGCGGGAACACGATATACTCAGCACAAATCGGCACAGGGGAGGATTCCTGCATCATGGCAAATCATCGAACGCGAATCGTTGTCACGCTGAGTGTCTCAATTGTGATGTGCGCGCTGACTGCGTCGGCGACCGCGCAGAATCGACGGTTTGATGAATTACGTGACGACATGGTCACGGCTCATATCGAAGGCGAAGGCATTACCAATACCGCCGTGCTGCAGGCCATGCGCAAAGTGCCGCGCCACGAATTTGTTCCGTCTGCTCAAAAAGCACGGGCTTACGAAGATCTGGCACTGCCGATCGGACATCAGCAAACGATTTCGCCTCCTTATATTGTCGCCTACATGACCAATGAACTTGATCCGCAACCCGACGATCGCGTTCTGGAGATTGGCACCGGCAGCGGTTATCAGGCATCGATTTTGGCTCAGATTGTCAAAGAGGTTTATACGATCGAGATTGTCTCTGCGCTGTCAAAGCAGGCTGAGAAGCGAATGCAGGATCTGGGCTACACAAACGTGCATTGTCTCGCCGGTGATGGCTTCAAAGGCTGGCCGGAACACGCTCCCTTTGACAAGATCATCGTGACCTGTTCGCCTGAGAACATCCCGCAGCCACTCATCGATCAGCTGAAAGAAGGCGGTCGCATGATCATCCCGGTCGGTGAACGCTATCAGCAGTCCTTTCATCTGCTCGTGAAAGAGGAAGGGAAACTGAAAGACGAGCGGCTGGCATCGACACTTTTCGTTCCCATGACCGGAGAATCTGAAGAACGTCGTCGCGTACAGCCTGATCCGAACCATCCGCAGATTGTCAACGGTTCATTTGATCTTGATGAAAACGATGACGAAAAACCAGACGGCTGGCACTATCAGCGACAGACCACCATGTGTGATGACTCACCGATGGACGGCAAGTACTGTTTGAGGTTTGAAAACAAAGATTCCGCCCTGATCTCACAGACGCTGCAGGGTTCCGCCATTAATGGGCGAACTGTTGGAACGCTGCACCTGAACTACTGGGTGCGATGCAACGGTATCGTGCCTGGCCCGGAAATTTCGGAACAGGCAGCCGTGGTGGTGCATTTTTACGATACCATCCGTCGCGAAGTCGGCACCACGGTGCTGGGAAAATGGCGAGGCAGTTTTGGCTGGCAGAATGCAAAATCAACCGTCATCGTGCCTGCCAATGCCAAGGAATTGATCATTCGCATCGGATTGAATGGCGCTCAGGGGCAGTTGGATCTGGATGATCTGCAGATGACGGCAGTGAAGCGGTAATGATCGCAGTGCCCAACAACGATAAAACTACATGGTCTTCGACCACGGGTGAAATGATATATGAAAACCTTCCAATTCAACTGCGTCATGCTCGGCCTGATGCTTATCGTACTTGCCTGCCAGCGAACTTCCGCTGACGACCTGGGCCAGGCTGTTCAGGCGGCCATTCGCAAAGTCGAACCGTCGATTGTTCGTTTGCGTGTCATCGGCGGTGAACAGTCGATCGATGGCGATGCAGTGCGCTCGCTCGTGACAACCGGGATCGTGATCTCTGAGGATGGAGAAATCCTGACAAGCCAGTTTGCGCTGGAGGGGAATCCAGAAGCTGTACTTGTCGAAGATCAGTCCGGCAAGCGCACGAATGCGACCATCGTGGCGACAGACAGTGTCCGACGCATTGTGCTGCTGAAGGCGAAGGAGGGTCGATGGACTCCAGCTGTGTCGGACGAAAATCATGCGGTTGAGGTCGGGCAATGGTCGATCGCCCTGGGACGATTCTATGCAGCTGAATCCTCTAGTGTTTCCGTGGGCATCATCAGCGCTTTGAATCGTATTCATGGGATGGCGATTCAGACGGATGCGAAAGTGTCGCCCGTCAATTACGGAGGACCACTTGTTTCTCTGAGTGGCACGATCGTCGGAATCCTGGTGCCGCTGTCGCCCCGCGGCAGCGGCGGTTCAGCCACTTCAGGCATTGAATGGTACGATTCCGGCATTGGCTTCGCGATTCCGCTCAAAGATGCGTTGGCGTCTGCTGAAAAACTGCGTGCCGGTCAGAATCTGAAACCAGGCAGAATTGGTATCCGCCTTGTGCCCACAGGAGCATTCGATACAGATGTCGTCGTCGATCGTGTGTCTCCCGGCAGCCCCGCTGAAATCGCCGGACTGCGCAAGGGAGATCGAATTCTGACGATTGATGGTCAGGCGGTGGCACGCAGCAGTGTCCTGATGGAATCACTTGCGCGGCACTATGCCGGGGATTCGGTCGTCCTGAAGATTCGACGCGGTGAAGAAGAAATCAGTCCGACTGTTCAGCTTGTGGAATCACTGCCGCCCGTGCTGCAAGGGTATCTGGGACTGTTGCCCATTCGGCTTGCAAAGCAGGCAGCGTCATCGGACGCGCCGGCAGTTGCACCAGCGAAAGATCCGACTGACGATGCCGACAGGAGCGAAGACGGACAGAAGCAACCGCTCGATATCCCTCGCATCAAGCTTCCCGGAATCCTGCAGAAGAACGCTCAGATCAGCAAAGATGACAGCGATTCAGTCCCGCTGATTGTCGTCAACGATTCCCCGGCATCTGCAAAGAATCTCCCGGCAGGAATTGAAGTGCTGTCGCTCAACGCCGCAGGTACAAAATCGCTCGCTGAACTGGCAGTCGCGGTCGATGAACTTGTTCCGGGATCCGTAGCGAAGTTCGAATACCGTGTTCCGGGCGAAACAACAACGCAGACGGCAGAGATCACGGCCGCTGGTCGTCCGGAACATGTGATTGACTTGTCCGACAGCGTGCTCGCACAAGTTCAGCAATCGCGACCTTCGTCGGTGCCAAAGATACAGTCCCCGGAGACGCTGACACGCCCGGCGATCCGGCGGGCAAGCCTGCCACTTCGTCAGTCGCAAGCGGTGTCGCGCGCCGCGAGTTCAACTTTGATGAACGCGGCCGCTCAGTCGTTCTTTCAACATCGGATTCAAGTCCCGTGATGCCCGGCATCATCATTCTGCTGTCAGCCGAGAAGACAAGTGAAGAAGACATCGTGCGTCACTGGGGGCCTGTACTCAAATCGCATTGCCTCACGGTCGCGATTCCGCAAAACCCGGAATCCTCGCAATTAACCACGGATGATATTCCGCTGGTGATGACGACGATTCGAGCACTGGTCTCAGGGGCCGGAGCCGATCTGCGGCGCGTTATGGTCGTGGCCAATCGCGCGCAATCATCCGTGGCGTGGCAATGTACGTTTGGCGGACCTTCGACGATTCGTGGCATCGCGCTGACGGATGGCTGGTTTTCCAGCTCGGAAATTCAGAACGTCGAAGGGGCAGGGCACTCGGTGCTGCTGCTGAATGCGACTCCGGGAGCCCAGGCGGAGGCGCTTCGGGATTTGAGCCGCAAATCGCTGACCGAGGCAGGCTTCTGGGCTCCACATCCGACGGCATCCGATAAAACCGACGGTGCGGCCGATGATGCGGCCGAAGCTGCCAACAACCGGGCAGTGCGGTGTATTGCGGACTGGTCCCTGCTGATGCGATCGTTCTGATTGGCCATAAATGCGGAGCATGCCGCTGGGGATTTTCTCGGCAGGTTGCTTCCTCTATACTTCCGTCGTCGTTGACAGTGCAACAAATGCAGAGCAGGGCGGTTGCCGTCCGCGGCCCGGAAACTTTACGCATCGATCGTCAGGCAGACCAGATGAGCAGTTCAGACATTGATATCTCTTCCTCTCGCGTCCTCATTGCGGACGACATTCAGCAGAACCGTGAATTGCTGGAAGCGTACCTTGCTGATGAAGGATATGAGATTCTGATGGCATCGGACGGACAGCAGACGATGCAGTTGGTGGATCAGCATCAACCGGATCTGATTCTGCTGGACATTATGATGCCGCGCATGAGTGGCTATGAGGTCTGTTCACAGATTAAGGGCGACCCGGCGCGCCGCGGAATTCTGGTGCTGATTGTGACTGCACTGAACGAAGCCGGGGACATTGAGAAAGCCGTGAACGCCGGGTGCGACGACTTTCTCACGAAGCCCGTGAATCGCCTGGAACTTCGCACTCGTGTGCGTTCACTGCTGCGAGTTCGTCATCTGGCGAATGAACGTGATCGCCTTCTCGCTTACCTTGAAGAAATGGAACACCGCATCTTGCGCGGTGATGGCTAAGAAATATGTCTGATCAGGAAGTTGTTCCTTCAACCGTTGCCGAAGCCTCTGAGACGGGCAACGACTTCGTCGAAGTCATCGTGCGCAATCGACGGGCTCAACCGTTCTTCGGACGCCATCCGTGGGTATTTGTCGGTGCCGTCGATCGCGTCAACGGGATGAAATCGGCGGACGTGCCGCCGGGTACCATGGCGAAGCTTGTCAATTCGGAGGGCCGTTTCATCGCCTGGGGCCTCTACAACCCGACCAGTCGCATTGTGGTGCGGTTGTACTCCTGGCAACTTGAGCGACCGCTGAACGCAGATTTCTGGCAAGCGACGATTCATCAGGCCGTCGAATCTCGTCGCCAGATTTTTGATCTCAATTCCGCGAACACCGGTTGCCGATTGATTTTCAGCGAAGCCGATGGCTTGTCGGGGTTGACGGTGGATTACTACGGCGGTTACCTGCTGGTTCAGTTCACCAGTCTGGCTTTGTTCGTGCATCGGGATGCCATCCTGACGGCGCTGCAGACAGAAATGTATCCGCGAGGGATCTGGTTACGGACCGAAAAAGGCATGCGCGAAGCCGAAGGCCTGGAGATCGTCGATGGACTGCTGTCCGGACAGGCACCTCCGCGACCTTTGTTCATCGACGAGTTCAGTGTCAATTATGGTGTCGATGTGCAACAGGGTCAGAAGACAGGCTGCTACCTTGATCAGCGTGACAATCGCCTTGCCGCCAGTCGGTATCTGAAAGGAGCGAAGGTGCTGGATGCTTTCTGCTTTTCCGGTGGTTTTGGAATCACGGCCCTGAAACTTGGCGGCGCGGCCTCGGTCCTGGGAATCGATTCTTCTGAGTCCGCGCTGGAGATGGCGAAGGCCAATGCAGAACTCAACGGCGTCGCTGATCGATGTCAATGGCAGCGAGATGATGTGCGTCCCGCGCTGGAAGCCATGGCAGGGCAGGGCACATTGTTTGATGCCGTGATTCTGGACCCGCCGCGGATGGCACGCACGCGCGGGGGTATGGATCGAGCGATTAACGGCTATGTGCGACTGAATCAACTCGGTCTGCAGGTACTCAAGCCCGGCGGGATCCTTGTCACCTGCAGTTGTTCGGGGCTTGTGAGTCGGGACGAATTTCAGGAAATGCTGGCTGAGGTGGCGCGCCAGACCGGTCGGGACATTCAGGTGCTGGAAAACCGTGGGCAACCGGCTGACCATCCTGTCCGCGTCACCTGCCCGGAAACAGAATACCTTAAAGTGCTGATTTGCCGCGTGAGTTGATCAGAACCCCTGACAAAACCTGCGTGAGCCGCGACGTTTGTGGTTGCGTTTTACTTTCCACGGATCATTTCTGCGAGCACGACTTCGAGTTCCTTCAGCCCTTGCGCGGCATCGACTTCATAAAAGCCCGCATGGTAGTGGACCACTTTGCCTTCTGCATTCAGCACAATCCAGAGCGGTAACTGTCCTCGCGTTTCGCGCGGATCGCCAAAAGTTTTCAGCAGAGTTCCGTCATCGTGACCGACCGGATAACTCAGATTCATGAATTCAGACAGCTTGCGAACTGATCGTCGGCCGCGATTGACATTCTCTTTGCTCTGCAGATCCGGATTCGTACTGACGCCGACGACGGTCACATTCATCTTCTTTTTCTGGTTGAACAGAAACTCCAGGTAGCCCGTCTGACCGTATGGCTCAGAAAGCGGTGCATCCCGATAGTCCCAGAAATGCAGGATGACGGTTTTCCCTTTGAGACTTTCCGATTCCAGTTTCCCGCCATCCATCAGTGACAGGACAAATGGCGGAGCATCGGTATGCATGAGCTTCGAGGCCAGGCTGATGGTGGATTCCAGGCGTTTCTGCTGCTGCTCGACGTCTGCCTTTATTTGTCGCACGAGCATTTCGAGCGGCGTATCTGCGGCAAGTGTCGTCAATCGATCCGACGCAGCCACAACGTCTGCAATCTGCCGCGCCGAAAGTTCACTCAAGTGTGCGTCGGGGCGTCGTTTCAGCGCGGTCTGCAATGCCACGAGTTCGTTCTGCAGTTCGGTGATCCTGTCTGATGCGTCTGGTTCAAGCGGTTTGACGGATGAACGCGCGAGAGTGAGTTTGAACTGATCTCCCTGCCCCATGAACACATCGGCTTCTGCGCGAAGCATGATCCCGGTTGCCGCATCCACCGTCAATGTCTGTTGGCGACCGCGACGTTCGCGCGCCTCCACGACCCATGCAGGAACGTCGTTGACTGAGCTGCTGCTCGATGGCCGTCATCTGCCAGCCAGCTTGTTCCCATGTGGCATCCGGCTCGAGGTCTGCCGGCAATGCCACAACGAGCGGTGGCAGTCCGATCAGATACGCATGTCCGTCGTAATCGTAGACCAGATGCGGCTGGACGGTATCCGTTGCGACTGCGGGTCCAGTGCGGCCAAAACTGTCGGACCACGGACATCCATGCGCGCATCATCGATGACGTGAAAGAAGTAAGTCTGATTCGTCGACAGCAGCTGCACTTCAAATCGTCGCAGAATATCGCCCTCCTCGTCGCCAGGCTGAATGAGTGACCCTGCGAACATCGCGTGCTGGACAGAATCCGCCGCAGATGCGACGACAGTCCATGCCTGACAAATCAATCCCACGACAATCGCACTACGAACGAACCGGCGGGTCGGACTATTGGAAGACGGAAATGTCATAAAACAACTCTCAAAAGTACGTCTGGAGGGCAGGGTACTATCACAATCGACCCTGTGTTACGATGCAGGCATTCGACCATCCGTTCGAATTCGAAATAACTGCACGAAGGGACTATGTCAGATCCTGGCAGTATCCACAATTCAGCGACAGATTTCGGAGAACCAGCAACGCATCGACCTGAGACCGGAATTCTCTCGGTCTGCCTGCCATAAGTTGGCAGTTTCGACTTCACGCACCCCCTGCTGCCCTGCGTATACTCCGGAGAGTCGCCGAAATCGCGGCGTTATCCTATCATGAGCGACCGATGGGCGCAATTTCGGACCGTCGAATATTTTCGTGAACCAGAATCGTGCGGGGGATAGTCTCGTGAGCGAAAACCAAAACCTGATCGGTGGCTACGAGCTTAAAAACTGCGTGGCAACAGGCAAATCCACGCAAATCTGGGAAGTGACTCAGACTGGCTCTAGCGTGCCCTTTGCGATGAAGCTGCTCCTGCCGGATTCGCTGAAGGATCCAGCTGCAAAAAGTGTCTTAAAGCACGAGTTTAAGGTCGGCTCTTCGTTTGAGCATCCCTCAATGATTCGATACCACAAACTGGAGATGAACCGGGATCACGGCTTCTTCATCATGGATTATTTCCGCGCACCCAGCTTGAAGTCACAGATCTCCGGCAATCTTTCGGAAACGCAGTCCCGTCTGAAGAAAATTGTGGAAGCCATGTGCCAGGCATTTGTGCACATGAATGAAAAAGGTTGGCTGCACCGCGATATTAAACCAGACAATGTGCTGGTCAATAAGACGGGAGAAGTGCGCGTGATCGATTTTTCGCTGGCCACGCGAATCATGACCGGCGTGATGAAGCTGGTTGGTGGCAAGCAGAAGAACATCATGGGGACGCGGACTTATATTGCCCCGGAAATTATTCTCAAGAAATCGCCGACCGCGCAGTCAGACATCTACAGTCTGGGCGTCACGATCTATGAATTGGCGACGGGAACTGTACCATTTGCGGGGCTGAATCCCAGTGATTTGCTGGCAAAACATCTCAGCGAGGCCCCGTCGCCGCCCTCAGTGGTGAATCCGAACGTTGCACCGGAACTGGATGCTTTAATACTTAAACTGCTCGCAAAGAAACCTAAGGATCGTCCGGCTGAAATGCGGGACGTAATGTCCCTGTTTAGAAATGTTCGCTGCTTTATAGAAGATCCGGCTGAATTGAAGGCGCGAAAGATTAAGGATGCGAAAGCCAATGAAAGTCTGAGTGTTGATAAGCGACTGGACAGTCGGGCAGATGCGGACCGGGTGTCGCGCGGACTTGAGGCGCCGGCCAAGCCGAAGAAGACTAAGCGACTGACGGCACCAATCGGAGAAATGGAAGCCGTAAAGAAAGCTGGCGCGAAACCCACGGCAGCACAGCCTCAACAAGTGCCTGGCATGATGCCACAGATGCAGTATGGAATGCCGGGCCAGCCAATGCCAGGAATGATGTATCCCGGCATGATGCCTGGTCAGCCAATGCCAGGAATGATGCATCCGGGCATGATGCCGGGTCAACAGATGATGCCGGGTCAACAGATG
>JBBJME010000195.1:0-13324 GCA_037719765.1 Planctomycetaceae bacterium
GCCTGCTTCAGGAACACTTTGATTCCACAGCCGCTGTCCGGAGTCTCGTCGCTCAGAATCCGACTGCGCACTGCGTTGGCAATTCGTGAACTCATCAGGCGCCAATGTGAGTCTCGGCGTTTGTTGCGGAAACCAGCAATCATGCGGACTTCTTCGGTACGACGCGATTGCAGCAACAGATCCACCATACCGGGAATATCAGCCGGATCGTTTTGCCCGTCGCCATCCAGCGTGGCAATAATGTCACCCGCAGCCGCATCGACCCCTGTCATCAGTGCGGTACTTTGCCCGCAACTGGACGCATGTCGCACGATTCGGAGTTGAGGGAAATCCGCCTGTACATTATTCAGCACGGATTGCGTGTTATCGGTACTTCCATCATCAACAACCACAACTTCATAGACATCCACGCACGCCAATGCGAGGCGGATTTCGCGCAGCAGTTGAGGCAGATTGGCGGCTTCATCATGTGCCGGGATAACAACTGAGAGCAGCATCATGCTCCTCCTTTGATTTGTGATTTTATTTGTCGTCCAATGGCGACGTTGCAGTTAAATCCCCGTGCCGGACACCGACAACTGTAGTTAATCGGCTCTGATCGGAGTTTGATTCGCGTGCCGTTTCTTGTCAACGTGTGTTTCCTGAATAAATTGTTGCCGGGAACACGACGTGCCACGCTGTTCCTTCATGGCTCACGGTCTTGCGGCAGCAATTGCCGGATCCGGCTTGGAAAAGGGGTCAGGAACCAATAGTGCAGAGCACCCTTTGGGCCATTTGGCTATTGGTTCCTGACCCCTTTTCCAAGCCCTGACGGAGCCCTAGTGTTGTTCCTTCGGCACACTCGTAAGGCGGAAGTTCGAGTCCGGATGGCAGGCGTCACTGTAGTAGAGGCGATTTGCGGTCTGAAACAAGGACATCAGATTCGCAGCGTCCTCGGTGTACAACGCAGTCTTCGGCGTGAGTTCCGACGTAGCCGGATCCACATCGAAGCTGAATGTCCGCTTCTGAGAGCTCAGAATCGTCAGATGATTCTCCGCGTCCAGCATCGCGATTTCGTGATTGTGCTGCATGATGGCATAGCCATCTTTTGGGTCGAGGGACAGTGCATCTCGTCCAAAAAACACGGATCGGTACGTTCCCCCCAGCATTCCCATGATCGTTGGGGCAATGTCCAGCGAACTCGCCAGCGTGTTACACCTTGATGCCGCCGATTGTTGTGGATCGATCACCAGGACCGGAACACGGTAGGATCGGACTGGGAACAACTGACTTCCGTAGACTCTCGCACCATGGTCACCCATGACGATGAAAATCGTGTTTTTATAGAATTCTTTCTCACGGACTCGCGTAAAGAAATCTCCGATCGCCCAGTCCGAATAGCGGACGGCGTTCACGCGAGTCTGTTTTTCACTGTCGATCCGCCCTGGAGGAAAGGTAAATGGGCGATGATTCGAGACTGTCAGCAATGTGGCAAAGAACGGATTCCCCTGTTGATGGAATTTGTCGAGTTCCTCAACGGCTCGATGAAACATATCCTCATCCGACACCCCCCACGCGTTGACAAACACGGGATCCTGATAGTCACTCTGTTCGACAAAATGATTGAACCCATTGGATGTCATAAACGACTTGACACCATCGAACATTCCTCGACCACCGGTTGCGAACAGTCGCTCGTAGCCGCGTTCAGCAAGCACGTGAGCCAATGTAAAGACATTCGTTGAGTGATCTCGTTTGAGGATCGATTCCGTAGGCAGCGGAGGCATTGCGGTGGTGACCGCTTCCAGCGCTCGAGCGGTCCGATTCCCTGTGGCATACCAGTTGTCGAACAGCAACCCCTGGTCGCAGAGCTTGTCGAATTCCGGCGAAAGCCCGCGGGTGTCTCCCAGTGCCCCGATGAAATCCGCGCCCAGGCTTTCTTCCAGAATCAACACCACGTTGAGGTCGCGCTGTGGACGATCCGTGGTCACCATGCGGTCCAGCGGGTGCTGTGAGTTCTCAATGAAGTCGGAGTCTTCAGACTCGACCGCAGCCCGCGATCGAACCACGGCATCGGTCTCGTTTGTGGTCTGATAGAAGTCGTTAAAATCGAAACGACACGTCAAGGCATAGTAAACAAAACTATAGACGCCGTTGCCGGCACATTCGTTCGCCGTGCGGCTTCTCGTCACCTGAGCAGCGGACATCGGTGTGCAAAACCACATCGCCACAATGATGCCAGACGTGACTGCGACAATACTCCACCGGTGCCTCGCGGACATTGAATCCTGAATGCGCATCAGGTATCGCTCACGAAAAGCAGCGTAAAGGACAACCCCCAGCAGGACCACCACGGTGAGAATTTTGCCGTCTGATAGACTCCCAGATGTTGCAGCACACTTCCGTGGGATACACAAGATTCTCGAGCGATGTAGTTGAACCGTGTCCGAAATTCGTCGAAGAACAGCCATTCGGCCAGGACGATCGACAACAACATTCCGTAACCCACCAGCCACTGAAGCTCAAGAAAACTCGCGATAAGCGACCCATCATTTGGATTTCGGATCAGTGTCATGAAGATCAACTGTGGAAAAGAGCGCACAGTGTGACCAGCATGTCAAATCGCAATCCCGTCAGAAAAACCAACCCCCATTCGGCAATGCTAAGTTCTGAAGGCTCGCTGAACCACAACAGCATCGCCAATCGCAGGACCGTAAAGCAGATCACGAATGTGACACAGATTTCCAGCAGGACCGAGTAGCGTCCAGCGAAGGAAATTTGTCGTGAGCGGCGTGCCGGAGATTTACCGATAGAGTTTGGACCGGAAACGTTCTGAACGCTGACGTTCATTTGAAGCTTTCTGGCGGACATGCACTGCGTGCGAATTGGTGATCAAGCAGATCGACAATCTACTACATTTATAATCTAACGCAGTCTTGCCTCAATTGGCGATTCAAGTCAACGCCAGTTTCTCTGCGGACCCGTGCGACAGAAAAAAGTCGGATGAGCGACTCGTTGGCAGAGTGTTTGAAATGTTCTCCCCCACAGCTACGAGGAGTGTCGGCTAAATCGTTTAGCGGCAAACCGCAGGCAGCGTTGCACCGTTTCTCCTCCGCCTGAGAGCTATCCAAACCTTTTCCGAAAGCGAGATGATTCGGAGTGAGCTGGGCGTTGGGCTTGATTCAACCTGTGTTTGGACGTATCCCACCTTGTCTGCGGTCGCAAGAGTGACCGCCAAACAGTCAAAGGGTGTTTCGTGGATCTTCCGAATCTTCCGCCGCTTTTCGTCTATGGGGCGATTTTGGTTGGGTTTGTAATTACCAACCTGTTGCTGGCGCATGCGCTGGGTCCTCGCAAACACACTCCCGTCAAGGACATGCCGTACGAATCTGGTATGGACCCGGTCGGAGACGCGCGACAGCCGTTTGACGTGCGGTTTTATCTTGTGGCAATTCTGTTTCTCGTCTTTGACGTGGAACTCTTGTTTTTGTACCCGTGGGCCGTGAGCGCCTATAGTGAGTTTGGAATTCCGCCGGAGCTTCGCGATACGGTGTTTGGAGTCATGCTTGTTTTTATGGCGACTGTGGCACTGGCGTGGGTCTATGCATGGCGGAAGGGAGTGTTTCGATGGCGGTAGGTCTCCCCGAAAATATCTTCATGACCAAACTGGACGCAGCGGCCAGCTGGGCTCGCTCCAACAGTTTGTGGCCCATGCCTTTTGCCACAGCCTGCTGCGGCATCGAGCTGATGGCGACTGCGGCGTCACGACATGACCTCGCTCGATTCGGTGCGGAAGTCATGCGCTTCAGTCCGCGCCAGTGCGATCTGCTGATCGTGGCTGGCCGAGTCGTCATGAAAATGCTGCCTGTGCTGCAGCGCATCTGGCTGCAAATGCCCGAACCGAAGTGGTGCATTTCGATGGGGGCTTGTGCGTGCTCAGGTGGTGTGTTCGATACGTATGCAGTCGTCCAGGGGGTTGACCGATTCATTCCGGTTGATATGTACGTCCCCGGCTGTCCGCCGCGCCCTGAGCAGCTGCTGGCCGCGGTCATTGACATGCAGGCCAAGGTTCGCCGCACCGGGACCGTCATGGGTAAAGAATTCATGGCTCGCGATACGCCGATGGGACCTGAACCGTTCGAATCTGAAGAACGCTACCGCATTCAGGATGCAAATCTGGTGCAACTCGGGGGATTCTCAGCAGCAATGACTTCGGCTGGGATGAAGCGGGGAGCAGGGAATCATGGTTGAACTCTCCGTCTTGCAGCAGCGGTTCGGGACTGAATTGGTTGAGAGCACTTTTCGCGACAATCGCCGGATTGATGTGCCCGCCGCGAAGCTGTTTGAACTTCTGAGCTGCCTGAAGTCTGATCACGGTTTCAACACGTTAATTGATATGACGGCCGTTGATTATCTGGAGTACGAAGGTGCGACGGACCGTTTCGGCGTCGTCTACATGCTGCTGGACGTGTTCGGTGGTGAGCGGCTGATTGTGCGAACTGCTGTGAACCTGCCGGATCCGGCTTTGCCGTCGGTCTATTCGCTCTGGCGCGGGGCGGACTGGATGGAGCGTGAAGTGTTTGACATGTTTGGAATCGTCTTCGACGGCCACCCGGACCTGCGGCGCATCCTGATGCCCGAAGAGTTCGCGGCGTTTCCGCTGCGGAAAGATTATCCGCTCAAGGGTCGCGGCGAACGGCATAATTTCCCAGTGATTACGCGGGCCGGCAGTTGAAATGGCGTTCAGGCGAGCGGCTGGGCGTCAGCCCTCCAAATGAGTTTTGCCCGCGAATGTCGCGAATCGGCGCGAATTGAATGCAGGCACAATGGTCTTGATTCCAGAAAACTCTCGTCGTGCATTTTTTTTGTTGGTGATCCTGCTGTGCGCTGCCATCCCCGCAAACGCCGAAACGCTGAAGCTCAACGGCAAGACAATGGGTTCCTACTACGCAATCGTCATCGATGGCGCGGCTGAATCCGATGCTGCGGACATTCAGGAACAGATCGAAACTGTTCTTGCCGACGTGAATCGCCAAATGTCGACGTGGGATTCGGAATCCGAGATTTCGAAATTCAATCGGTCAGAGAACACGGATTGGTTCCCGGTCAGTCCGGGATTTGCCGAAGTGGTTCACGAATCAATCCGACTCCACAAACTTACCAACGGAGCATTTGATCCGACCGTGGCACCCCTGATTGATCTTTGGGGATTTGGTGCCAGGCGACCAAAGTCGTTCCCCACTCAGGAAGCCATCGATCAGGCGCTAACGAATACCGGCATGCAGTTTATTCAGGCGACGCTGAAGCCACCCTCGATCAGAAGAACACAAGCGGGGATCATGCTGAGTCTCTCAGCGATTGCGCCAGGCCACGGCTCAGACCGTGTATCGCTGATGTTGTCATCGCTGGGTTTCCCGTCGCACTCGGTGGATATTGGCGGAGAGGTCCGGACGGGAATTGCCAAAGCCGACGGCGGAAAATGGCGATTGGGTATTGAATCACCCCTTGGAGGAATTCAGCGGGTGATTGAATGTGCCGAGCGATCGATTGCAACATCCGGGGACTATCGGAACTACTTTGAGTACAAAGGCGTACGGTATTCTCACGCAATTGATCCGACAACTGGTCGGCCTGTGGTCAAACCTCCGGCATCGATTTCTGTACTGAGCGATTCGTGCATGACAGCCGACGGACTGGCAACAGGCCTGATGGTGATGGGAACTGAGAAAGGATTCCAGTTCGCGAAACAGCACGGCCTGTCGGTTTTGTTTCTGGATGTGGTCGATGACAAAACGATTGTCGAACATGCGTCTGGCGAGTTTCTTGCAACTGGTTCATCCTCATCGACTTCAAACTCGAAAGTATTGGTGGTCCGGCACACCATTCCATATGCCGCAACACTGGCTGTTTTCCTGTTGGCGTTGACAGCAATGGCAATTGTTCTTTTTCGACGCAGGTGGTCTGAAACTTCCAGCGTTTGACTTGGGCGAGAACGGTTGAAAAAGAAAGCTCCGAAAAGTCGAAGCACTCCAAATCCGGAGTGCGATGACTCGTCACCTCTTTCTTTTTTCAGCAAAACGCAGGCTGCATTTGATTCTGAAAGGATATGGATATCTGGGTGGTTTGCCGATCGATTCGATCAAATGCGAGACGGATTCTCACGGCGAATTCTCAGTGCAGCGACGCCCTGACGGCGTCTCTGGTGATTTTCAGAGTCTCTGCCAGAATGCGGTGAATGGGAAAAATTGTTTCCATGCGTGCTGCCCTGTTCGTTTTGGAGCAGGGTGTTCATCATACGGTGGTCCAATCGCCATTGTCGCAGCTGCAAGCTTTCACCCTTTCCATCGGTCTTTTTCGATGCCCTTAACTGCTGTTGATAACCTGGAAGCTGAGTCGGCGGAACGTGAATACGTCTGGACGCTGAATTTCGGGCCTCAGCACCCTGCGACACATACGACGCTGCGGCTGGTGCTGACGCTGGATGGTGAACGAGTCTTAAAGGCTGTGCCTTACATTGGTTACCTGCACAGCGGATTTGAAAAGCTCGGCGAACATCTGGATTTCAACCAGTACGTGACGATCGTCGATCGCATGAATTATCTGTCGCCGCTGGCGAATGAGATTTCATGGCATCATGCTGTTGAAAAACTGCTGGGAATTGAACTCACACCGCGCTGCAAGTATTTGAGGACCATCCTTGCTGAACTCATGCGGATGCATGACCACCTGCTGAACGTCGGCACCACGGCCCTGGACCTGGGTGGATTCACGGCGTTTCTATACTTTTTTCAACAGCGTGAACACATTTACGACATTGTTGAAATGGCCTCAGGCCAGCGGTTCCACACCAGCTACACCCGTGTCGGTGGCGTGCTGTTTGATGTCAACCTGGACTGGATCACTAGTGTTCGTAAGTTCATCAAAGAGTTCCCAAAAGTCTACGACGAAGTTGATCGACTGTTGACGAAGAACCGCATTTTCGTCGATCGCACCAAGGGCATTGGCTATTTGAGTACCGAGGATGCGGTAAACTTGAGTGCCAGCGGGCCGATCGCGCGAGCAAGCGGGATTGAACGTGACCTGCGCCGCGATGAACCTTATCTCGCATACGAAGATCTCGATTTTGATGTCGTCTGTTCAAAGAACGGCGACTGTTACGCTCGGTATCTGGTGCGAATGGGTGAATTGCTGGAAAGCCTGAAAATCATCGAACAGGCAATCGAGAATATCCCGGGCGGACCTGTGAATATCGCTGTCGACAGCGACATGGTTCTGCCCGCGAAGCCATCCGTTTATCGCAGTATCGAAGGTCTCATCCAACACTTCGAAGTGATCATGCCGAACAAGGGCTACGCTGTGCCTCGTGAGCAAGTCTACGCGGCGACGGAATCACCGAACGGCGAACTGGGTTTCTTTATCGTGGGTAACGCAGAAATTCGCGCGTATCGCGCAAGGACCCGCCCGCCATCGTACATTCACTTCGCCATGTTTCCGCACATGATTCGTGATCATCAGCTCAGCGATGTCGTGGCGGTACTGGGGAGTCTCAACATTATTGCGGCGGAACTTGATCGCTAAGGCAGAGGCAGTTCATCAATGAGTGCACTAAGTGAAGAACTCCGTGAGCGGATTCGTCAGGAGTTTCCAAAATATCCGAACAAACGTGCGGTGACGCTTCCGGCGCTGCACATCGTGCATGATGCAATGCGCGCTGTCTCGACGGATGCGATTGTCGGGATCGCGGAGCTGCTGGAACTCCATCCTGCGGAAATTCACGACACGATGTCGTTCTATAACTTCTTCAAGGATGAAAAACACGCCCTCGGAAAACATCGCATCTGGGTCTGTCGCAGCATTTCCTGCATGCTGCGAGGCGGCGAAGAAGTTCTGGAAAAAGTCTGCCATAAGTTTCATGTGCATCCCGGGCAGACGTCAGCAGACGGCAAGGTGACTCTGGAATTTGCGGAATGCCTGGGTGCCTGCGAAGGGGCTCCCTGCATTCTGGTGGATGATGAATGTCATATGGACATGAATGCGGAGTCGGTGTCAGCATTGATCGAGAAATTGTGAGCGCCATGCCGCTCATAACGACGGAATGCAGAATCGCAGTAATCACAAGATCAAAGGACAGCTGTGGCAAAGTTTGAACCTGTTCTGTTCGCCCGCATCAGCAAGCCGGACAGTACGTCGCTGGCAACGTACAAAGCCGATGGTGGCTATGCGCGATCAAAGAATTCCTCAGCATGGCACCTGGCGATGTCACGAACATCGTCAAAGATTCCGGTGCGCGGTCGAGGCGGTGCCGGGTTTCCGTGCGGACTGAAATGGACGTTTCTCCCGAAGGACCATCCGGGCCCGATTTACCTGTGCATCAACGCGGATGAGAGCGAACCCGGGACTCAACAATCGCATTCTGATGGAGAAGGATCCGCATCAGCTCATCGAAGGCATCATGATTGCCTGTCATGCGATTCGTTCGAGCGACGCTTACCTGTATCTGCGATACGAATACGGTCGAAGTTATCGAGTTCTGGACGCGGCAATCAAGGAATGCTACGCCGCTGGATTGCTCGGAAAGAACATTCTTGGCACGGGCTTTAATCTGGACATCGTACTGCATCGCGGGGCGGGCGCTTACATCTGCGGTGAAGAAACCGGGCTGATTGAAAGCCTGGAAGGCAAGCGCGCGTGGCCTCGCATTAAGCCTCCGTTTCCCGCGATCGAGGGACTGTTCCGTAAGCCGACGATTGTCAACAACGTCGAAACACTGTGCTGCGTGACTCAGATTCTGTATCGCGGCGGAGCGTGGTTTAAGTCGATCGGTGTTCCGCCGGATCCCGGCAACCCTCGTGATCCCGGAAGTTATGGTCCTAAGCTCTATTGCGTCAGCGGACATGTGAACAAACCGTGCTGCGTTGAGCTGCCTTTGGGTGTCACAGCTCGCGAACTGATTGAAGAGCACGCGGGCGGAGTCTGGAAGGGTCGCAAGGCGAAGGCGGTTGTTCCGGGCGGAATCAGCATGGGATTCCTGTCGGACAAGGAACTGGAGACAAAGCTGGATTTCGCTGGTCCGGGGAAGGTCGGTTGTCTGGGACTTGGAACAGCGGCAGTTGTGGTGATCGATGATCAGACCAGTATGGTTGATGTCCTGTTCAACTGCTGCCGGTTCATGTCGCATGAATCCTGCGGTCAGTGTACTCCATGCCGTGAAGGCACGGCATGGATGACGAAGATTCTGACTCGCATCCGAATCGGTCAGGGTCGATTGGAAGATCTCGATTTGCTGATGGAAGTTGCCGGATCGATGGGCATCATTCCAGGTACAACGATCTGCGGACTTTCCGACGGAGCTGCATGGCCGGTGAAGAATGCGATCAGCAAGTTTCGCGGCGATTTTGAAGAATTCATCAACAGCAAACGAGCCACGGAAACGTCGGCTCAAAAACTGATGGAAGTGCATTAATTATTTTGGAAAAGGCGTCAGGAACCAATAGCCATCATGGCCCGCAGAGTGCTCCGCACTATTGGTTTCTGGCCCCTTTTCCAAAGCGAGTATGAAACCAAAAATTTGAGATCTCAAATTTCAAATTTGAAATCTATGATCAGGTAACGGCATGGCAACTGTTCTGGTAAACGGCAAAGAAGTTGAAATCGGCGCGAGTGAGCGGCTGAACTGTATACAGGCAGCGGCAAAAGTCGGCGTCGAAATCCCGGCGTATTGCTGGCACCCGGACTTGTCGGTTGTCGCAAGCTGTCGCATGTGCCTTGTCGAAGTCGGCGACAAGAAGCCCGATGGCACGGTCGCGATGCAGCCGAAGCTGGTGCCTGGATGCCAGACTCCGGCGAAGGATGGCACGGTGATTATTTCCGACAGCCAGAAGGTGAAGGACGCGCGTAAAGCGACGCTGGAATACCTGCTGCTGAATCACCCGCTTGACTGCCCAACCTGCGATCAGGCGGGTGAATGCTATCTCCAGGATTACAGCTTCAATTATGGTCGTGGCTACAGTCGTCTGAACGAGCCCAAGAATATCAAGCCCGACAAGACGTACATCGGCGATCAGATCACGCTGTTCACCGACCGCTGCATCATGTGCACGCGTTGCGTGCGGTTCACCCGCGAGATCAGCGGATCGGCGGAACTGCAGGTTGTCAGCCGCGGGTCACATGAAGAAATTGATATCTTTCCGGGATATCCTGTCAATAATCCGCTCGCGGGAAATGTCGTCGATCTTTGTCCGGTCGGAGCACTCTGCAGTAAGGATTTTCTGTATCAGCAGCGCGTCTGGTGGCTCAAGAGTGCATCGTCTGTCTGTCCAGGTTGCAGCACGGGTTGCAGCATCACGGTAGATCAGAATGAAGAACGGGTTTACCGACTGCATCCGCGTCCCAATGAAAAATCCCAGGGGCACTTCATGTGCGACGAGGGCCGTTTCGGCTGGAAGTATACGCATTCGGATCAGCGTCTGATGTCAGCCGAAATCAGAATCAGTGGTCATGCCACATCAACAGATTTTGATGCCGTGCTGAATTCGGCCCGGGCGGCGTTGATTAAGGTGGCGCAGAGCGGCAAAGGCAAGATCGCTGCGGTCCTGTCACCCTGGATGACTGTCGAAGAAGCGTATCTGCTGAGCAGCTTCCTGAAGGGAATTGCAGCTGACGTCACGCTGGCGATGGGGCCGGTGCGGATGGAGGGACAGGACGAACAGTTTCCGAAAGACATCAAGGGCAACGTTGTTGAGCCGGTCAAGTTCACAATTCGCGCCGAGAAGTGTCCAAACCGCGCGGGCGTGGAAGCGGTGCTGAAGCATTTCGCAGGCGATGTGATGCCGTTCGAAGAATTGCTGCGTCTTGCTTCCGCCAGTCAGTTCAGAGCCGTGTATCTGGTGGGCGGCGATCCGGAGGGCTGGATGACGGATATTCATGCCGAAGCATTCAGTAAAGTAGAAACGGTGATTGTGCAGGATATTCTGCCGTCACCGGTGCTGAAACATGCGACTCATGTGCTGCCGTCGGGAACATTTGTCGAACGTGAAGGTGTGTTCGTGAATCACAAGGGGCTCGCTCAGTTGATTCATCGCTCTGTGCGCGGCCCGGACGGGACTCGCCCGGACGGTCGATTGCTGTGGGATCTTGCTGAACGTCAGGGATTGATTCAGACGGAAGCACTGCGAAAAGAAATTGCGGCGATGATTCCGGAGCTTGCGGCGATTGCGAGTTCGGAGATTAAAGGGCAGGGCGTGTTGTTGAACGAAGCAGTAGCGGCAGCAGTGTAAAAAGATAAATTTTTGTAGGGTGTGTGAAGCAACGCGCAACACACCATGAATAAAGTTGATGCGATGGTGTGTTGCGCTTCGCTGCACACACCCTACTGGGCAGACAAAACAATATGCCGGAAATTCTGATCACACTCTTGACCATCACGGTCGTCGTCGCGGCGATTCCGGGGGTCTGCAACTATCTCATTCTGCTCGAACGGAAGCTGTCGGCATGGATGCAGGATCGCATCGGGCCGAACCGCGTCGGGCCAATGGGATTGTTTCAGCCGATCGCAGACGGCATCAAGCTGTTGCTCAAGGAAGAGGTCATCCCGCCTCATGTCGATAAGGTCTTGTTTCTGATTGCTCCGGCGATTTCAGTATTCACGGCGATGCTGGCATTTGCCGTCGTGCCGTTCGGGCCTGTCAATGATCCCGCGGTGCCCTCGTTTATCCGCTTCATCATCGCGCCAAACATCGATATCGGGTTGATCTTCATTTTCGCGATCGGCAGTCTGGGCGTGTACGGAGTTGTGCTTGGCGGCTGGGCGTCGAACAACAAATATAGCGCCCTGGGAGCGATGCGCGCGAGTGCTCAGGTCGTGAGCTATGAGATTCCGCTCGGGATGTCCGTGCTGGGGATTGCCTTGCTGTCCGGAACGCTGAATCTCGAAAACATCATGAAATTGCAGACCGACGGTGGACTAATGAGCTGGAATATCTGGTTTCAGCCGCTGGCCGCAATCATGTTTTTTACCGCATCCCTGGCAGAAGCGAATCGCCTGCCATTCGACCTTGCGGAATGCGAACAGGAACTGATCGGCGGATGGCACACTGAATACAGCGCGTTGAAATGGGCGTTGTTCTTTCTTGGCGAATACACGCACATGATCACAATCAGTTTCCTGACCTCGATTTTGTTTCTCGGCGGCTGGAGCTTCCCTTTCATCGCGGAAGCAACCAGTGCTTATCCCGGCTTATGGCTTGTGAAGCTGCTGATTCTGACAGGCAAAGCATTCTTCTTTATCTGCGTGATGATCATGCTTCGCTGGACGATTCCTCGCTTTCGCTTTGACCAGCTGATGGAGCTGGCATGGAAGGTGATGATCCCTCTGTCGCTGGCGAATCTGGTGATGGTGATGTTCTCCAAACATTTTGGTTTCAGCCGATGGTGGCTGCTGGTGGGATCTATGGCGTTGTTCGCGGCCTGGGGCACTATCAGTTCTCGACTAAGGGAAGCGGAACTGGCGGAGCGACCGGGATTTGTGAAACGAAAGAAAGTTGTCGCAACTGTGGCTCAGAGCCATGCGGGACATCATTGATTTGAGATCTGACATTTCGGATTTGAGATTTGAAGACTGAACACTGAATACTGAAAACTTCTTATGTCTGAAACAAAAACAAAACCGAAGAAAACGGTGACGTGGGTGGAGGAGCCGGAAATGGGCTTCTGGGAATCCACGTTTGTGCCGGCCATTATGAAGGGTCTGAAAACGACTCTGAAACATGTGACCGATCGCAAAACTGTGACTCAGCAGTATCCTGAGGTGAAGCCCGATCTTCCGCTGCACTACCGCGGTGTGCATCGATTGAATCGCGATGAAAAGGACCGAGTCAAGTGTGTGGCCTGTATGATGTGTGCCACAGCGTGTCCGGCAAACTGCATCTCGATCGAAGCTCAGGCCGCGCCACCCGAATGGCCCGATCGGGACAAGTTTCCGAAGTCCTTCGTGCTGGATGAACTTCGCTGTATCTATTGCGGCATGTGCGAAGAAGCCTGCCCCGTCGATGCAATTGAGCTGACTCATATTTACGATCTCACGGGTGAAACGCGTGAGTCGCTGATGTACGATCGCGAAAAACTGCTGGGCGTCTATGACCAGACCAAAGACAATCCCCGCGATCCCGTGCGAACGAAACGCGGCATTCTTGGACCGGCGGCAGACTTCAATTCACTGCCCACACTTGGACCGGCGACTGTTGTGCCGGACGCTGACCGATCGGCAAAGAATGCCACCGCGGGCGTGATTCACTCCAGTCAGGAGTCCCACTCATGATGACATGGATTCAGCAGCAGCCGATGACGC
>JBBJME010000456.1:0-3233 GCA_037719765.1 Planctomycetaceae bacterium
TTTGCAATCACTGTGCATGACAGAAGATTGCGGCCTGGGCGATGTCTTGAAGCGGTGCCTGGCACCGTTTCCGGGTGAACGATTTCCCAGCGGCATGGCGCTGGCGAATGCCCTGGACCTTTGTCAGCAGCCCGAAGCGCGGAAGTTGCTGTGCGATGATGTAACCGGCTGGAAACAGTTTGTTCGACGGGGGCCCTTGACATCGATTATTGCGGTGACCGTGATTCCAAACCTGATCGGAGCGATCTTCAACTTTCTGTACAATCGCGGCGAGATTCAAACCTCTATGCCGACCGCAGAACCAACTTTCATGCGGATCATGTCGATTATTAACCTGATTACTTTTCCGACTGGCATCCTGAGTGCCAGTTCGCTGGCCGGAAATGTAACCCGTGCCATGCGAACTGACGAACAGGCACGCCTGAGTGCGGTGGAACTCCAGGAACGAAGGCGAAAGTGTCTGCAGCTGGGCAATGTAGCGGCATTGGTCGGACTCACGCTGTGGGTCATTGCCGCACCGGCTTATCCGACCTTGCTGCATTTGTTGCTGGGCGAAGTGCCTGCCACAATTTATGCGCACTTCGTCGCATCGCTGACGCTTTGCGGTCTGATCGCGGCAGCGTATCCGTTCTTTGGCGTTTCATTGCTCGCCGTACGCTGCCTGTATCCTTCCCTGGTGCACTGGGATACGATGTCAAAGGAAGAGTTGCCAGCGTTGAAACAACTGGCTCGCTATCTTTGGATTCACCTGATTCTGGCCGCATCTGTCCCAATGCTGTCGGTTTTGATTCTGGCGCTGAGCGGACATGATCGCCGTTTCGCACTGGTGGCGCTGGCGGCTGGCGGAACGATCGGATTCGCCACGGCTGTCTCAGCATTTCGACTTGTGCAGCAGGACCTGCAGGTGCTGATCAAGTTTATTGAACGCAGTTCGCGCTGAGACCTGCCACGCGTCGTGCCGGTACGAAGTCGCTTGCCCGGCCTGGCAGGAGGCATTTTACCCGATTACCCGCCCGAGAGCCGGGTCAGCGCTTCACGCATTTCCGCCGCGTTGCCAAATCGAGCATTCGGATCATGTGCCAGAGCGCGATTCAAAACCTGCACCAGCTCAGACGGAGCATGGGGCACATGCCGCTCAATCGGGATCGGGCCGTTTCTCAGGATAGTGTCGATCGATACGCGACCGTCACTGCAGTCGTAAATCTGAGCATCACTGATGAGCGTGTACAGGGTCGCTGCGACAGAAAACAGGTCAGCCTTCGGTGTGGCGTAGCGGCTGTTTTCAATCTGCTCAGGGGCCATATAGCAAAGCGTACCCTTGATTTCATTTTCGCCGCTGAATCGACTGAGCCCGGCATCTGCGAAGTATTTTGCCAGACCGAAATCCGCCAGCTTTGCTTTGAGACCGCCGTCTCGCTGCGACACAAGGATGTTTCGGGGTTTAATGTCACGATGAATGATACCAAGGTCGTGGGCGTGACCAAGCCCGTCAAGAACCTGACGGATCAATCCACATGCAACGCGAATCCGTGAGTCTGTCGTCATACTGCGAAGTATGGCCATCAGATCGATGGCAGCGACAAACTCCATAATGAGAAAAACATGACCATTCGCAACTCCTGTATCGATAAACCGCACGATCCGTTTGTGGTCGAGTTGGCATAAGACGGAGGCTTCGCGAATCATGGAGTTGATGAAGTGATCATCTGTGATCATTGACGGGGCGATCAGCTTAACAGCAGCAATTTCGCCAGTCTGCTGATGTACGGCTCTGTGGACAACTCCCATTGCGCCACTGCCAATCTGTTCCGCCAACTGAAAGCCGCCAATGCAGGCAGGCGGAAGTTCCATCAAATCCGTTTTGGCCAGGGATACCATCGCGTCGTCGGTGTTCATCAAGCCCAGAGCTTCGTCATCGGTTTCCTCAATGCGAACTCGAATGCACGTCTTACCGCCGCTGATGGTGTCCCCATTTTCAAGCCAACGTTCAGCAATCCGTTCGCCGTTCACGAATGTCCCGTTTGCACTTTTCAAATCGCGCACAAAGCAACGTGGCGGGTCAATCTCGATTTGCAGGTGATTCCGTGAGACAACCAGATCGCCGTCCAGACACAAACTGGAGTTTTCGCAGCGTCCCAACAGGAACGTGTCGTGTCCTCGGAAAGTCAACACCTTACCGGCGGCTGGCCCGTCCAGAATCTCAAGCACCACTGATGGTGAAGACATCAAATATCCTCCAAGTTCTATTGGCGCAGCCAATGATCCGACTGAACGCGCCAAGACTGCAGTATCATCCCTCCCAAGGGGCGTTCACGCAAGTGTGAAGCAGGAAGACGGGAATTTCGGGTGTGCGTTTAAGGACAGGCGGGACCGAAGTGGGACGACCAGCGAGTCGTCCGAGCGCAACATCCCCCCAAACACAACCATAGAATTCAAGAATGATGGACCGGCGGGCTGGTTCAGAAACCAGTCCCGCCCTGGGATTTTCGCGTTATTCGCCGAGTCCCGGAATACCACCCGGAAGGCTGTCGAATTGCGGAGGGGTGCCGGTGTCGGCTGGCTTTGGTGCTTCTTTTGGACCAACGACGTCAGCTCGCGACGGACGAAGTTTTTCAAAACTGTCGGCAGAGATTACGTAGTACCAGGCTCCGAAGCGAGTCGACAGTTCTTTGGCCAGTTTCTGGCCATCCTTGCCGCGATCTTCCCACGACTTCAACGCATCTGCGAACCCGGATTTCTCAGCTTCATATTTTCCGAGTTCCTGCAGGTACTGCTTCTGAGCTTCCGCTTTGGGATCAACGGGTGGTGCCGGTTCCTGCGGAGTTGTCACTGGAATGGCTGGCTTCCCCTCGTTATCGGCGACGGGAGGATCTGTTGCAGGCTTAGCAGATTCAGGTGGTGCGGGAGTCTTTGGAGTGATTTCGGGCGTTTCATCGCCAGCATTTGGCTCTGTCGGTGCCGGTTGCGGCTCGTCAGTCTTTTGTGCAGCCTCATCTGCAGGAACGGCCTGTGGCTCAGGTGCCGCAACTTCGTCGACAACAGGTTCGTCGCAACCCGACTCATCAGGAGGTGCAGATTCTTTGGTCTCTTCCTGTCCCGCGTCTTTCGGAGCAGCATTGCCTGCTGGTTTTTCTTCGGTCTCGGGAGGAGCTTCGTCCTTCGGAGCGGATGGGTCGTCTGCTGGAGGAGCAGCATCGGCAGGTGCAGCTTTTTCCGGCACTGCGTCAGTGGCC
>JBBJME010000045.1:0-37382 GCA_037719765.1 Planctomycetaceae bacterium
AGCCAAATGGCCCAGAGGGTGCTCTGCACTATTGGTTCCTGACCCCTTTTTTAATGCCTCAAATCTTTTTCCCTCCACATGTCAAGCCTGCAATACGTCATTTGGGTACTTCCGAAAATCACCGGAATACATGTGCCATTGGATGGCTGAAACGGTTTACAGCGGACGTCGATCGTTGCACACTACGCTTACCTGGTTGCATCATTCATGAACGGCATGAAGACGGTCTTTGGAAATGGATACCCAGGTTGGCAAAGTGCAGTCGCCAATTCTGAAATCAGATTCTGAACTCAATGCAGATTCTGAAATCACCGACAGCGACAGCAAGCGTTGCGAACGACTTCATCGACGGAATCAGCTGTACGAACATGGATGTATTTCTTGACGACCACCCGGCATTGCCGTGTTTACCGCTTGTGTCTCGCATCTCAGTCGCCTACCCGCTGCAGTCTGATTCTGCGGAAGGTTTGATTCGAGAAGCCGAGCAACTCCATCAGCGCGGCATTCGATATGTCTGTGTGCGTCGTCAGCAGATTTTGTTCATAGGCGAACATGTGATCCACGATATTCTGGCGGATGCCGGAATCCAGGTGAGTTGCATTGGTTTCGCCGGAGGATTTACCGGGTCGCTGGGCATGTCGTTTGACGCTGCGACACGCGACGCGCGACGATCCATCGATCTGGCAGCTGATCTTGGCGCGCGGTCCGTTGTGATTGTTCCCGGGGAACAGGGACTGCACACGTACAGTCATGCCGAAAAAACGATTCGACTGGGGCTGATGGATGTCGCTCAGTACGCCAGTCAGCGTCACATTCGGCTGTTGATTCCTACCGATACGGTTCTCGTCAGTCCCAAAGATTGCTTTCGGCCAAGAGAATGTGCATTGAGCTGGCTGGACGGCATGGGGAATCCACTTATCCGGCCGTTGATTGTGGTGCGCGGCAAAAGTTTTGCCTGTCGTTTGCCATCCGGATGGCGGGAAAGCCTGGCAGCAGGGGGAAGTCTTCGAATCTGTCATCGCTGCGAATGCTACGACGAAAACTCGCAACTGGTTGCCCGCGTGCTGACATTCATCGCCCGTAACAGGGGTATGAACGGATTTGACAAGCTGCTGTCCGAAACCTGATCACTTACCGGCCACGACCTTCCAGGCTCATCCCAAACCACCCTTTCAGCAGCCATTCTCCCAGGATCGTGACCACGCCGAACACGATGGTTCCCAACAGCGTCGCTATGACGACGACGGCGTAAAGTTCCGGCATGTTGAATGACGCGACTTTTCCCTGGATCAGCGATCCCAGCCCCGTCGGCCCGGCGCTCAGGAAGAACTCACCCACAATTGCACCGACAATCGCCGAACCGCTGGCAATACGAATACCGGAAATCAGGTACGGCAGCGCGGAAGGCATCCTGAGTTTAAAAAGCATCTGAAACCGCGTTGCCCGGTTCAGCCGAAACAGATCCACCAGATCGGGATCAATCTGCAGCAGTCCCGTCGTCGTGTTCGTGATAATCGGAAAAAGACTGATGATACATGACACCAGCGCAATACTTTGAAAGCCGCGTCCCAGCGTCAGAATCACAATCGGCGCGATGGCAATGATGGGGATCGTCTGCAGGAGAACAGCGTACGGGTAGAAGGCGCGTCGCACGACCGACGATTGCGAAAACACAAATGCGGTCGCGGTTCCGATGAGAATACTCAGCGAGAGTCCCGTCAGGGCCGCGGCCGCCGTGAGCAAAGTCGCCTGACTCAGGTCGCTTCGCATGTCCCATCCGGCTTCAATGACCGCCACGGGCCCCGGAAACAGTGCCGCATTCAGACCTCGTATCTGCACCAGAAATGTGACCAGACCCTGCCACAATCCGACCATCAACAACAGCACCACGACCGGCATCAGCCAACTGGATACAGAGAATTCACCCGGTCCGGGCTTGTGAGAAGACATGGCTATTGACTGATCGTCTGGCTGGATTGATACAAATACACTTTCGGACAGCCGGAAATTATGACACCGCCAACTCTGACAACGCAAGTGAGTCACTTGTACGGCATGAGGATAGGCGACGGAGTGACATCTTCAAGCCCCGGGAAACTGTGTTCGGCCACAAATGCGCCGAGGGTGGTCAGAGCCCGCAAGTGTCGATCTGTCGAACGGCGACCGAGCAACTGGTCAGTGAGTGATGTGGCAAGAATGTCGCCTGACTGCTGGATCACAGAATTCTCATGGCGACCAGCGTACAGGCTGGTACACAGGATCACCACGGCGGTCTGCACACGGTGTGACAGTTCGGCCATACGACATTGTCGGTCTGTAAGTTTCAACTGATGCTTGCGCAGGGTGGCCGAGATTTCGAACGACGTCGACTCCAGGAACGACGCCGCAAATTCGGCATGCTGTCGCATCGGTGAAGCAAGGTCCGGCCACGGTCCGCTGTGTGATGGCTGAAGTTTGTGACCAATCCACCACTTTGCATAATCGAACAGTGGCATGTGCAGCGCCCACACATGAGCTGGATTCATCAGGTTGGGCTGACGAATACTGTGAGCCTGAAGCGCTTTTCCGATCGGTTCGTAGTATCGACGACCATGCTGCTTGACCAGCGACTTGAATAGCGCCAATCCAAGCATCTCACCTTCCCCTTCGTAGATACAGGGAGCGAGGAATTCATGCACATTGTCGCCAAAAAAATGACCGTGCAGGAATGATCGACCTCCCAGCGTTTTCATGTGCAATTCAATGGCCGCATATTTCTGCGATTCGCTGCCGAAGATTTTGGCAACGACGCATTCCATTTCGCCTCGAAAGCCAAGATCCAGTAACCCGGAACACCAGACGGTCAGGGCATCGCAGGCTGTGATCAATCCTGCTAGTTTCTTCTCCATGATGCGAACGCGACCAGTACGCCAGCTGCCACGCCTGCGACAACAGGTTTCGGTGCGACAGCGTCACAGCTTTGGGAATGCCCGTCGTTCCGCCTGTGGGTAATACGAATGCAGCCGAATCCGGTGGCATCACAGGGGAGGTCAGTTCGCGCGGAGCGTTTCTGATGGCATCGTCAAATTCCAGCACGCGTGTTCGTCGACATGCCGTATTGAAACCCAGCTGAAATCGTACCCATGCATAGCCCAGTGTTTCAAGTCGCGACAGTCGGCCACCCAGGGACGAAAGAATGACAACTTCCGGGGTATGTGCTCCATTGCAGACCAGAGGTGAAAGCACATCGAGCGTGACGGCGAATCGACACTCTGTCGCTGCCAGCAAACGCTGAATCTCATCCGTTACCATCAATGGACTCAGTGAGACAACAACGCCACCGGCGAGCCATGTGGCAAACAGTGCAATCAGTGTTTCCGGGAGATTCGGGAACAGCACACCGACACGATCCCCTGGCTGCTGTCCTTCACGCACGAAAACCGCTGCCAGCCGACGAGCCTTTCCCAGCAGCTCAGAGTACGTTAAATGTTCATGGTAATAGTGACATGCAGCTCGGGAAGGGAATCGCTCGGCCGCTTGTTCCAGCAACCAGCCGAGCGTCCCTGACACAGTAAAATACCTGTCAAACAGGATTCGTCGTCGAGATTGAACCTTCTCAGTCAAAAGCGACAACAGGGCGAAACGTACAGATGCAACTCAATGCGGAAAAACTTGTCGCACACTCATCCCCACGACATTGTTTAATTATTCGACTGCGATCAGCTAAGGTCAATGAAATACCAGTCCGCGTCATGGCTTATTTCGCCGACCGGCTTGAAAGTCCATGCGGATGCCGATGTCGAATGTGAGGAACTCTTGTATGAAGGGAAGCAATTGCGGATAGCGTGCATCCTTCGAAATCGCGAATGGCTGAGTCGCGGCGGAACATTCGATTCCCTGAATTCGAATCGCGTCGAGTTCTTACCCGGAACCGACGGCCGCGATTACCGACTGACGGATGTGTTCGGCAATGTTGTGAAGGAAGTCCTTGCCGTTGATTCAATCGACACGAGTGCATAAATTTATGTACTTCCCGTTAGTCAGGAGCATTTTGCAATTCTGCTTCAGTTTGATCAAAGCTGATCCTTGCGTAAATCTCTGAGAGTTTGATCTGACAAGAGATCGAATCGAGAATCAGGGTGTCATCCAGAGTCCGGTAGTCGAGTAACGCCCATTGGCCATCCGCGTTGAGAGTAAATCTTTCGACAAGCACATGATCCTGCGCGATCAGCACAAATTCCTGCAATGAACCGATCGCCCGATAGTGCTCAAATCTCTTCCCACGGTCCCACAATTCTGTGGATGGCGAAAGCACTTCCACAACGACTCGCGGATTCAACAGCGTATCCACCTGATGGTCCTCAAATCGCGGCTGATCACAGGTGGCAACGACGTCCGGATAGGTATAGAGACCTGTCTTGTTAACCTTCACTCGCATGTCAGACTGGTAGACTTCACAAGGTCGCCCGTCGAATTGTTGATTAATTCTTCGACTGACATTGCCGGCAATCAGATTGTGTTTCCGGCTGGCGCCGACCATTGCAAACATCTCACCGCAGAAGAATTCGCTGCGAAACTCCGCCGCTCGTTCGATTGCAAGATACTGTTCCGGTGTGAATCGAGGTTTTGGAATTATTGACATAACATTGACTTTAAGAGACTCTGAAATCGACCGGGACAAGACGCGGCATCAACTTTCGCCGCATCTGCCGCAAGAATCGGGCAGGTCCGCGACCATTTGTCACGGATGTCGATACTGTACTCTGTTCACTGGGGCCTTGTCCTCCCAACTTCACAATCGACGGAATATCGCGGTCCGTCTTTTTTCCATACAGGGTCGATGAAAGTGAACGTCAGACACTAGTCGTTATGCAAGGATATCCTGGACGACGTGGCCATGAACATCAGTAAGTCGGTAATCGCGGCCAGCGTTTCGATATGTCAGGCGGGTGTGGTCGATTCCCAGCAAGTGCAGGATTGTGGCATGGAAGTCGTGGACGTGCACGCCGTTTTCCGCGACGACGGCACCGATGTCGTCAGTGCTGCCATAACTCGTACCGCCCTTGACGCCACCGCCGGCCAGCCAGGATGAAAAGCATGCGCTATGATGACCGCGGCCTTTGTCGCCATCGACTCCGGGAGTACGGCCAAATTCGGTTGTCCAGATCACAAGAGTATCTTCCAGCAGGCCGCGTTCCTTAAGGTCCTGCAGCAGTCCCGCAAGAGGCTGATCGATGACTTTTGCATGGTCGGCATGTTCCGCCATATTCCCGTGCTGGTCCCAGTTGTTGCTGCTGCTTCCGTCCACCAGTTCAATGAATCGCACGCCGCGTTCGGCGAGTCGTCGAGCGACAAGGCACTGCCAGCCAAACCCTTCACTTTCCCCGCGTTTGAGCCCGTACATGGCGAGCGTTTCGTCATTCTCCTCATCGAATGCTTCAGGTGCATCAGACTGCATATGAAAGCCGTCTCGAAACTGCGGATACGAGCCGACAGATCGCTGTCGTTCACGCTGCTGAAGGTGACGATTATTGAGCACATCGGCAAGGCCAAGTTCAAGTTCCTGCAGTCCTCGCTGTGTGGAACGGCGGTTCAGATTCGCGATTGGCTCTTTCCCTCCCACCACGCGCACGCCCTGATGGTACGCCGGCAGAAAATCATTGTTGAAAATCTGAGTCCCCGCATATGGCATCTGAGGAGCGAGGGCGATAAACGAAGGCAAATTCTGGTTCGTGGTCCCCAAACCGTAGCTCACCCATGAACCGATGCTGGGACGCGAAAAGAAAAATGAACCGGTGTGCATGCCGAGCGTGGCGTTGTAATGCTCGTTGTCGTTGCCGTTCATTGATTTGATGACGCAGATGTCGTCCATGCGTTCTCGCAGATACGGAAAGAGGTCGCTGACGAGCGTCCCGCACTTGCCACCAGGCTTAAACTCCCACAGCGGTTTCAGCAACACGCGATGCTCGTTGGACAACCCACCACCGGTGCCCATCATTTTCCCGTCGGCTTTGAACAGTTCCGGTTTATAGTCAAACGTGTCCATATGTGACGCGCCGCCATTGGAAAAAACGAAGATGACGCGCTTCGCTCTTGCCGGAAAGTGGGTGGGCCTGGGGGAAAGTGGGTCGTCGGTTTGCGGGACATCCGCAGCGAGTAACTCCGACAAGATGCCCGGCATCAGCAGCGAGCCGCCGACCATTGAGCGGAGAATTTCGCGACGGGGAATTCCGGTGTTGGTGAAGTTTGTGGACATGTACGGACTCTAATCCAGATAAACGAATTCATTCAGTCGCAACAGGCTGCGAACAACGGCCCGCCATGCCTCAGCGTCAACCTCTTCGTCTTCGACGCCATCATCCTGCAGGAGCCTGCGAGCATTGATCAGAAAATCTTCTGCGGACGCCCGCTCCTCCGATTCCGGCGGGCGTGCGAACAGCAGTTCACAGGCAAACGTCACGCGGGACGCAGTGTCAGAAGAATGAGTCATGATTCGCTCGGCAACACCTCGAGACTGTTCATGAACGAACGGATCATTGAGCAGATACAGCGCCTGCAGCGGCGTGGTGCTGATCATTCGGGCGGCCGTACTGGTTGAAGGATCGGCCCCGTCGAAGATTGCAAGAAACGGATGCCGCTGAATCCGCTGCGTCATCAGGTAAATGCTGCGGTGATTGGATTCGTATATGGCCTTGAACGGCTTGTGCTGCGTAAAGTCCCATGAATGCTGCGGCGGGAATGGATGCGCACCGGCGGGCGACAGATCAAGATTTCCTCCGAGTACCAGCAACGTATCCCGAATTGACTCCGCATCGAGTCGACGACGGGAAAAACCAGCCAGCCATTCGTTCGCCGGATCCTGCAGAATGGCGCTCGGATCCCGTGCCGCAGACTGCTGATAGGATCGAGAGAGCATGATCCGTCGGTGCATTGATTTGATGGACCAGCCGTTTGTCCGGAACTGCGCGGCCAGATAATCCAGCAGTTCCGGATGCGTCGGTGGCTTCCCCTGCCTGCCGAAGTCGTTGAGGTCGGCACCAGGCCGCGTCCAAAATGATGTTGCCAGATTCGGTTGACCATCACACGCGCGTAGTGGGTTTTCCGCCGCCAGAATCCATTCCGCCAACTGTTCGCGTCCGCTGACATCCGCGTTCGACGGTAATTCGTTGTCTCCGAGGACCGTCAGGAAATGTCGTGGAACAACATCTCCTGGCCGGGCAGGATCGCCTTTGAGCTGAATGGCAACGTCTTCTCGTGTTCTCGCTTCTGCCACAGCATAGGCTGTCTCAACGAGGGAGGCTGTTCGAGATAATTCTTCGCACGACGTTCTGCCTCCTCCAGCTTCTGCTTCGCCTCCTCCTTCTCACCGTCAGAGGATTCTTTCACAGCATCTTTGAGTTTCTTTACGTCGTCATCCAGTCGAGACTGCTCTTTCGCCCTGGCGGCGAGGGCCTGTTCCATCTCAGGTTGCTTCTCCGGGGGGACAAGCGGCACGAAATCACGTTGCCGTTTGTCGAGTTCGATTCCCGGCCATGGAAAACGCGTGCTGTGAAAGATGCCGTACAGGGCGTAGTAGTCACGATTGGTGATCGGGTCGAACTTATGATCGTGGCAGCGGGCACAACTGATCGTCAGCCCCAGAAAACTGCGTCCCAGATTGTCGATAGTGTCTTCGATCGTCAGATGCTGCGGGTAATCATCGACACGGGAACCGAATCGACGCGCATTGGCAAGGTAGCCTGTGGCGATGATTCGCTGATTACGTTCTTCGTCGGTTTTGCCGCCCCGCAGGTCACCGGCGAGCTGATCCCGCACGAATTCGTCATACGGCTGGTCACGATTGAAGGCATTCACCACCCAGTCGCGATAACTGTGAATCTGCGGGATCGGATAGTCAGAATTATCCCCGGCAGTGTCGGCGTAACGGACGACATCCAGCCAATGCCGCCCCCAGCGTTCTCCGTATCGAGGCGAAGCCAGCAGCCGTTCCACCACGCGGGAGAATGCGTCCTCAGCATCGTCCGCAAGAAAGGCATGCACTTCGTCCGGCGTGGGAGGTAAACCGATGAGATCGTACGTCGCGCGGCGAATCAACACTCGCTTATCAGCATCGACCGCCGGAGTCAGTTGTTGAGCTTCCTGTTTCGCAAGCACAAATCGATCAATATCGCTGCGCGGCCAGTCTGCCAGCTTCACCACCGGGATTCGAGGACTGGAGATTGGCCTCAGCGACCAGAACTCGCGCGCGGCAGCGATGTCGATCTGTTTGCCGAGGTGCTTCGTCGCGGTCGAACGCGGGTCAGGCGCGCCAATTTTCACCCAGTGTTCGAGATCCGCAATCTCTGAGTCCGAGAGCTTTCCATCCGGCGGCATCTGCATTTCTGCGTTCTTGTAACGGACGGCTTCAATCAGCAGGCTGTGTTCAGGATCCCCCGCCACGACTGCAGGACCTTTCGTACCGCCGCGGCGAAGCGTCGCTCGTGAATCGACTAACAGAGCCCCCTGCAACTCCTGCGACTCAGCGCTGTGACATTCGTAACAATGATTCGCCAGCAGCGGACGAATGCGTTTTTCAAAGAACGCAAGGTCTTCGTCACGGATGGGTCCACCGAGTCCGTCGTAGTGTCCCTTCCAGAGTTCAATGCCCGAGAAATTCGCAGCGCCTCCCTGACTCGTCAGCACAATGTTTCGATCGTTCCTGACCGTAGTCGGCCACGGGCCAAGTTTCTCCCAGTGACCGGCTGCTCCGCTGTTGTAACGATCCTGCACTTTTCTTCCGTTGACTGAGACCGAATACGTCTCCGTATCATTGTCTTCCCAAACGTAGAGAAACAGCGAGTAAGTTCCCGGAGGGATGTCAGTCAGTTCGACGCGGTTTCCTCCCCAGCGGCTGCTGCGAATCATCTTTGCCCGCTCGCCATCAGTCATTGGAACGAGGGGCACATTCTGATTCTCGAAGGCTTTGTCGCTGCAGGCATACGACTTCGAGTCGCCTCCGTCCCACACGTTGCCGTCGATGACGACGGTCGGTCCGTTGAGATTCAGCCCGCGAAAGAATTCGGGCGCACCTTCCGCGCACACCGCTGTCGGCAGGCAGAATGTCGAGATCAGCAGCCACAAACTTCTACCGCCGACGCGGGGACAGCAATTGCTGCTTCCCATACTGCAAGTGCTCCTCAAGGGCCTGTGCTGCCTGATCAGAATTCCCGCTCAGTACCGCCTCTGCGATGGCTCGGTGTTCTGCCAGGCATTTTGCCAGCCGCGCCACGTCCCGCCCGAAAACACGTGTGATCACACGATGAATTTTTTCCCGCAGCTGTGACATGACCCGGACGATCTCCTGATTCCCCAGAACCTCACAGAAGAGTGCATGAAACTCGGCGTCCAGTTCAACAGATCCAAGGATATCTTCCGCTGCGGCCGCTTGCTGCTGCGCTTCAAGGTTCGCACGAACGCGGCAGGCCTGATCGTCATTCAGCCTGCCCGCGACAGAGCGGAGGACGAAAGACTCAAGGGCCAGACGGATCTCGAACTGGTCAACAATTTCATGGACCGAAAGATCCAGGACAACAATTCCCTGCTGCGGTGAAACCGCAATGAATCCCTCAGCCTCCAGCCGCTCCAGTGCCGCTTTGACGGGTGTCTTGCTCATCCCCAGTTGCGATGCCAGTTGTCGTTCCGACAGAAACGTACCCGGCTTTAGCAGCGCGTCCTGGATGCGCTGTTTGAGTGCGTCATAAGCCCGCTGCTTCAGCAAGGTCCTGGGGACTTCAAGCGAATCCGTGGACGAACGTGAATTCGGACGCGTCGCTGTCGTCATGGCAGGATTGTCTCACGGTTGTAATTCACTGCTCGGTTAAATCTCTTCAGGAAATCTATCTGAGATCTCAGCGGTGTCAAGCGAACCCGGCGAGAATTCAGATACGGTGCAGATGGTTGGAATTCCACATTCGCAAGGCGGGCCAATTCAGCGCTGGCCCACTCATTCCTGTCTGCATTGTTGAGCGAAGTTCCCCGCAATAATCCGACCGTTTCGTTTACGCTGAATCGCAGAACCGCATCCATTATTTCACGCTTCGCAACAGCGAATCGCGGGCGATGTCGCGGCGGAGCATGTTGATGCGGGAAACGTACTGTTGTCGCTCTGCAGACGCCTGAATGCGTTTCAATTGCGATGAGAAATCGGCATCGACTTCACCGTTGGCTTCTGCTTCACGCTGCAATGCTTCCACCAGCCACGGTCCGTGCAGTGCGATCAGGCTGTCTTCCGCAGATGCGTACGCCTGCGGCGAACCGGGATCTCCCTGACGGGCACCGCGTCCGAGCAACTGTCGATCCATGCGTGACGAAGTCTGGCACTCAGCGACAATCACGTGCAGGCCACCATTCGCACGCACTTCCGGGTGCAGATGAATATCAGTCCCGCGTCCCGCCAGATTCGTCGCGATGGTGACGCTTCGCGGATGTCCGGCACGGCTGATGATATCTGCCTCAGCCGAGTCCTGCAGACCATTCAGCAGTTGGCATTCGATGTTGTGTGAAGCCAGTTTTGCTGCCAGCGTTTCACTGTCAGAGATTGATCGCGTTCCGACCAGGACAGCGCGACCCAGCTGCTGCACCAGCACGACATCTGAGGTGATCGCATGATACTTAGCGGTGTTGTTCACGAAGAATCGCGTCGGCAGCACCACCCGCTGCGACGGCACGCGCAGCGGAATTTCGTCGACCGTCAGATTGTAGACGTCGCTCAATTCCCGTTCACAGCCGATCGCCGTTCCCGTCATGCCGGAGAGATTTTCATAGAGTCTGAAGAACCTCTGTCTTGTCACCTGGGCGACAGCATGTTTTTCGGCCGTGATCGGCAAATCCTGTGACGCCTCAATCGCCTGGTGCAGACCGTCCTGCCACGAGCGATCTTCGAAGATTCGGCCGGTGGTTTCATCGACAATCCGCACTTCCTCTTTTTGAATGACGTAATGCACGCCGCGTCGAAACAGGAACCTGGCGCGCAGTGCCTGCTGCACATACTCCGTCCACGGCCTCACCAGCTGCAGCACCGGGATGGCCACATCATCCGCATGACAGCGTTGCACACCGGCTTCCGTCAAAGCCACTCGACCACTCGACGGTTCCACCACGAATTCCACATCCTGCTGCAGAACCTGCGTCAGCGCTTTCGCGGTCAGATGTGCATCCGCGTCCGGTGCGCGATCGTGGGAGCCGAAACTGAGGACCAGCGGAGAACCCGCGTCGTCAATCAGGACGCTGTCTGCTTCGTCGACCACCGCATACGCCAACCCTCGCTGCATCGTCATGCGACGCGATGTGGCTTCCTGCCTCAAATTGTTCAACAGACGTTCTCCCAGTCGCTGCCGGGAGTTTTCTCGCAGGGTCAATTGATCGCGAAGATAATCGAAACCGAATTCGTGTCCGGTGCCGTATGTCACATCTGCGTCATAGGCCGGAGTCTTTTTTGCCGCATCGACACGTTCTGGCAACAGCGAAACTGAAATCCCCATGGGAGCGGCCACCCTGGCGGCAAGTCCCTGGTCCCGTTGGGCGAGGTAGACGTTCGGCGTGACGACATGCACACCGCGACCCGTGAGGGACAGGTGCAGCGCAGCGGCCAGTGCCACAAACGTCTTCCCTTCACCTGTCTGCATCTGAGCGATACAGCGTCGTGACATCGCAATCGCGGCCAGTAACTGCACGTCGTAGAGCGTGACGTCCACCGTCCGCCGCAGCGCTTCAGTGGCCAGCGCCAAACCGGCGATCAGCAGATGCGGTGCGGTTGTCGATTGTCCGCGAGCCATTTCCCGGCGAACGAGACTTACTTCATTCCGCAGCTGACTTTCCGACGCCGATTGCAGTGATTCCGCCAAAGCCCGAACGTGAGGACTCAGTTGTGCCGAAGTCGCTCGCGAAGTTCTCACCGAGGCTGGCGACCGCAGTGCCGACTGGCCCGGAAGGCGATTTGTTGTCAGCGTGGAATCGGACATGGTGGCTGAACTCTCTGAGTCGAACGGGGCACTCTGGTTGCACTGATCGAATCGGGCGACGGGTATCTCAGGCGCGGAGCGACTGAGCTGCATGCGTCGCGGTCACAATCCACGACGTCAATTTCCAAACGAATGTCCGCCAAATGACGGCGGTCGAGCGGGGGCCGCCTTGGCCGGTGTCGGCTGATCCGATGAACCGGTTCCTCTCTGGGGTGCCGCGAGTGGCTCCGACCATGAAGCGGGCGGACGGCCTTGTTCATCGACGGGATCTGTTGTGCGAAAACTGACCGTGCGTGCTGTGCGTGCTTCGATATCCTCAGATGTCTGTTCAGCACGATCTGTCATCCATTCGGATTCTTCCGGATCAATTTCCGGAGCGTCGTGGCGGGACCGCATCAGCGTTCCGGTCGCGCGCCGCAGCTGGAAGATCGAAAGAGCATAACTGGTCTGAGCTGTGACAAAGGCCGATTCTTCGTCGGCGAGGCGTTCGTAACCGTCGAGCAGGTCTTCCAGCAGCAGCATGGTGGAATCTTCGATCATCGGCAGGACACTGAATCGATCCTGCAGATAAGCGACTTCGTTCTGTGCGGCAACCATAGCCTGGTATTTGCCCAGCATTTCGCGGTACGCCGTGGCCACTTCGCGATTTGAGATTTCAACTTCCGTCAGAGACGTTTCCACGGTCACACGAAATGCGCTGATTGCTCGTTTAAGTTCCCATTGTCGCTGTTCCATCTTTGCCTTTGCGGCGCGATTGCCCAGCGGCACTTCGAATTCGAGTCCGAGGGTATACCCCGGACGACCAGCCGAGAATTGATCGCCCAGCGAGTCTACAATCTGTGTGTTGTTCTGCAATCCAGCCACGTAGGATGTGACCAGAAAATCCAGACGCGGCAGCAGTTCGCTTTTGCTGACCCCGATCCGTACGCTGGATGCTCTCATCTGACGAATGGCTCGTGAAATGTCAGGACGATTCACGAGCGCTGTTTCCAGTGTTTCCCGCAATCCGGTCGGGGACGGCATGGAAGCGGGTGATTCGGAGGGCGTAAATTCCAGCGGCCCGCTGTTCAGCATAGACGGATCATTGACGAGCAGTCGCAGACGCGACTCTGCGTTGCGAATGTCCGTCACGGCTCGCTGCATGCGTGATTCTGCCCGCGCCACTGCGGCGCGAGCCCGCAGAATCTGACGCGGGATGGTGTCAACCTGATTTCGGCCTTCCAGGGTCTGGAGGACGCCCTGAGCGGACACAAGCAGTTTCTGACGTTGAAAGAATTCAGCCCGAGCCCGATAAAGACTCCAGTACGCTTCGGCCACATTGAAGAGGTGCGTCTGCAGTTCCTGCAAAGTTTCATCACTGGCAACGTTGGAATTGATGCCTGCCAGCACAATCTGATTCTGATTATAGACTTTACCAGCCTTGCTTAACAGTGGCTGCCGGAAGCTGAGTTCCAGTCGTGTTGTCGACTGCGGATTGGGTTGCAGAAAAATCGAATTGTTGTACTGGTGGCCAATCGCCTGACCGATCTGAAATTCACCGCCAGATTCGGTACGGCGTCTGAAGCCTCCCACCGAATTCACTTTATTATCTGTAAAGCGGCTGGAACCGTCACCAGTCGTCAGTGTGCTGCCAACCGGGTCGTTAAGGTCGTTGTATTTTGCATCAAGGAATGTGCGCCAGTCGAATGCCGCTTCTTCCTGATGCACAATCGTGTATTGCACTTCCGGATCAGCCTGCAACACCTGGACCTGAGGTGAGTGAGCCAAAGCCTGTTGAACCAGTGTCGCGACTTCGACAGGAAAAGTGCTTGAGGCCAGCCCTGCACTCTGACGCACCAACGGATCCCACCAGGCAACGAAGTCGGTTGGTAACACGACAGAAGGTGCCGGCGTGGGTGAGCTTTCGCTGCCCTGTGGCATTTGCCCCGTGCGACCATAATACGGTCCCATCCACGCCGGGGCATCGCTCTCCACAGTGGCTCGAAAGCCGGATGTACCCGGTGCGTAACCAGCGGTGGCACGAATCGGCTGCGGCGCTGCGACACCTCGCGATGCATGAGGCGCGGGGACATCAAATCCTTGTGCGTTAAATGACGGTGCGCCGTTTTCCGGATTTCGTTGCCCTGGAATCGCATGATTCATCGGCGCTGGCGATACATCAGGTCGATATGGCGGCGGCACCTGAGGCACCTGCGGAACAGCTCCCGGACCGTTCGGTGGAATCACCAGAGATCCGTCTTCCGGAACCTGTCTGGCAGACCGCAGATTTCCGAAACCAGAAGAACGAATAACAACTTCAGGTGTCGCACGATTGAAGGTTGCAGTGGATTGGGTCGCCGCGGGGCTGTGTGAAAGAACGGGGCGCTGCAGGACAGCCCGAGGCTGTGCAGCGGCAGCAGATAATCCGACACGGCTCTGACGGCCTGTCGATTCCGGGGACGCCTGTTGATCGGCTGAAGCACCTGGTGCCCGCCACGCTGGAATCGTTCCGGTCTCTGCGTCGGCACCTCGCGGCACAATGATCAGTCCCGAACTGTCAGTCGGATCGGCACCCAGTTGAGCGGCCTGGACAATGGATTCCGGCAATACATTGAGCGTCAGGCAGGCCGTGACCAGCGCCGCACTACTCAAAATGCAGAGTGTTCCTGCGGTTCTGCATGAATCCACGCAGCAATGTGAAATATCGCTCGTCCGAGCGAAATTCGTTGGTGGTTCAGAGTGTTCAGTCATGTGATTCATGGATGCTAACAGAATCTTTGAACAACAGTTCGAGCGACACATTGCTCCCAACGAGCACCACATCGCACAATTCATGCTTTTCGAAGAATCGTCACATCCCGCAAAGTTGATCCAGCGAATCGGCCGCTGGTACACACGGATTATCCGGATCGTCAGGCAGCGTCATCTCAAATTGCCCGGTTTGCCATCTGCCGCTGTCACGTCAGTCGGTTCTCGGTCCCATCAATCCGATCCTGCGTGTCAGTCAGCACCAGCATCTTCTGCCTGTTGACTCGCCAGTTCTGATTCCAGAGTCGTCCGCAGATCGCGAAGGCGTTCCAGGTCGATACCGTCCGGTTGATTCTCCAGAAACCAGTCTGCGTCATCAATGGCGTTTGTCAGACGGCCGGTACGAGCCCGCATTGCCAGCCGCTGTGCCCGGTATTCGGGACGCGTCGGTACCAGCGTCACCAGGGTCTCCAGATATCGCAGGACAGCCGCGTCATCTTTTTCCCTTTCTGCCAGACCCAGCAGATTGCCAATCATGCGTTCGCAGATCTGCAATGACGTCTGTGGGACTCGGAACTGCGGCAGATCTGGAACGCCTGCTTCTGAAAGTCGAGTGACAATCTCGTCTTCCGAAAGTCGTTTGCCCTGTTCGAACGGATCGATCATCTGCGAATCCGTCGGTGAGGCGACCGGCGTGAACTGCACGACAAAGTGTCCTGGCAAACCGATGCCCTGGATATTGAGATTCAGCTGGCGACCGATCTCCATATAGAGCACCGAAAGCGTAATCGGAAGCCCCTCACGGTCTTCAATCACTTCGTTGATGTAGCTGTTCGCGCGGGTGTCATATTCAAATCGACTTCCGCGAATGCCCAGTTCTTCGAAAAGATGTTGATCCATGGCCGCCAGACGCGTGGCTTCGTCGGCATCTTTCGGTAACGCATCACGAATCTCATCGGCCATCTGCTGAACGCGATCGATGTATGTTTCCACATCCACGTCGGGATTATCCATACGTGCAATTAATAACGCCGCTCGCAGCAGAGAAGCGTTGTTCGTGTCTGGCGGGGCGTTTGCGTCCCCGGTGTCCGCGATACCGGGTAAGTTTGCCAACTGGGTGCGGATCGCGGATTCATGAATTTCAACCGCCAGTTGTCGCAAACGCCTGGCTTTCATCTCCATGCGGTCAGCCTCGGCCGTCAGCCCGTTTTCTGCCTGCTCGCTGAATGGTAACAGACTCGTTAATGCACCAATGCCGGACGGATGATTCGGACTGATGTTCGCCACGGCATCATTGATGGCTCGCTGAGCATCTGCGGGCAGTGGTTTTGGCAGCAGATCTGCTCCGGTCTGAAATCTGCGAAACTCGGCCGGAGTGCCTCGAAAAGCGGCCAGTCCGACGGAGCCGTGCGGAAGGACATCGTCGCGAGATTCGATGACTTTTTTCCCATTCAAATAGCACTCGAAATGATCCTCATGAATTCGCACGATCAGCGTGTTCCAGTCCTGTACACGATAAGCCGCATTTGGTTCGTTGTGCAGAATTGTCCATGAACCGACATCGGGGCCATCGAAACGCGTGAGTCGGATATTGCCCGCACTGGGATAAAAGCCGTAGTGCCGATCACCGCCGTCGGCATGAAAGATGAGTCCTGCGGCACCCTGTTCGTCGTCAAGTTTCACGTCCACTTTCAGATCAAATGGAAATTCCGGGCGCGCGCTCTGGCGCACGCACAGAGTTCGACCGCCAAACGACGTGCCGGCACCGTTAACAACAATTCTTGCGGAACGCTGTTTCCATTCAGCCCCAAACAAAGTCGTCCAAAGTCGCGTGTCCAGCGCGCCGATAGTTTTCCAGCGCGCCATGGGGACGGGGTTTGGTTCATCGATCAGTTGTCGAATGAGCGTCGCAGGCATCGCATAGCCGACGCTGTCCTGGACCACGGATTTCATCGTGACCAATCCGACAACCTGGCCGTCGGTCGTCAGGACCGGACCGCCGCTGTTGCCCTGTTCGATAGGCATCGCCAGTTCCAGCATTCCGATCCCGTCAATTTCATGAATGCCGGAATACACACCGCTCGCCAGTTGATTGCGTTTACCGCGTGGGTGTCCGAGGGCAAGCAGGGGGCGATTCTCAGCGATGTCTTCGGCCGAAAGCGTCAATGGTGTCAGTGATGTGTTGTCGATCCGAATGACGGCGAGATCCAGCTGACTGGACGACGCAAAGACCTCAACGACCGAGGCGATACTGCCATCAGGAAGTTCCACGACAAAATTGCGGCCGTCACCGATCACATGCCTGGCGGTCACGATCAGTCCCGGCTGATCGACCGCAAATCCAGCACCGACACCGGACTCATCACCCGCGCGATTTGTTGCCCGGACAACGACTACTGATTTGAGAACCTGCCGGGCAATCGCCTGCCGAGCTTGTTCGGGGTTCTCGCTTCTTACATCGCCCGGGTCCGTTTGGGCGTCGCACGTTGTCTCGTGGCTGAGGAGGATTATCAGAAGCAGCAACCGCCCCGCGCCCGACCAGGATTTCAATTCAGCACTCACAGGAATTCTCCGGATTCGAATCGAGATCTGCCAACTATGTTGTTTCCGGCGTTTCCAGATGCCATGCCGTCAGTTGCTGAAATTGATTAGCAACCTGCAGAAGGCGACCATCGTTGAGCGCCGGGGCCTGTAACTGCAGACCGACGGGCAGCTTGTTCGCTGTCAGTCCGCAGGGTACCGAGATTCCCGGCAGTCCCGCCAGATTGGTGCTGATCGTGTAAATATCGCCCAGGTACATTGCCAGCGGATCGTTAAGTTTTTCTCCAAGGCGAAATGCGGGCGTCGGCGCGACCGGGCCCGCGATCACATCGACCGTCTTAAATGCAGCCGCGAAGTCGTCAGCAATACGGCGACGAACTTTCAATGCCTTCAGATAGTACGCATCATAGTAGCCCGCGGACAACGCATATGTCCCCAGCATGATGCGGCGCTTGACTTCCGCACCAAAACCTTCACCACGGCTTTGACAATACAAATCCACCAGATCGTCAAACTTATCCGCGCGATGTCCGTAGTGGATTCCGTCGAACCGCGCCAGATTGCTCGATGCCTCGCTGCAGGCGATCAGATAATACGTCGCTACGGCGTACCTGGAGTGCGGCAGCGAAACCGAATGGACTGTGGCACCTGCGGATTCGAGGACTCGTACGGCTTCCCGCACTCGCTGTTCAACGTCAGCTTCAAGTCCTTCCGCAAAATGCTCATCTGCGATTCCGATCCGCAGACCTTTCAGTGGCTGATCAAGTGTCGTCGTCCATGCAGGTGTTACGACATCCAGCGAAGTCGAGTCGCGTCGATCATGCCCCGCGATACATTCCAGCAACAGTGAGGCGCCGTAGACGTCGCGGGCCAGCGGACCAATCTGATCCAGTGAACTGGCGTACGCGATCAAACCGTACCTTGAGACTCGGCCATACGTTGGCTTCATGCCGACCACGCCGCAGTAACTGGCGGGTTGCCTGATCGAGCCACCGGTGTCCGACCCCAGCGCGAGCGGGACCATGCCTGCAGCAACCGCAACCGCTGATCCGCCGCTGGACCCGCCGGCGGAACGATTGTGATCCCAGGGATTCCGCGTCGGTCCGAAGACAGACGTTTCGGTCGATGACCCCATCGCGAATTCATCCGGATTCAGCTTCCCGAGAATCACGGCATCTTCCGCACGCAGCCGTTCAACGACGTGCGCGTCGTAGGGAGGCCGAAAGTCCTTTAACATCCGACTGCCGCATGTGGTCGGAATCTCCTTCTGGCAGATGTTATCCTTGATGCCGATCGGCAGACCCGCCAGACGCCCGATGGGCTTTCCCGCCTTTCGTCGCCGATCAATGTCGTCTGCCTGTGCGAACGCACCCTCGGCATCGACAAAAACAAACGCGGTCAGTTCGCCGTTGAACGCTGCGATGCGATCCAGGCACGTCTGCGTGAGTTGCCGTGCCGTGAGTACACCGGAGTTCAGCTGATGAATCAGGTCAAGAGTGGAAGGGAAGTTCATCGTCGATCGGCGCTGCGTTTCGTGTTATGGCTTAGCATTGTTTTCGAAATCCAGCGTACGCTGGCGTTCGTCCCGGGCTGACAATTCGCGATACAGCAGGCTGGGCTGAATATCCGAGTTACGCTGGTACTTGCCCGTGGCATACTCTGTGATCGCGCCTTCCACAGTGTGGTAGAAAATCTGGCAGACCTGCACTCCGGCATAAATCCGAACGGGCTGCACGGCCAGCATTTCCAGTGTCCAGAATCCGCAGAAACCGACATCGCCGAAACCTGCCGTGATATGCACAAACATTCCCAGGCGACCAATCGACGATCGACCTTCGAGCATCGGCACCAGGTTACGTGTTTCCGTGTATTCCATGGTGCGACCCAGATACATCTGATTGGGTTCCAGGACCAGTCCTTCGGGAGGAATCGTGATGCGGCGATAGCGGTTCGGTCGTTTCATATCGAGGACAATTTCTTCGTACACCAGTAATTCATCGTGCAGCCGCAGGTTGTAACTGTTGGGATTGAGTTGATCTTCATGGAAGGGTTCAATCCCGATGTCGCCACCCAGTCGAGCTCTGATTTCGCTGCCGCTCAGAATCATGAAGCACCTGCCGGTTCGAAAGATTCGAAAGCGGCCTATCCATTACGAGGTGGAAATTGATACGACGTGGAAATTGAAGGACAACCCGCATCACGATCGAGATCGACACATGATCAACTCCGCAGCGTACGTGACGAACGGTTTGGATTCAACTGCGTGGAGTGCCTTCACGCTCCCCCGCAGCCTGACTCTCTGAGTCGAGTATTGCTGTCGTGCCTTTCGGGCACCGACGGAACAGAGCCAGGCGAAACATTCCGGCATGGCTTTTGAATTCCGGGCTGGCACACTATAGTCTGCGGTAGTTTGCAGTTTCAGGGGCGTAAGGCAGGAAATTCGTGGAAGACACCATTCAAGAACATCAACCCCAGCGATTTGTCGTCCGATACGGGGCAATGCGACTCCTTGGCGATTTTGAAACACGCCGAGGGACTGTGTTTCGACGCAATGAAGATGTCGTCGTGCGTTCTGAACGCGGCGTCGAATGGGGGACCGTGCTTTGTCCGGCGACCGAACGCACGGGCGAGTACCTTGGAAACACTCGCTCCAATTCCGGACGTATCCTGCGCATCGCGACCAGCGAAGATCGCCGCACTCGGTCTGAAACTGCGGAACGCGAAAAGCAGTATTTCACTCAGGCCGCTGCGATGATTTCTGAACGACTCGTCAGGATGCAGCTGATTGATATCGAACAGATTTTTGGCGGCGAGCGATTGATTCTGTATTATCTGTCGGAAGGCCGCATCGATTTTCGCGAGCTTGTCAAAGGCATGGCGCGAGAATTCAATATGCGGATTGAAATGCGGCAGATCGGCATTCGCGACGAAGCCAAGCTGCTGGCCGATTACGGCGACTGTGGAAAACCCCTGTGCTGCAACACGCATCTGCAGGAAATGCCCGCTGTCTCCATGAAAATGGCAAAACTGCAGAAAGCGACTTTGGATCCGAATAAGATTTCCGGTCGCTGCGGTCGTCTGAAATGCTGTCTGCGATATGAAAACGACACGTACGAACAACATCGCCGGGAACTGCCCCCCATTGGTGCCATGGTGATCACTAAGAGTGGTCAGGGACGAGTCATCTCACAGGAACTGCTCGCCCGCAAACTCGTCGTCGTTTATCAGGACGGCCGACGTGTTATGACTGCAGAAAACGATATCGTCACCGTCATCTCACGAGGCGGAGTAACTCGACAGTCAGATGATGCCGAGGGTGACGAAAATTTGTAAGAGGCTCTTTTAACCGCGAGGCAAATGATTTAGAATCGCCACATACTGTTAAGAAACGATGATTTTCGGCAACCTCGCCTCTCAGGACGTTTCGAATGGGCTCAACCGCCAGCCATACCCGGGCAAGTTCCTACCATCCCAACGCATTCAAATTTGTCTATTCCGCGTTGAAGTTTACACAGGAACAGTTGGGCCGCGATCGCAGGTCGGAAATTTCCGGCCACATCAGCGGGCCGGAGCTACTGGACGGACTGCGAAAACTGGCATTGCAGCATTTTGGAATGCTCAGTATCGCCGTCTTCAAAAACTGGGGGGTGACATCGACCGACGACTTCGGTCACATTGTCTTCGAAATGATCGAATCCGGTGAAATGCGCCGGACTCCTCACGATCACCTTGCCGACTTCTTCGGTATCTACGACTTCGACAAGGCTTTTCGCGAAGATTACACGCTGGACACCAGCGCGGCGTTCAGTAAACAGTCGTAAGTGATTCATGAATTCCTGATGACCATGCGGACCAGACGCATGTGAAATTTAATCGCGGCGATTATTTGACCGGCACGATCTCAAACACGTTTGCTTTCATCGCCAGTGCCTGAGTCACTTCGGCGTCCATTGCAGGTAATTTAGCAAGCTGTTCGGTGATAGCAGTCTGTTTCGCTTCTTCCAGCTTCTCACGCGGCACGGCGCTGTAAACCCAGCCAGGTACATTGGACAAGACGATGCCGCGGAAGATCGCGTCGTGGTGGAACTGATTCTTTTTCTGAATCGCGTCGCGCACGGTTTTAACCTGATCTGCGATCGGACCGGCCGTCAATGCTGCGGCGGCAAGATTTGTTCCTGCCGCAAGTTGCTCTGCCGTCACTTGAGCGACTTTCGTCCCGCCTATTCGAACCTCGTAGGCCCCTGCCGCAAGTCCAGTGATTTGCAGATGATAGTCGTTGAGTTCTTCCAGGATCGGAGCGTGTGGCAGGATATTCATGCCCTCTGCCGGGAAAAACGGCAGTGCCGCATCAAGTCGCGAGAAGCTGATCCCGCCGTCCTTCACCGAGACATTCTCGATCGCACAGTTTTTAGCGGCCACAACCTTGCTGCCAGCCGCTTCGATTTCTGCAGACGACACAAGTGACGGAAAGTGCAGACCCTTCAAAATCGAAGCGGCCATCAGTGCCTGACCGGGTGGACCGGGATGAACGGCGTCGCCGCCCGTAATGCGTTCATATTTTGGACTTTTTCCGCGGGCCCCGTCCAATGCTGCAAGGTACGGATGAAACTGATCAACAAATAATCCACCGTTCTTCTCAGCAATCACCTTCACGCCGTCCGAGAATTTTTCAAGCGTCTGATTGTATCCGGTCAGCGCCGTAGGTCCCTGATCGCCGGTGTCCAGCGGTTGCGGAGTCGCCCAAACGACGCGAATGCTGGCGGCTTTTGCCTGATCGGCCATTCCCTGCAAGCCATCCATATACGGCTTGAATACGGTCTCGCTGAATCCACCGTAGCCGCCATCGTTCATTCCGAAATCCACTGTCATGGCTGTGGGCTTGTGCAGCAGCACGTCGCGAGTAAACCGCACGTTGCCGCCGACAGAACGGTCACCGCCGATGCCGACGTTTCGAAACGTCAGTTTCCAGTTCGGGAACCGTGTCACTGTCCACATTTCGACGTAATTGGAATAGAGATGCTGCTCAGTAATACTGTCGCCAATCATGACGACGACATCACCGTCTCTGAAAAAGAAATCCTCCGCCTGTGCCGAGGCTGTCCCAATCACAGCCATGACAATCATGCACCATCGCCCGATACTCGACATCAGAATAGCTCCCATTGATGAGTCAGAAGACACGATTCACAAGATCGTAACGGAACGTGAATTGTGGGGCTTTCAACTCAAGCAAGCAAGCCAGCGTGATGCCGGGTGCTGTCCTAGATTCCGGCGAGAGCGAAATCTACGTCAATCCTCCTAATTTCACTACAGGACTTAATCGACCTGTGGGGTGTGTTTAGTTTTGAACGGCAACCGCCTGCTGAGCGGTTTTCGGATGCTCTTTGATAAAGCACCAGCGAAGACCATCGGGCGCAGTGATGACGCAGACGCTTTTTTCCAGACCTGCAGACGGCAGTGCGTCTGTGGACGTCGAATCTGACAGAAGGCTGTTGCGTTCTATGGTGATGCGGAACGTGTCGCCCTCGCGACTGATCGCCTGCCATGTTCCCGGCTGAAGGTTCTTCGGCAGCGGAATCAAGGCATCGCTGGTCACAGTTGCCGATGCGGAATCCGATGCGGCCGTATTGTCCTGAGGTGCCGGCGACTGGTCTGCTGCGACCGACGACGGACGATCAGCATCCCAGATGGCCATAAAGGTCGCGGTGACCAGTGCGAGCAAAAAGACACGGGCGTTCATTGACGAGTTTTCCTGAAGGCGCAGACTTGCGAGTTCTGGAAGGTCTTATCGTCGTTGCTCAGAATCACCGTCCGGAATATTCTCCCAAAGGAGGGCTCTGCCTGGCAGTTGAGGCAGAATAAACACGACTGTGCCAACAGAGACGATGATACCGGATAGGCAGCATTTGGATGGTCATTCTAAATTCACGGCTTCAATTCGCTACCTTTGGAATTGCTGTGAATCTGTCGGGATCTGCTGTACCTGCTGAGATCCTCGCTTGTTTGACGAGTGCGCTCGCTCTGGAATTGGTGGCAGTCGTGGCACTTCAAAGCTGACAGGATCCAGGACTTGTTCGGCGGCCGGAGCTCCTTCTTCCTGCAGCGGATCAAATCCTCCCGGCGCGTTTTTCGGAAATTCCATCGGAGGATCCACTGGTGTCAAGTCCTGAGGCATCGGTGCCGCTCCTTCGCCTGCCGGAGGTATCGGGAGTGGCTTCGCCACATTGTCGTTTAAGGAATCCGGCGTTGCCGGAGCCTCAGACGGATGAGCTGGGGGAAATGCACGAGGAACTGTGTGACTCTGATCGTTTGCCGGAATACCCATCATGGGGGCTGCACCGGAGTATTCGTACGGCCCATATCCCTCTGGCATATCCATTGATCCGGTTACGGAATGCTGTTTTCCGCAGCCGCAGCCTGTTGAGCCCTGATTTGGATCCGAGTAGAAGTTACCACCTGCGGGCGAGCCACATGCAGAGCAGCCGCCATCAGTCATCGAAAATGCACATGCATCGCAGCCGCACGACTGTTGAACAACGCACACTGGCTGACCGCAGGCATCCTGTTCCCACATCATTGGCTGGCTGCCGCATGATTCGCATCCGCATCCACTTGAGTGTGGACCGGACATCCAGTCTGGTGATGAACGACGAAACGCCATCCCCATTCGCCGCATAGGCCTTTGACGATTATGCTTTCGGCAGTTGCCGTGGCAGTTCTGATCGCCGGGATACAGCGGAGCTGTGCATGAACAGGCTTCATCGATGCATTGGCCGCCCGCGTGTCCGTGCCGGTGTCCATGGTGGTGGCCGTGGCGGTGTCCATGATGACAGCCGATGAGACATACCAGCAAAACAGAACTCAGGCCGATGGCACGGTGAAACATTGCGGTCAATCCGATGAAATGAAGAGTCGGCATGGATGCCTGCACGAAGCGACGTATCTGTTCAATCGGAGTTTTTGCATGGCAATCTTTAACGATTGCGCAAGGTTTTTCGATAATGCCGGTTTTTCCGCCGTTTCGACACTTTGGAGACGGTCCGGGTCGTGTCTAAAATCTAGGCGTTCGGCTTCTGAATCCACATTCCAGCGTCCTGACTATAAAACTCATCATGCCAACTCCGCCCCGATCTCCTTCCAGCGATGCACCAGACACTGACGCGCGCCATGTCGTCATCCACTGTGAAGGTGCCACGATTCGCGCTCGCTGTTCGCCCTGGTCCCGGCGTTTCTTCATCGGGCTGCTGGTTGTGTCGCTGCTGCTCAACATCTGGTACATCTGGCAACCGCTTGCGTATCGGCGACCGGGGATTCCTGAGCAGCATTTGCTGGGCACTGAGGGAGCCCGCGATCGCATTGCAGTGATCAATTTTGAAGGCACGATCAGCCCTCCGTTTACCAGTCGCTGGCTGCGAGAACTGAAGCAGGCGCAGGACGATGAATCCGTCCGTGGCGTACTGCTTGTGATCGACAGCCCAGGCGGCTTTGTTGCCGACAGTCATCAGTTATACCGAGAGATTCAAAAACTGGCCAAAGCCAAACCCGTCAACGTCGCCATGAAACGCATTGCTGCTTCGGGCGGTTACTACATCGCCATGGGAATCGGAGAAAAGGGCCGCATCTATGTGGAACCCACCACCTGGACCGGATCGATCGGCGTCATCATCCCGCGTTACAACGCCACGGACTTAGTGCAGAAGATCGGCGTAAAATCCGAACCACTCGTCACCGGCCCGCTCAAGGATTCGCTTAATCCATTTCGAGACATGACGGATCAGGAGAAAACGGTCTGGGCAGCCATTATGGAAGATGCGTTCAGCCGTTTTGTTTCGGTGATTGCTGAGAATCGAACGGAACTGGACGATGTCGCGGTACGAGAACTTGCCACCGGACAAATCTACACCGCCAATCAGGCGATCGAGAAGCACATGGTCGACCAGATTGGTTATGTGGAAGACGCTGTTGAAGATATGGCCCGCTCACTGCAGCTGAGTTCGTACGATGCCTTTGAATACCGTTCCACTCCAGGCCTGATCGACCTGGTACTCGGATCCGAAACATCGCCGCCAAAGTCTCTGTCCGACCAGATCCTTCAGGCCAGTGTGCCGCAAGCCATGTACTACGCCTCATGGAATCCCTGGATTCCTTAGCGGCTGCCAACGATAAAAGCTCGACCGGAAAACTGAGGTTCATTTCGAAGGCCTCGTCGATCTGATCTCTGCGCATGCCGTTTATAAATGTTGCGTGTCCGGGGAACTTGTCGAAGTCCTCCATCGCAAACTAGAATGCGCGTCCTTGTCGGCATTATGCACCAGTTTATCTTAACTGTTTACCTTTTTACGTTGAAAGCCACTCATGCCCAAACTCATTGTTGAAGGCGAAGGCGAATTTGAAGTTCCTGCAGGAAAGCGGCTAGTGCTGGCACTCTGCGAAGAAGCCGGGATCGATCAATTGCACGCTTGCGGTGGCAACGCGCGCTGTACGACATGCCGCGTCGAATTCATTGAGGGCGAGCCTCCGGAAATGCGACCTGCCGAAAAAGCCTGTCTGGAAGCCAAAGGTGTCACTGGGGTGCGGCTGAGTTGCCAAATCGCCTGCGATCATGACATGACTCTACGCGCCATTAGTCGCTTCGCTGGATCAGGCCGCAAAGATGCTGGCAGTCCCGTATCACCCGAATTTCAAGCTTAAAGCCGGGACTACAAGCGAATCTCGGACAGTCGAAGTAGCATTATGCTCGTGGAATGTCGCAAAACCGAAGCTGAACATCCACCATTACACCGCGCGTCAGAAACATCGGAGTCAAATTCAGAATGCTGCCGTCTCTGACAGGGCGACGGGATTTCTCGGCGTCACTGGGCAAAAAAAAAGCTCGACCGGAAAACCGATCGAGCTTCGCGAGTTCATCGAATGGCACTTGGTGACTATTTCACGGCATCGGCAGCTGATGGCGATGGGGCTGCTTCCGCAGGGGCTGGAGTTGGAGCTGGAGCAGGTGCTGCCTCAACAGGTGCGTCAGTTGGCGGCATCGGACCGTGATCTACGACTGGTGCAAGGTGCTGCACATCAACAGCGTGGCTGCATGTGGAAGCACATGAGGCCACAGGAACCGAACAGCAGCCATGATGATGAGGCCTGACGCATTTGGGTTTCGGGCAGCGTACTTTGTGTACTTTGACGACATGGCACGGACAGCAGCAATCTTTAACGCGAGCACTGGCGTCATTGCTGCTGAACACAAACAACATGGAACATGCAACGACACTCAACATCAACTTCTTCAACATATCTGAACTCCCTGAGTTAGAGGACTCGTCTTGTACTGACACCAATGTCAACTTGATATGAACCTACCACCTGAAGCCCACGAGGCAACTTCTTTGGCGATGCAAAAGGTCACTTGGTATCATTGCCGATTGGCAGGAACTCGATCCACCAGTTGTCGCGACTGCCCAACTCGCACGGTTTACGCAAGGGACACGCGACTTTGACAAAGGTGTCGATTCCTTGAAGTTATCACCGGTCCTTCCTGATGCGTGCGTACATTTCTTTGCCGATTGACGCGCGCGACTGGACGTCTTTTTTGGGCAAAGCCTCGACGCGATCCAAGTCCGACAGCAGTGCATCGGCAAGTTCGGGTTCGGTATCTTTCAGTATCATCAGATCTGTACGCATTTGCTTCAGGTCGAACAGATGGATGCCCACAGCATCTGCGTCGGCCAAAGTCAGGCGCAAGCGGTCATGCATGCTGATCTTTGCGACGGGGTCTGATTCCGGTTCCGTTTTCTGCTGCGACTGGCAACCACACACCGCAAACAGAGCAACCGTCATGAAAACACGGCCCCCGAACCCCGTGACGGGAACACTCTTCATCGAATAACTCCAAAGACGGCAAACGCATCGCAACCTGCCGGAAATCACGGGGACACACGAATTTGTCTTTTGAATCAAGCGAACTTCTATCGAAGCAGTGTTACAAGTTCATCGAAAGGGGATTTTGCGGCAGAGTGATCTATCGTCAGATTTTCAGAAGCCGTCCGTGCGGTTTTCCGGATCGGGTCATCCGTGGTGAGCGAAAAGTCTGCCGGGATTGCAACGGCCTATCCAGGAAAACGGCCCCGAACCCCACACATTGGGATGGGCCAGGGAAGAACTGCGCAGCGTGAAGCTTCTGTGGTGATTGATGCACTTTCGACGGCGAGACTCACGTCAGCAAAAGTCGCTGCTCACTGGTCCCAAACAGGCCTAAACAGAACTCAGCAATTCGCGGGCCGCGCGGCGGGCTCGATAGCGGTGCGTGTTCGATTTCGAGCGATGGCCATCGATCTGATTCGGATGGCCAGCCACGATGCTGAACAGCTTTCCAAAGTCCTTCACAAGGTGGCACCAGACTTCCGATGACACACCAAGTCGATCGAAAATCGGGGCCAGGTGCTGTGGCGTCGATCCCTGCTTGTCACTTCGAACCTGCCGAGCCGTCCAGTCCAGCAGACTCAGATAATCGGCAAGCGACATCGGCAGAAATCCTTTGTCGCTGCAACGCTGGCCCTGAGTATGACGGCAGGGCCCCGTTTCGCTGACTCCCATCTTGACGTCGCGTCCGCTCAGATCGACCGGAGACAGATGACGCGCCGAATGTGAGCCGCATGGCGTTAGCCGCGGGTTCTGCGATTCCCTGGCGTCATCACCCGCCTTCTCTGAACACTGAACACTGCCAACTGAACACTGCACCCGCAGTTCGTTCGCGCGTTTCTGAGCCGAAGTAAAATCACTGTCCTCGATCGTCTCCGCCAACGCCGCGCGAATCGGATTCAGATCCACATACGCTGCACACGCCAGAATCGCCGTTTCATCCAGCAGCCGAACCGCCCGATATCGCGCCTGCCAGAATTTTCCAACTTCCTGATCTTCCTTATTGGCACGTTGAGCAATGTTCTGACTCAGCAGCCGCATCCACCACGAAATATCGCTCAGCCGATTGCGAACGGCGGCTACTTTTTCTTTGTCATGGCGAATGTGGTTAAGTTCGAATTCGGTCGGCTCCATCGGTTGCCGATTTTTGTCACGCCGCACAGGGCACAGCATCAGCCATCGCCGAGCCACTTCAGAATCATCCCATTCGGCCACCACATCCGGCCGAGATCTCAAGACCAGGTGAATGTGATTCGAAAGGATCGCCTGACACAGCAAATCGATGCCGAAGTGCCGAGCCTGATGCACAAGCTGGTCGTCAATCCACAGCTTGCGATGGTCGTAATTCTTCCCTGTAACCGTGTCCTCCCCCAGCAAAAAACACCGGCGCACCGTCCGAGCCATCACATGCACTACCGCAATCTCATCCGCCGCAAACACCTCAACTCTCGCCAATCGAGCCATTTTCAATGCTCCCGTCAGTGCCTAAATCACACAAATCCACACTCGCTCAATCGAGAATCCTATCAAAACGCCACGTTGTGGCAAGCATCAACCTGTGTCCCCAGCAACCCCCCACGCGAATCGGATTCAGATCCACGTACGCCGCACACGCCAGAATCGCCGTTTCATCCAGCAGCCGAACCGCCCGATAGCGCGCCTGCCAGAATTTTCCGACTTCTTGATCTTCTTTATTCGCACGTTGGGCAATGTTTTGACTCAAGAGCCGCATCCACCATGAAATATCGCTCAGTCGATGGCGAATAGCGGCGACTTTTTCTTTGTCATCACGGATGTGGTTGAGTTCGAATTCTGTCGGCTCCATCGGCTTCCGATTTTCGTCACGCCGTACGGGGCACAGCATCAGCCATCGCCGAGCCACCTCAGAATCAACCCACTCGGCCACCACGTCCGGTCGCGATCTCAGCACCAGATGAATGTGATTCGACAGGATCGCCTGACACAGCAAATCAATCCCGAAGTGCCGCGCCTGATGCACGAGCTGGTCGTCAATCCACAACTTGCGATGGTCATAATTCTTCCCCGTAACTGCGTCCTCCCCCAGCAAAAAACACCGCCGCACCGTCCGAGCCATCACATGCACCACCGCAATCTCATCCGCCGCAAACACCTCAACCCGTGCCAATCTTGGCATTTTTCAACGCCCTGTCAGTGCCGCATTCCCGCAATCCACCATTACTTGAACGCGAATCCTACCAAAACGTCACATTCAGTCAACTAAAGCTGTGTCCCCGTCGTAGCCCCCTTCAGTCAACTAAAGCTGTGTCCCCGTCGTAGCCCCCTCCCCGTCGTAGCCCCCCTTTTCTGGATTGCCTCGGCCCCTGCGTGCTGCTCGAAAATTCCAGCAACTGTTTCAAGCTCTGACTCAACTTGTTAACTGACTTAACCTGATGTCAGAAAGTGCAGCTTTCATCCCCGACCCCGACTATTTGTCCGTTGTAGACGGAAGTCGATTGAGAACAATTTTGTAGTCCTTCGTGACATCGTTCAATTCCTTGGACAAAGCCAACGGCACAAATCCTTGCTCTTTGCATGTAATCGAGACAAGCCTCGTACCTCTGGGATTCGGGGAACACACTTCTTCAAAAAAAAAACTTCCATCAGCCTCCGAATGAACCGAGCGGCTCTTGAAGCCACCAGTCGTGTCAAGGAACACGATTTCGGCAGCTTCAATCGGCGCTCCATCTTGGTCACGCACAGTTCCGGAAATTTCAAATACACCGTCACCAAAACATCCAGAAACCGCGATAAGCATAATCACCATAAAGAACTGCACGAAACACGGTGATTTGTTGTCATCCGGAATCTTAGGCCGCACGCCGCGATGAAAGTTCGTCATGAAAAATGCTCCGATGTTGTCGCTTCTCACTCTGAATGCGGGGCGACCTCTCTGATGATCATGAGTCGGCCACTTCATACAGGTTGTGAACCGCTTGCTACTCGCATACAACATGGTCACTTTCCTTTACATGGGAATCCTACAGTAGAATCGTGAATGGGACCGAATGGGATGAGTATACACGCTTGGTTCCCTCTCGTTGGAGGTGCGGATCATAGATCCCCAAAATTACAAAATGAAACACAATAGGACTGAATGATTCCCGCGTTGCGACTCAATGGAAATACTAGAAAGGCCCGCCTGTTATTAACGGCGGAGTCGAAGTGTTAAGAGGTTCTGGCGGCGTAGGTTCAGGTAGTAGACGCGTCGTCATAGCGGCATTCATTTGAATTGCAATTCTCCTCTGGTATTCCTCAGGGAGTTGTCCAGTCGTTCCGGTTTGAACCGCGTTTCTGAAAACAGCGTCATCCAGCATTTCGTTGATCGTTGCACCCATGGCATAGGCGTAGGTCTCGGCGAGTGTCTTCGCGTACGCATCGCCCTCAGAAAGTCCTGTGCAAATGCTGTCAGCCAAATACACAATATCGAAAATAAATGTTCCATCTGCGGTCAATTCTTCGTTGAAGGAATGCATCGTTTCATGCCCAATAGCCGCGAGCCGGTGGATATCATCCGGCGTTGGTACATTTCTGTAGTACTGATATTCTCCTGTGTGCATGCCCCCGCCGCCAGCGGTAAAGCGCGATCAACGCAATCGGATTGTAAGTTTCCTCGTAGTCGATTAGTCTCACTTCGGCGAGGGTTTCCGCAAGCATTATCCGCAACTCTTCGTCTCTTGCAAATCCTTCCATCGCGGCTCTGTAAATGTACTCCAGAGCCTGCCTTTCGTTCGCAGTGAGCCCACGGTCAAGGCCGGTTGGGTCTGTGCCATTTATTGAGCTGTTGCCGACATAACGACTGACATTCGTATCTCCAGCGGCAAATCCCGTCGGATCTTCAAGGATAAACCGACCGATCTTTGCGTCGTACCAGCGGGCGCGGTAGTAATACAGCCCTGCGTCACCGTCCCACTCGCGGCCGGTGTAGCTGTAGAGGAATTTCACAGTGGCGTCGGATTCCGATGTGACGGTCCCGAAGGCATCAAACTTGCGGTGGTTCACAATCGTCGTCGTCCCGCTGGCGTAGCGGACCATGTCACGAACGGTGCCCTGATGATCGGCGAGTGCCCACGTGACGACGTTGCCGGATGTCGCTTCGCTGGCGAGGACTTGATCGACGCCGGGTCCATGCAGATACCGCATGCTCAATGTCGCAAGACCTGATCCGTCCCCGTCGGCGTCGTTGAACTCAAGGACGATGTCGTCCAGGGCTGTCCCCGTGTTGGGATCGCGTTTCCCGGCGTCGTCGTAGACCCAGTATGTGGCGGATTCATACGTGCCGTCACCGGTCGCATCGATCTTTTTGCCGATGCGACGGTCAAACACATCGTATTTGTACTGCACCTGCTTGGTCACAGTCCCGCTCGCATTCTTGAAAACCACGTCTGTCAGGCGATTCCGATGGTCCCAAGTGTACTCGACCTTCGTGCTGTCGGATATCTTGGTTTGCGAAATCCGATTGCCTTCGTCGTCGTACGTGTAATTGTACGTCCCGTCGCTCGTCACCCGGTTGTTTGTGCTGGTCGTGTATCCGGTATTCGTCCGATTTCCATTGGCGTCGTACGTGTACGTTTCGTCGGTCTGGTACGAATGATCGACTACCGTGACCTGATCATTGGCATCATACGTGTAGTTCGAATATCCGTCGGTGTTTGTGAAATTCGTGATGCGTCCGTCGGTGTCAAACGTCCATGTGTAATTGGCCAGACTGGTTCCTGCCGCATTCTTGTGATCCAGTGCCGTAAAACGCGCGAGCAGGTCATAGGTGTAGGTCGAGTTGGCGACAATCTGGGTTCCTGCCAGATCGTTGTACCGCTTGACGCCGGTGAACATGCCTCCCGTGTTGTACGTGAAGTCCACCCGCTTCTCCGCGACGCTGATTCCGCCTGTCTGACTTTCCTGTTTCACCTGAGTCTGGCGATTGGCATTGTCCCAAGTCCACGTGTTTTTGTAGTCGGCGACGCTGGCCACCGTCGCGGTCTGCTGTGTGCGACGGCGGTTGGCGGTGTACACGTTGGTCTGGACTGTGGTTGGGATATTTGTTGTGCCGGAATTTCTCGCCGTCAGCACGCGACCCACATTGTCACGCGTGTAGGTCATCTGCGTTCCGGTGGCCGAGGCACTCGTCAACTGACTTGCGGCGTCGAAGGTGTACGCAAATGTGTTCAGCACCGTGCTACCGGACATCCATTTTTCCTGCGTGCGACGATGCAGGTTATCATAGACATAATTTGTGACGCGTCCGTTGCGGTCGGTGTGGCTGGTCATGTCGTTGGCGGCGTTGTAAACGTACGAATCAGCTTTGCCAAGACTGTTGGTTTCACTCGTCGTGCGATTCAGGCCGTCAAAGGCCCAGGTGGTGACAATGTTTTCCGGATCTGTGAGCGTCGTCCGGCGGCTGAGGGCGTCGTAAACAAGTTTAGTGATCGGCGACGTCAATGCTCCTGCTCCGTCCGGATCGGGCTGAGTTGTTTGCGTCAGGCGGTTCAGGTTGTCGAACGTCCATGTCGTCACTTTGCCCAACGGATTGGTTTCCGTGACGCGGTTGCCATTGGCATTATATGTGTAGCTGGAGACCGGAGCCGTCTGTGACCCGGCTCCATCGGGGTCGGGCTGTGTCAGCTGGATTAATCTGTTTACGTTGTCATACGAATAGGTCGTTGTATTGTCGTCCGGATTTGCCAGCGACGATTTGTGCGATGTCACACGGCCAAGGAGGTCGTACTGATTTGACTGCGTCGCAGCCACCAGCGCGCCAGCTCCATCGGGATCGGGCTGAGTGACAGTGGTGACGCGATCCAGGTTGTCATATGCGTACGCCGTCACATTCCCGAGCGGATCGGTGGTACTCGTCACGTGGTTAACCTTGTTGTAAGCCACGTTGAACACCGGGCTAGTGAGCGAACCGGCTCCATCCGGATCGGGCAGCGTGGTCTGGATTTGCCGACCGAGTTTGTCGAACACGTAATTCGTGGTCCGGTTCAGCGGATCGACGGTGCTCGTCACCTGATTGGCTGCGTCGTAGTTCCATGTCGTTACAGGAGACGTGAGTGAACCTGCGCCGTCCGGATCGGCCTGCGTCAAAGTCTTAAGGCGATTGAGGTTGTCGTAAGCATACGTCGTGACGTTGCCCAGCGGGTCGGTGACGGTCAGCAGATTGTTGTTTGCGTCATATGTGGAATTCACTACCGGCGATGTCAGTGCTCCGGCTCCGTCCGGATCCGGCTGTGTGACCTGCGTGACTCGCCCAAGTTTGTCATAGGTCATGGCCGTGACGTATCCGAGCGCATTGGTCATCAAGGTCATCTGGCTGGCGGTGTCATACGCCCACTGCGTGACAGGACTTGTGAGCGCTCCCGCTCCATCTGGGTCGGGAGCCGTCTGCTTTTTCAGCCGTGAACGGCTGTCATATTCCAGTGACGTGACATTCCCCATGGGATCGGTTTGAGTGATATTTCGTCCGAGGGCGTCGTATGTCATTCCGAAGACCGGACTTGTTTGTGCTCCCGCGCCGTCCGGGTCCGGCTGAGTGACTTGCGTCACACGACTCATCGCGTCGTACGCATAACTCGTCACATATCCCATCGGATTGGTGACGGACGTCATTTCGCTGGCAGCGTTGTAGGCCCACTGGGTGACAGGTCCAAAACTCATGAATCCGGCTGGCTGTGTCTGCTTGGTCAACCGACTGCGAATATCGTATTCCAGTGTTGTCACTCGGCTCAAGGCGTCCGTCACGCTGATCGTACGTCCGAGCGGATCGTAAGCATATGTCGTTACTGGACTGGTCAGAGGACCGGCCCCGTCCGGATCGGCACCGGTGACTGTTGTGTTCCGTTGTGCATTGTCGTAGCCATACGCGGTGACTGCGCCGACCGGATCCGTTATACTCGTCATCAGCCCGGCGACATTCCAGGCCGTTTGCCACACGGGTGAAGTCAGCGAGCCTGCGCCATCCGGATCCGGCAGAGTCGTTTGCGTCAGCCGGTTCATACTGTCGTATGTGTACGAGGTGACGTATCCTTTTGCATCTGTCACCGAAGTGACAAGACTCCCGGCGTTGTAGACGGCCGTTGTGACGGGACTTGTGAGGGACCCCGCTCCATCGGGATCCGGCTGCGTGACGGTCTTCAGACGATCGAGATTATCATAGGTGTTGGTGGTGACTCGACCCAGTTCATCGGTCGACGTGAGCATCTGATCGGCGGTGCTGTAGGTGAATGTCTGTGTTGAACTGTCGGGGTTCGTGAGCGTCACGACGCGTCCCAGCGTATCATAAGCCAGCGTAGTGACGGGACTTGTCAGTGCTCCCGCTCCGTCCGGATCGGGTTGCGTGATGCTCGTCACCTGACCACGCGAATTGTTCGCGTTCGTGGTCACCTTTCCGAGCTTGTCTGTGTGCGTGAGCTGATTGCCGTATGTGTCCCAGGTCCACGATTCGCTGCGGCTGAGTTCATCCGTATGGCTTGTGGGTCGACTGAGAGTGTTGTAGACCCACGTCTGGATGTCACTGCCGAAGGCCAGCTGTGTGAGATTCCCTTTGGTGTCGTATTGATAATTCCAGACGGGTGAGACTTTTGTGCCGCCTCCATCCGGATCCGGCAGAGTCATCTGCGTGACCAGTCCGTTGCTGTTCCGAGTCGATACTGTGGTGCTGGACAGCGGATCGATGAAGGTCGTGACCTGACCCAACTGGTTGTAGACAGTCTTTGATACCTGGTTCAGTTGATCCGTGTACACCGCATACAGGTTGCTGCCGGAGTTTGGCAGATATGGCGTCGCCGGGGTTCCCACCGTTCCTGTCCCGCTCGCCGGGATCCCACGCGACTGATACGGATCAAGCTTCTGGACGCCGCCATCCGCCGCCGTGATCTGATCGAAGAGGCCCACATAGTCGTAAGCGATTGTCGCCACATGACTCAACGGATCCGCGATGGTTGTCAATTTGCGAGTTGTTCCCGAATATCCGTAAGTTGTCACCGGGCTGGTCAATGGTCCGGCGCCGTCCGGATCAGGACTCGTCACGGACGTTATCCGTCCCTGGCCGTCGTGGGCAATCGTAGTCACACGCGCGGCATGATCGGTGACGGAGACCAGCAGGCCGCCCGAATAGGCCAATGTGGTCACGCGGCCCCACGGATCGGTCACTGTCGAAAGGTCGTCCGTCTGGCTATCGCTGTCAGCATCGATGTAGGTGTACGTTGTAGTATTGCTGTTTGTATCAACCCTTGAGGTCAGATTACCAGTTGCCGAGAAATTCGCCTTATTTCCATACTGATCCGTGAGTGTGTACGTTGGCCCTGTGTTTTGGACGAGGGTTGAAAACGCGTATGGTCCCGCGGGACTTGTGTACGTTCCGGATCCGGCAAAGTACGCCGTTACACCGTCGCCACGCGTCCACAGCATTCCCCCGGAGACGGAAACCAGACGTTCCATGTCGGCAATATTCCAGGAATCTCCTTCCGTGTTGTTGTTCCAGTTCCCAATGAAACTGGAGCCAGAGTAACTCCGCGTGCTCGTTGACCCGTCGGAATACTTCGCCTTCAGTGACATTGACCAGGCATATTTCCCGGTTGCCAAACTTGATGCATCGACCTGAGTCGCGAATCGTAACCGGGTAGTTCCCGAGATCCCGGTCGTGTTGTAGTAGACCGTCGAGCCAGCGACGCCATTGAAAGTCAATACGCTTTCGAGGGATGTGGGAGTGCCGCCATTGAAGTCGGTTTCGACCGCGATGATGGGTTTGGGTTCACTGTTCGATGAATAAACCAGCAATTGTCCGTCGCCGACAGACGCGAAAGCCTGTGTATCGCCCGTGAAACCGACCGTACCGACTGCTCCGAAATTGTCTGCCGTTTCAGAAGCTCGATCTTCGGCATTGGTCTGGGTACTCCACGAATTTGTAACCGTGAACATTACAGACGTCGCGGAACTGTACGATGTCCCGTCGAACGCGCGATACTGAAAACTGTCGCTGCCAGCGTATCCGAGAACGGGCGTATAAGTGAATCCACCGTTGGAACTGAGCGAAATCGTTCCATGCGAGGGACTGGAATACAGGACTGCCGTCAAGGGGTCCGATTCCATGTCGCTGTCGTTGGCCACGACACCTGATGCGGCAACGGTCAGTGAATCCTTCGATACGCCGTACATGTCCATGCTCGCCATCGGTGACATTCCGGAGAGCAGGACGCGCGCTTCACACATTTCAACCCGTTGGGTAATTCGCCATGACGATCGCCGCTTCGATCGTTGACCACGCAGATGCGAAACACACGCTTCCCAGAAAGTTCTCCACACTTGGCCGGACGGAGGTCTGCTGACCCTGAGAGTGGTGACAGACATCGGGTCACGTGGAGAGGACCCGGAATCAAGCGAAGGGAACAAACCGCAATCAGCGGTCATATTTGAGGTCCTAAACTGCCCCCCCCTCCCATTTTGACGGCGCGAGGCTCGAGCCAGAAAAACAACCGCGACACCAGCAAACCAACGTCACCACGCACCATGTCAAATCTCCTCTGAAATGTCGTTCGGGAGTCATCCAATGGCGGGTCTGAGTCCGGTCAACTCAAGCTCGTCGGGAGTATGCTGACAAATCCTTAGGGATTTACAAGCGTCACGCATAGTGAAATTCCATGCCCCCCTAACGGATATACTTTTTCGGCTCGTAGGCGCCGCGTCGCCATTGTCGATCACGCTCAATGGTGGCGGAGCGAAGGCGTCACAGTCCGGGCGACATTGAGCGGCTCTGCATGTAGGATGGTCATTCATCTCCGTCGTGTGGCCGTGAAATTCCGTCGAAACAAAAACTACTGTACTGCAATTGTCTCTCGGTTGTGGGACGCTGGTTGGCTGGATCTCGGACCTGGAGGTCCAAGGTACATGAAAAACGGGAATGCATCAGTCAAGGTGGGTGGCACGATCCGGCAGCACTATCCGGCAGCACGGCACGATCCGGCAGCACGCAGACGTTCGATTACTCGCCACCGGACAAATCTACACCGCCAATCAGGCGATCGAGAATCACATGGTGGACCAGATTGGGTATGTGGAAGACGCGGTTGAAGATATGGCCCGGTCATTGCAGTTGAGTTCTTACGATGCATTTGAATACCGTTCCACACCAGGCCTGATCGATCTGGTGCTCGGAGCCGAAACATCGCCGCCAAAGTCTCTGTCCGACCAGATCCTTCAGGCCAGTGTGCC
>JBBJME010000457.1:0-3203 GCA_037719765.1 Planctomycetaceae bacterium
ACGCGATCGCGGGTGACCCCGGCGGTCGGATCGACAACGGAAATCAGCCGCTCTGCCAGCCAGTTCAGCAGCGAGCTTTTTCCGACGTTGGGGCGACCGACGATCGCCACTTTCGGAATTCCCATGATGCTGTGCCTTCAGTCCTGACGAGATCGACGTTCGAATTTCAACTGCGTTCGTTTCAGGACAAGGTATCGTGTTGTCATTCCAGGTTCATTCCAGCACCTGCCAATCCTTGCGATTTTCCGGAGAACGCGGCAGTTTTGGGCCTGTTTTCGCACGCGGTGGCGCTCAGTTGACTCCCCTTTCGGTGTACCCCCATCCGGAATCAACGCCACAAGACGGTATCCGTAAGTCGTCCGGGATGGCATTACTGTCCGGTTGCCAGGGGCAATCTCAGTCGGCGGAGCGACTGAGCTACAAAAGAAAACGAAATTGCCAGGCATCAACTTCGCTGGAAAGCGACTACACTGATCGTTGCGTTGGAAATATCGTGTTTCGATGCTTTTCAAATGAGTCAGTGAATGCGTCCTCCGATTCTTGATCGCGAAGAATATATCGAACAGGCGTATTTCTTTCGTGTGTATCGCGAACGGCTTCAGGAAAATGTGCCGTCACAGGAAATCCTGCAGACCATTCAGGAAGAGATCCTGGCGACCACAAAATTACCGATGGCGATCGATTTTCTGCGGACGGAGATCCTGCACAGCGGTCGCATTAGCGACGCCATGCATCGGTTGCCTCATTATTTTGCCCCGTTTCAGACGTTTGTCATTCAGCGTGCAGAAGATGATGAATCCCGCTTCGAACAGGTCATTGCGCTCAAAATTCTGGAAAGTGAAGCGGCCTATCGGTCCCGTACTCCAACGCCATCCGGTTTGTTCGTGTACCAGTTTGAGTGTATTGCCCGAAACCGTCTGGGTTATGCAGAAGGGCTGAGAGCGATGGCGAACGATCCGCTGTACTCCGACGACTGGACGAAATGGATTGTGCGTCTGAGCAACGAACTTGGCAGCCAGGAACTGTCTGAGGTTGTTTATCTGGCGTCTCAGCATTTCCACAATCGTCGTACGACACGTGGCACGCAGAAGCCGGTCGAGTCCGAGGTAAACGCCACCCCCGCACCGAAAATGCTCTTCGGTGATCAGGAAGGTCGTATCGCCAAGGCGAACATCGGACGCGATCCGTTGTTCTTTTTCGCAGCGCTGCAGCGTCAATTGGACTATCCGGCAGTGCCTCGGTCTCAACGAGCGGATGACACTCAAAAGCTGCCCGCATTTCTGGAGGCACGCCTCAATAAACTGGAGCAGCGTCTGAAAATCGTGGAAATGGAATCCAAAGGCGGCATCGATCTGAATCAGTTCTACAAGAAACCGAACGAGATCGAAACCGATTGACTACCGTTGGCTGGGACGAGCGGCGTCCCGGCGGCGCTTTCCTGCCACGAGCGACATCGACTGATCCCGGGCCGACTACGAGGCAACGCCATGATACCGCACGCAGTTGGCATTGGCGCGTTAAACCGCGTGCCCAGCGGGCCGCGTCCCGCTGGATGGATCCCAACGCGCGGGGCGTTGCCCACGCGGTTAAACGTATGTGCCATCCGCTACCACGCGCGGTATAAGACGCCTCTACGGCTGCGGTGCGAAGGTAATTATCGCAGCGGCATCAGCGGCGTTCCAAACACGTACGGAGCCATCTTCGCCGCCGGAGACGACGAGTGTGCCATCGGGTGTCGTGGCGGCGCGATAGACGTAGTCCGTATTCCCCTGGAATTCCCGCGCGGGCTGGCCATTGCTGGCCGTATGGAAGAAAACTCGCTTGTCGCCGCTGCTGCTCACAAACAGATCCTGCAGACCGACAAACTGCAGCGACGTCACCTGCCGCGTGTACGTTGCAATCGTCTGAGACTGCTCACCTGTTTCCACGTTCCAGACCTTGATGGCATTGTCTGCACCGGCACTCGCGAGCGCTGTGCCGTCACCTTTCCATGACACGTCCATGACATGATGCGTGTGACCTTCGAACGCGCGCACGAATTCTCCGCTGGCGACGTTGAACACTTTCACAAATTTGTCGGCGGCAGCAGAGGCCAGAAACTTGCCGTCCGCAGAGAATTCAAGCCCATACACGGTATCACTGTGCGCATCCGGAAACTCTCGCACCAGCGTTGCGTCAGCAACATTCCAGATTGTCAGCTGCCCAGATCGAGACGCTTCACCGCCACCTGCCGCAAGCAAACTGCCGTCCGGTGAGAACGCCAATGAAACGACTCGATCAACAAAGACCGATTCCCCTCCGTCTTCGGAACCGCCTAATGTCGCGGTCATTTGCCATTCAGGAAACGCAGTTCGTGCGACGATTCTGTTATCTGCAGTTGCGATCAGTACGTTCGTGGCAGTGGCTCTTATGCTGGCAGCAGTCGAACCAAGTTGCGTACCGGGAAGAACATCAATCGCTGCGCCATCCACGGCGTTCCAGACTCGAAGTGTGCCGGAAGCATCGGCGGTGACGACAAACCGTCCGTCACCGACCATTCCTGCAAATGCAGACACGACTGCCGCTGCAGCCGGAGCTTTGCGTTCTTCAACAACAGCATTTGCCGCGGTCGCTTCGGCCGTTGCGGCTTCGTGCTGCTGCCTTCGCTCGATGCCGCGCTGTTCGGCTCGTGCGATTGCCTGCGTGGCAAAATCAACAGACTTCTTCGCGATGTTGAGATCCGAGTCTGACTTTGCGAGGACATCCTTTGCGGCAGCCTCCGTCGTTTCGGCCGCCGTGACGGCGGTCTTCAGAGCGGCATCTTCTGGCGCAGCCGCAAGAGCTGTTTTTGCCGCTGCAGTTGCGGCCAATGCCGCATCGAATTTTGTTTTAGCCTCCGCTTGTGGCGGGGTGAACTTTTCGACTTCCGCCTTAGCCTTGGTTTCCGCTTCCTTCTGTGCGACGACTTCCTTGTCGTTTTCGTCAATCTGTCCCTTAAGCACGTTGACTCGAGCATCCAGAATCGCTTTCCGCTGTTCGGCCTGCTTGAGATGCCGCTGCGCGTTCAGGTCAGCCGTAAGGACAGTGATCTGCTTCGCATCTTTGGGTGACCACATTGATGCCGTGCTGTCGGCCAGCACAAAAATGGCTCGATCGGTAGCTGAGTTCAATTCCAGGGCCGTAATGTCAGCAGGCAAATCAAAGCGGTTCACCGGAGTCGCATC
>JBBJME010000196.1:0-13168 GCA_037719765.1 Planctomycetaceae bacterium
ATTCAGGAAAATTGTGCTATAGCTATCGACGACGTCGTCAAATTATTGCGGAACAACATCATCATTAAACAGCGGAAGCATCCCTGTCAGTTCGTCATGCGGAGAGAACGGGGCCACGTGCTTCACCACTCGACTGACCTGGAACCAGCTTCGAGGATCGGCGGTCTGTTCCTCAGAGCATGCTCCGCCAAGACCAACTCGCGGCGGGAAATTCGGATTGCTGGTTTTCGTTGCGAATTCAATGTCGACATTGCGATCCTGCTGCGAAGACAACCCATCGGCCATCTGCCATTTCGGAAACGGCTCATTCAGGTACTGCTGCCGCTCGGTCAAAAATGCGTTATCGACGACGATTCGTCGAGCTGCAAAATCTCCGCCGGCAACTTCGAAACTGAGGTGTCCGGGCCCGATGAGTCTGGTCCACGGAGTTCGTATGGCACCGTTCATTCGCGGTGACAGAGAATTCGTGCAAAGCCCACCCAGCAAGACGGCGTCAATCACCTTTTCGCCATTCAGAGACACGACAAAGTCGCCGCGAGGGACAATAGTTCTCAGACCCTCGCCGTCGATCGACCAGCCGTCGGGAATGTTATCGCGGAAATCCGCGACGACACCAAAGTGCCCGACATTTTCTGACGCTCGCCGAGTACTTTCGTCGGTATACCGTGTTCGAAGTTCCGTCCATGACGTCGCGATGTCTTTTCCAGCGGCCTGATCGGCCTGAACCTGACTCAAGACATAAAGTGGATCTTCCATTGGCCGATTCGCGGCTGAACTATTCAGTGTCGTCATTGCTTCGGCAGAAACAACCGACAGATTCAACAACCATTGCTCGGCCAGCAACGGTCGAATCTGATGCTTGATCTGTTCAAGCTGGACTCGCACTGATGCGTTGCGTTCCGGAAGATCAACCGTATTTGTCACCCAACGAGCACTCATGAAAAGGCCGCCGAGTGCGTAATAGTCCTTCTGTGAAATCGCGTCGAGCTTATGATCGTGGCACCGAGCACAGGCCACGGTCGTCGCCATGAAGGCCTTTCCAAATGCATCGATTTTGTTGTCAAGCATTTCCTGATGAATGCCGTTGAACTCCGCGCTGTCGCCGTGTCGTTTCTCGCCCATCTGGAAGAACATCGGACCGATCAGAGATTCGTTGATTCCCAGAGTGTGGTTGATGCGAGGTGACGCGAGCAGATCTCCGGCAATCTGCTCGCGCACAAGCTGAGCAAACGAAACATCTTCATTGAACGCGCGAATCAGATAGTCTCGATAACGCCACGCTCCTTTCGCGGGCATGTCCCATTCATAGCCATAGGTGTCGGTGTACCGGACGACGTCCATCCAGTGTCGAGCCCACCGTTCGCCGAAGTGGGAGGACGACAACAGCCGGTCGATCAGTCGATCCCACGCGCCTGGATCTGCATCATTCAGGAATTCCGTCAACTGCTCTTCCGACGGTGGCAGCCCGACGATGGCAAAAAAGGCGCGGCGAGCCAGTGTTTGTCGATCCGCAGCAGGTGCCAGATCAAGTTGATGATTATGCAGCTTGTCGATGATGTAGCGGTCGATGTCGCAGAAACCATCAGAATTGATGAACTCAGGAGGCTCAGTTTTCCGGATCGGCTGAAGGCTCCACCACTGCCGACGCACCTGGTAGATCGATTCAAAGGTCTCATTGGCAACATCTTTGGGGTCCGGAGCGTGATCACGCGGATCAATGGCTCCCTGTGCGATCCAATCGGAAAGATCCCGGATTTCTGATTCACTCAGCTTCTTTCCCGGGGGCATTTCCAGCCCTTCGTGCTTCACCGCCGCGAGCAGCAGACTTTCGCTGACGCTGCCCGGCACGATGGCCGGACCGGATTCACCACCCTTGAGCAGGGCGTCTCTGTAATCCAGCCGCAGCCCGCCCTTCACTTCGCTGCTGGCGGCAGAATGACATTCATAACAATGTCGCACAAGGAGCGGTCGGATGTGCTTTTCAAAGCGTTCGGCTTGTGATGGATCCGGCAACTGAGCCACCGCCACCTGGCAACATTCCGCCGCAGTAAAAATCAAACACAGAACGCAGCACAGAACCCGACAGAGACAAGACCAGAGTTCCCGCCTTTCGCTCACATGCGAATCATGAACCAACAGCAGTTGCTGATTGCATCGCAACATGGCAATTCGATCCGAAAAGGAGGACAGGCAGGCAACTTCCATGAAGTTGCAATTAAGGCGGGAACGACATGTTCGACCAGCGGCGATCACAAATCAAGTGAAAACAGCATTCTGCGGCCTGGGTCTGCCTGCACCGTCAGTCGACCCGTTCGTTGGCTTGATTGTTTCGCACCGCTGCGTACTCGTCGCAACAGGAAAATCATCAACCCGACGTAGCCCCAAAACCAGACAAACGAAGGGATGCCGAAGAATTCAAAGCGTTTTCGTAGGAGAGGTTTTGCAGGGACAGGTCTCCGCGACACAGTTCCGCGTCCCCGTCCACAAAGTAAGGCTGATGCTGCAAAAGTTCAGCGATCCGAAAATCGGGCTGCAGCCAATCGCATAGTCTTTCGATTTCAGATTACCATCAATGCGCGGATACATCCTTTCTTGAGTCCAGTGGAGATGGCTTCCCGAGATTTCTGCACTACAATCAGTCAGTATGAATCGAGCGCCAGCGGCTCGAGGCAAATGTTTGTTCGCGCACGAACCAACCGGGTGGTTTCAATGATCGCGATGGCATCGATCAACCAGCATTCAAGGCGCAGCTTTCTCGCTCAAGCGGGAGCCGGGGCCGGGATGCTGGCCTATGCGGCGTTGACTGTGGCGGATGGTGCGCGGGGAATTGCGGCGACTCATTTTGCGCCGCGGGCCAAACGCGTGATTTGGCTGTTTATGCATGGTGGGCCGAGTCATGTGGATCTGTTTGATCCAAAGCCCGCGTTGACGAAATACGCCGGGAAGCCGTTGCCGCAGAGTTTTGGGGAAGTGATGACACGCCGCGAAGTGGCGAAGAATCCGTTGCTCGCACCTGTACGCCGATTTCGTCCGCGAGGTCAGTCGGGACTGGAGATCAGCGACTTTCTGCCGCATATCGCCGAGTGTGCCGACGACATATGCGTCGTGAGATCCCTGCACGGTGACAGCGTCAATCATCCGCAGTCGGTGTATCAGATGAACACCGGAAATATCCTGATGGGCAATCCCAGCGTAGGCAGTTGGGTGGCCTACGGGCTGGGTTCAGAGAACCAGGACATGCCGGCCTTTGTCGTCATGCCCGATCCTGGCGGAGGACTCAAGGGCGGTCCGGCGGCATGGAGCAGCGGTTATCTGCCAGCGACGTATCAGGGTGTGACGGTGCGATCGGGCACGTCTCCGATCATCGACCTGCAGGCGCAGCCTGGTGTCAGCGGCGACCAGCAGCGTCGCAACCTGACATTCATTCAATCGTTGAACCAACGACATCTGACAGAACGCGATCTTGACGATCAACTCGCCGCCCGCATTCGTGCGTACGAACTCGCGTTTCGGATGCAGTCCAAAGCACCGGAACTTGTCGATACAAGTGGTGAGACGGCAGCCACGCTGGAGCAGTATGGAATCGATCGGAAAGAAACGCGCGAGTTCGGTATGCGGTGCTTGCTGGCGCGGCGGATGGTCGAACGCGGCGTCCGGTTTGTGCAACTGTATTCGGGCGATACCAACGGCTGGGATGCCCATGCGGATGTCGAATCGAATCATTCCGAATGCTGTCTCAGCACTGACAAACCGGTGGCCGGTTTGCTGAAGGACCTGAAGCAACGCGGGTTGCTGGAAGATACGCTGGTAATCTGGGGAGGAGAGTTCGGTCGGATGCCGATGAGCGAACAGGGGACAGGCCGCGATCACAATCCGTGGGGCTACTGTGCATGGCTCGCCGGTGCCGGAATTTCCGGTGGGCGCGCTTACGGTGCCACCGATGACATTGGATTACGAGCGGCCGTCAATCCGGTGTCCGTCCACAACTTTCATGCATCAATCCTGCATCTCCTGGGGATCGATCACGAACAACTGACACATTTTCATAACGGGTTGGATAAACGTTTGACCGGACCGGAGGAAGCACACGTTGTGCATGCGATGATTGGGTAAAGAGATATGAAAGGGCGAGCGGCAGGGCGTCAGCCCTCCGGTATAACAACGACTCAACAGAGATGGTCGCAACACGCACAAATCGCACTGTACCGGCAAGCTGACGCATGCCGCTCGCCGGATATTCGATACGATGAACAACTCAGGGAATCGCAAATTGGTCCGCTTCGTCGTTCTCCTCTCGATCGCCACCTGCTCTGCGCTGGTGACGCCGACATCCTGTGCCGACGAACATGCCACCGAAAATGCATCCTACACCGAACCACCCATCACAACATCCGACCGTGACCACTGGTCGCTGAAGCCGCGCAGGCCGGTCGAAATTCCGGCGACGTCAAACGAATACTGGCAGAGAAACCCGGTCGATGCGTTTATCGCGGCGGAGCTGGAAAGTCGTGGCCTCACGCCGCAGCCGGAAGCGGATCGCCGAACATTGATTCGCCGCGTCAGTCTGGATCTGACGGGATTGCCTCCGACGCCGAACGAGGTAGACACGTTTGTTGCCGAAAAGTCACCGACAGCTTTTGAATCGCTCGTGGATCGGTTACTGACATTGCCCGCTTACGGAGAACGATCGGCTCAGCACTGGCTGGATCTGGCGCGGTTTGCGGACACGGATGGCTTTGAACACGACAACACTCGAGCCAACGCATGGCGTTATCGTGACTGGGTGATTGATGCGTACAGTGCCGACATGCCATACGATCAATTCGTTCGTCTGCAGATCGCCGGTGACCTGCTGCAACCTGACAGCGAAGCCGCATCCATCGCGACTCAGTTCTGTGTTTCCGGGCCGGACATGCCCGACATCAATTCTCAGGACGAACGACGGCATATATTACTGAACGAAATGATGTCCACAGTCGGCGAAGTCATCCTCGGCATGCAGATCGGATGTGCTCAATGCCACGATCACAAATACGATCCCGTGAGTCAAGCCGATTTTTACCGACTCCGTGCGATCTTTGAACCGTCGATCAGCCTGAAGAAAAATGTGTCCGTTACGGGACTCAAGGAAAAGCTTCCTTACACTCAGACAAGTCACGTCATGATTCGCGGCGATTATCGGCGACCGGGGGCGGAAGTTGCGCCAGACGTGTTGAGAGTGCTGGAATCAGAATCTCTGCGCTATACCGTGTCGCCACAACAAAATTCCGATGGTCGAAGAGTGGCCCTCGCAAACTGGCTCGTGGATCCCGAACAACCGCTCACGCCCCGCGTGATGGTGAATCGCATCTGGCAGCAACACTTCGGAAAGGGTCTCAGCGAAACACCGAGCGATTTTGGCATCATGGGAATGGAACCGTCGAACCCGCAGCTGCTTGACTGGCTGGCAAACTGGTTCGTGGACCATGGCTGGAGCGTGAAGCAACTGCACCGCCTGATTGTGACGTCCGCCACGTACCGGCAGCGCAGCCGATTACCAGGAGACGTGAGTGCCGACGATGTGATCGGATGGAATGCGGCACTGGAGAAGGATCGCGACCTGAGGTGGCTCTCTCGCTTTCCCCGCCACCGACTGCAGGGCGAAGTGATTCGCGACACGATGCTGTCAGTAGCGGGAATCCTCAACCGCAAAACCGGAGGTCCCGGCGTTCGACCTCCGTTGCCGATTGAACTCAGCAGCACGCTGCTGAAGGATCAGTGGAACGTCACCGAAGACACGTCCGAACACAACCGTCGGAGTATTTACATCTTCGCCCGCCGCAATCTGCGTTTCCCGATCTTCGAAGCGTTTGATCGCCCCGCCGCCAACGAAAGCTGTTCCCGCCGCAACGTATCAACCACCGCGCGCAGGCATTACACCTGCTGAATTCGGAGTTCTCGTTGAGGATCGCTGAACTCATCGCAGGTCGAATTTACAAACAAGCATCCGCCATCGAAAAACAGATCACCGAAGCGTTTCAGCTCATCCTCAATCGCAACCCCACCGCCAGCGAACTTGCCGACGCACAACTTCGTGGCAGACACGGGGAAGATGCTCTGAAGCATTTGTGCTTGTCTTTGCTTAACTGCAATGAATTTGTGTTTGTCGATTAGGTTTGGTTCGCAGTTTTGGCCTGCGGCAAGGAATGGATTTCCACGTGGACGAACAGTCCGCAGTCGAGTGAGAGACGTTCGCAGCAATTCTCCAGTCGTGCCATTTGCTGTTGAATCGCGTTGATGGATGTGCCTGCCCACAGTGCCGCACTGGGATAGTCTGATTCGTGATCGCTGCCGGAACCGCTGACTTCTACACGCCGGGCTGCTTCCTTAACCACGCAGCGGGACTTACTGTCTTGTCTCACCGATTGCCCGTTTCAACTGATCCAGTTGTTGACAAAGGAACTGTTCAGTTTGACGCCCGATCGTGTCCAGGCTTCGGGCGAGCCGCAGCATTTGCTGTTTCTCATCGACATCAGACTCTGATTCAATTGATGTTGCGCTCATGGTCCTGCGATCACCCTTCGTTGTGTGGCCGTTTGAAAGCTGCGATGGAATCCGGCGGTTCCTTTGGCCTCATGGTGTGAAACAATTTAGGTCAGAGACTCCCGGCATTACCTGCCATCCAGCCGATTCCACAGTCTGGCGATGCGACTGCTGAGTTTGCGTTCTTCCCGTTCCTTCTGTTCCTGTACGTGAATTTCGTTCAGATGCTGTCTGAGGGCCTGGAACTTGATGTTGTCATCGTTTACGACGGGGCTCTGTTTTCGCTTTCTCTCCGCTTCAAGTTCCTGACGCAATCGAGCAATCTCGGAGCGTTCTGTCTGAAGCTGCATTTCGCGGATCCTCACGCCGTCGATGAAAGTGCCTGTCTGAGAAAAGCAGTCCCGCACTGTAACGACACCGCCTCGGGCGAGAAGCATACAGTGCGTCGATGCTGCCTCATCATCGAACAGGCGAATGTCAGCGCTCGGATCCGAACCGACAGTCAGGCACTCATTCTCACGAATGACACCACAAACGGAATATGGCGGCATTCCGGAAACTGAACAATCTTGCGGCAGACTTCCAGGCCTGTGGTTCCTGGCAGTTGATGATCAAGCAGAATCAGATCCGGCTTGATTTCGCGAGCCATCTCGATGATCTGCAGGCGCACCGCTGTTTGTGCGGATTTCTGGCAAATCGGAATTGGATTCGTCGCGTGAGTTACTACACGGACTTGACGGTCTGCAGTCTGTTCAGCGGAAATCGGCTGGTAAACCCAACTTTCCGGGACGCGGCGGAAATCTCAGGTACACTCTGCCTGGTACATCCCGCAACGCACTCACGAGACGTGGTGTTGAAAAAGAATATGGAACAGTCGAACTATGCCAGAATTTCCTGCACAACCCGAGCTTCAAGGACACCCGTGAGTTTTTCTTTGAGTCCGTTGTCCATTATAAAAAGGTGCTCATGGCTCAGGCCGAGCAGATGCAGAATCGTGGCATGCCAGTCCGGGACGCTGACTCGGTCTTCGACGGAATGCAAACCAATTTCATCCGTCGCACCATAGGTTGTTCCGGCCTTGATGCCGGCACCGGCCATCCATGTGCAGAATGCGTTTTTGTTATGGTCTCGACCGGCTTTGCGTTCATCTTTATCCGGCGGCAGCTGGGCGATCGGAAGTCGGCCAAACTCTCCTCCCCAGACAATCAGTGTGGAATCGAGGAGCCCGCGTTGTTTCAGATCCTGCAGCAAACCGGCGATCGGTTTGTCGGTACGATCACAGCATCCTTTGAGATCGGCGGCCAAGCCCGTATGGTGATCCCACGAGTTTCCGTTGACGTACAATTGAATGAAGCGCACGCCACGTTCCACCAGTCGGCGAGCGATCAGACAGCGGCGACCGTACGAGTTCGTTGGCTCCGTCCCGATGCCATACAATTCCTGCGTGTCCTGAGTCTCTGACGCAATGTCGAGCGCGTCGCTTGCAGACAACTGCATCCGGGCCGCCAGCTCATAGCTGGCAATCCGCGCATCCAGTACTGTCTGACCGGGATGTCTGCGGCGATGAATCTGATCGAGTCGTGACAACAGCGCCCGTTCCTCCGCAATCAGGTCGTCCGGTCGCTCGACATCCGGCCTTAGGTTGAGAACGGGCGAACCGGTTGAGCGAAATCGCGTCCCCTGAAAAATCGGCGGCAGGAAACCAGCTTCCCAGTTCTCCACACCATTCACGGGCAGTCCATTCGGATCATCAAGGACGACATAGGCCGGAAGATTCTGACTCTCGCTCCCCAGTCCGTACACAACCCAAGCCCCGACGGTCGGTCGCCCGGGACCCATTTTTCCGGATTGAATCAGATAAACGGCCGGTTCGTGCGTCAGATTCGTCGTATGCATGGAACGGATCAGTGCGATGTCATCGACCTGCCTGGCAATGTGGGGCAGCGCATCGGAGACCCACATGCCGCACTGCCCGTGCTGTGCGAACCGGAACGGACTGCGCATCAGCGCGCCGGCGCTCTGAGGATTTTCCACTTCGCCGGCGATGCGGTCGAAATACGACTCACCATGGTGCAGATCGAGCATCGGTTTTGGATCAAACAGATCCATCTGGTTGGTCCGCCCGTAATAAACAGATGAATGACGGCCTTCGCCTTCGGCTCAAAATGGGGTGCGCGCTGCCTCAGATCCGTCCAGACTTTGTGGGACGATTGCGAGTCGGGCGATTCTGCCGCCGACAATCGCGAATTCAGAGAGAACCCGTCCATCAACTGCGCCAGCGCGGCGCCATAGATGCCTCCCGACACGCGATGGAACAGTCCGCGGCGCGACAACGATTGCAGCGCTGAGTAATTCTGGTTGTCGTCTCGTTGAGGGCGCATGGCTTTGTTGTCTTTGTGTCAATCAATCAATGTACAGAAACTCGGCCGAGTTCATGATGGCGTGACAGTAGGCCGTGAGCGCCTTCTGTCGGGCGACTTCAGGATCTGCCGCACCTGCTGAAGTCAGATGAAGCGTCCACTTTGTTTCCAGTTGAGTCAGGGCGTCACGTGCAATCCTTTGCTCCTCGTCGTCCGGAAGGCGACCGAAGGCAATCAGTGAGATGCGCTGAATCTGCATCTCCGGATCACTGCCGGCTTCTTTCCTGATTCGTGTCGCGAAAGATTCCGCCAGCTCAAAAATCATCCCATTGTTCATGAGATACAGCGCTTGCGGAGAAACCACGGAATCACGACGTTCGATGCAATTCGGGTTCATCTGCGGATAGTCAAAACTTTCCAGGTGTGTTGGAAGCCGCTTTCGCTGTTGCTGGACGTAAATCATTCTGCGCCAGCCGAGCGAAGTGGCCTGTGGCGTCACCAGCCCATCCGGCCGTGCGGTCACTGGATCACCAGGACCGTATCGTGTTGCATCAAGCCGACCGGAAACCAACAGGAGCGAGTCAAAGAGCGATTCCGCATCCAAACGAACAAACGGCATGCGGGAGATCAGGAGATTCTCCGGATCCGCGGATTCCTGCTCCGGAGTCAGCGTGGAACTCTGTCGATATGTCGCGCTGGTCATCATCAGCCGATGCATACTTTTGAAGCTCCAGCCGTGCTCTACAAATTCAACTGCCAGCCAGTCGAGAAGTTCAGGATGAGTCGGCGGAGTACCGGCTTTGCCAAAATTTCCCAGCGTTTGAACAATGCCTCGGCCAAAGTGATGTTTCCAGATGCGGTTCACTGCGACGCGAGAAGTCAGCGGATGGACGGGCTGCGTGAGCCACCGGGCCAGCGCGATCCGTCGTCCCGTTGATCTGGCTCCGGGCCATGGTGGCTCGACATGGAAGGGAGTTTTCCCATCGGTCAGCACGGATGGAACTCCGGGGCCGACGAGTCGTCCGGGACTCATCGGATCACCACGACGATAAATGTATGTCAGCGATGGATCACCGCGATCCCACAGCGCCTGGATCTGTGGTTCAGGCTTTCGCTGCGCTTCGAGTGCTTTCACCTGAGCTTCAGCCTCAGGCGTTTGCTGCGCCGCAGTAACTTCCCGAGCGATGCGTGCGTTGTTTTCTTCCCAGGCCTTTCGCTCGGCTGTCGAGACAGAGGTCAGAATCCTGCCGCCGGCAACGTCCTGACTGACGGGTCCGATTCCCGGATGGATTTCCGGTCTAAGCCAGTTGTACTCGTCATACGCGCCCTTGAATACATCGACGATGCGGTAATAGTCCCGCTGCGGAATGGGATCGAACTTGTGACTATGACAGCGGGCACACTTCAGAGTGAGCCCCAGAACACCGGATCCAAATACGACGAGTTCGTCCGCGATCACGTCAATCCGGTCCGGAACATAACCGGTAATATTCGCCCACGTCGGATCAGGTGCCATCCGAAGGAACCCCGTCGCGACAAGATTGTCGGACATCTCGGCGGTGATTTCGGATGCGTGTTCATAGTCGGTTAATTCGTCGCCGGCAATCTGTTCCAGCAGAAAGCGACTGTAAGGCTTGTCAGAGTTGAATGATCGAATGACATAATCGCGATACCGCCATGCGTGAGGTCGAGGCAGATCCTGTTCTCGCTTTCCCTCCGAATCCGAGTAGCCCGCAAGGTCCAGCCAGTAACGCCCCCATCGTTCGCCATACCCTGGAGAATTAAGGAGTCGGTCAATCAGCTTTGCGTACGCCTGCGGATCTTCGTCAGACAGAAAGGTTTCGATCTCCTGAGGGTCGGGGGGCAGACCGGTCAGATCAAAAGTTGCCCTCCGAATCAGCGTCCGTCGATCGGCCTCCGGTGCCAGGCTGAGACCCCGCTGCTCCAGCTTTGACAGAATAAATGCATCAATCGGATTGCGTACGCGTTCGATGTTCTGCACGACGGGCACAGCGACTTTGACTGGCAGCCGAAACGCCCAGAAGTCGCGATCCTGGTCGCTGACCAGTGGATCGGGGGTCATCGTTGCCACGTCCGGTTCGATCACAATTTCCGGCGCTCCGAGTTCGATCCATTTCACAAGGATCGCTGTCTCTGCAGGGTCGACGGGCTTCACGCTGGCTTCGACGAGGCGTTCGAGCGGAGGCATTTGCCCGGCGTGAATTTTTTGCACGATCAGAGTTGCGTCGGTGTCGCCCGGCACAATCGCTGGCCCGGATCGACCACCCTTCAGCATTGCCGCGCGGTTCCGCAGATCAAGTCCGGCTTCCTGACGATGTCGGCCGTGACACGGAGTGCAGTGTCGCAGCATGATGGGAACCACATCGTACTGACTCGGGTTCATGAGTGGATTACTTGTTACGTCGGCGGGCGCATTCCCCATGTCCGCGATCCAGCGGTGAATGAGCTCCTGTTCGGCTTCGTTCAGAAGATTCTTTCCCTCCGGTGGCATTTCGCCGCTCTTGATTCGCTGATAGAGCAGACTTTCGTCCGGTTTTCCGGGGATAATCGCCGCACCGGATTCGCCTCCCACAAGCACGCGCTCTCGTGATGCGAGTTCCAGATCTGCCTTCCGGCTCTCGCCTTCATGACAGCTCAGGCATCGAGTCCGAAAAATCGGGGCAATGTCTTTTTCAAAGGTAACCGGAGACTTCTGCTCCGTGACATCGCGCACGTCATCCGCAAAGAGGATCCTTCCTCCAGGATATGCCTGGGTCATGAATATCAGGAAAATGCAAAATCGCAGATGCGCCATGGCAATCTCAATCACAGTCGTTCAAACAGCGTCTGAATTCTCAGCACGGCTCCATTGTCGGGAAATGTGTGGTATGCATGGACGACAAAACCTTCAGGGAGCAGGTCGCACTTGAGAAGACTCAGACAATCCGGACTGCTGATACTTGAACCGGGCAGGGCGACGGCGAGTGTGGACGTGCGGGCATCAGTTTCCAGTTCGCGATGCAAGGTCAGGTAGATTTCGGCGGGCGCAGATTCCAGTTGATAACTGCAGTGATACCGCACGCCTTTGCCTTCGACGGTATGCGTGCGGTAGCCGATCAATCGCCGATCGATAACGCACAACTGAGAGGGCAGGGGCGCGAATTTCGACGTCGCAATTTCGGTGAGAGTGCTGTGTTTTGTGCGATACTCCAGCATATGCCCGTGCCGTCCAAGTCGCAGCGTCGCCACATCACTTCCGACCTTTACCTGGGTTTCACTGACGGTGGCGAAAAGTTCCGGATGCACCGAGCGTTCAAAGACGCGAAGTACCATATCAGCAACATCCGGACGAGCGTATCCAACGGTCATGATAATTGACTCGGTCAGTTCGAGTGTTCCACAAATCCATTCCGTCGCTGTCGCCACACGTCGCATGGCTTTCAACAGAGTTTCCTTCAATTCAGCTCGCCGATTGTAGGCGCGCGGGACGACCTGAGGAAACAGCGGAAATCAATCAATCTGGCTTGGACAGAAAACCTCTGGCATCAAGCAGAATAAGCGTTCTGATGGTTGACTTTAGTGCAACGATTCCAGATATGCGATCAGGTCGGCGAGTTGTTCCGGGCTGAGGTTGCCGACGATGCCGAGGGGCATCATGGAGATTTCCTGCTTGACGCGATCTTCGATGTTGTCCTGAAGCAGTTCGCGCGAGACCCCGGTGGCATCTCGCAGAGTCACTGTTTCCGCACTCTCAAGGACCACAAAACCCGTGTAGACCTTGCCGTCGTCCATTGCAATTGCCCACGTGTCGAAGCCCTGAGCGAGCTTCTTACTCGGTTGCAGGATCGATTCAAGCAGCTCGGCTCGTTTGTAGCGCTTACCGAGATCGACCAGATGCGGGCCCTTCGGTTGCTGGCCATTGGCGAACGTGTGGCAATTGATGCAGGATTGCTGTTGAAACAGCAGGCGTCCTTTCTCTGCGTCGCCGGGAGCTGCTGCGGCTCGCTGAGTGACGACGTCAATGGCCAGATTGGCGATGGCATTGGGATCGTTCGGATCGGCTTTGGGAAGCACGATCGCTTTCTCCTCTTCCTTCATTGCCACGTCCGCAGCACCAATGCCGTCGAGATTGACGACGTGCTTTTTGAGTTGTTCGGTGATGTGTGTCCTGAGTGACTCGTCGCCTTCAGCGATCGCGACTCTGATAGCTGCCGCGATGCGATCCGATTCGCTCCACTTCTGGCGGTCGTAGTACGGGCCGGTCGTGTCCGGACGAGTGCCCCACC
>JBBJME010000046.1:0-36829 GCA_037719765.1 Planctomycetaceae bacterium
CCGAATTACTTTGACGACAATGACATCGACGGTTTATGGGATATTTACGGTGGAAGTGAATCAATTCATTTTTGAAATGAAAGCGCTATGATGAGGGAATTCATTTTGTTGAACCGGCTGGGAGTATTAGCCGTTTGGTTTGGAAGAATTCACGTCAGCAGTCGCGCCCTCCTGGCCGCCGTTGCTCTTGGACCGTGGATGCTATTCGATTCCACTGCATTTTCGGGCGATGAGGCTGAGCCACAACTACCAGCTACGGATCCCTCGAAAAGTTTTTTCGAACAGGGACTATTGCCCGAGCCACAACGACCAGTTGACGATCCCTCGAAAAGCATTTTCCAACAGCGACTATTGGGAGGGCAGGTCTCAATTAAGCCGAAATCCGCATATCCGTGGAGTGTGCAGAATGGTTGGAATGCTGAACGCATATTCGCGGACCCGAAGGTCGTCAGACTCTGCAAAGCGATTGAGTCAGGCCGCGTCACGAAAGTCCAGGAGACAATTGATGCTGGTGCGGATGTAAATTCGGTCGGGATAGGCGGGATGACTCCGCTCATGTGGTGTATGCCAGCGGATAAGGGTGGGACATTCGAATGCCTGTTGCGAAACAGTGCCGACCCGAATAAGTTTTTAACGATGGATTTTTCCGGCGCCGGTGGATCGGAAAGCGAATGCGTAATGTTACAGTCCGCACTACTCTTGGACGCTGAGGGATTTGCTTTGGTGCTGGAACACGGAGGAGATTGCAAAATCACAAGACGCCCGGATGGCGGTGTGCCAGTCGTTGCAACATATCACGGCGCTACCCCTTTGGAAGTGGCTCTCGGTGGGGTCGCGAAGGATTCGATTACCAAGGTTCGTCTTTTGCAGGCCAAGGGCGTTGATATTACTGAAACACGTCGGGGACAACCGGCAGCAATGTTGGCGGTGTTCGGGGGACATTTCGATGTGGCATTGTTGATGCTGGATCAAGGTGCCGATTGCACTCTGTATGACAGGGAAGACTTTCGCCTGGCCCATCGGATCGCCCAATGTCTTCCCACCGAAGTGAAGCCGATGTTCGAACGTTTTGGCTGGGATCTGCTTTCGGAGGCCGATCAATACCGCGTGCTGGAAATCATGAAACACCTTGAAAAGCATGGTGAATCCGTAAAACAGGCAACAGACGAGATGATTGCCGTTCAACACATCGTCAATGCTGATGGCCCGGACGCGGGGAAAGAACTAATGAAGCGATTCGGAAGGAACGAAGCAAGTTTACAGCAAAGGCGATGAAATGTGGTTCACCAACTCATTCATCGTATCTGCCTGCTCTTCATCTGGTGCTGGGATTATCCGGCGGATCATCCGGCGAAGAGGTTTGTGCAGAAACCAGTTTTCCGTTTGTGTATATGGGGTTCTGGCATGGGTGGGCGATGTTTGCTCCGGAACCGATTCATGTGCCACGCTCGTGATCTTTCGGATTGCCATTGGCTTCCTGCTGCTCACCAATGTGCTGCTGCTCCTGCCGCTGATCAATGATTATTTCTCGGCAGACGGATTGTGGCCGACGGCCGTCTGGATGCGTCAGTCTCCCGGCTCCAGGTTCTCCCTGCTGAGTCTGATGCCGCCGACCACGAATGCGTTTCGCCTGCTCTTGTTTGTGCATCTTGTAGCGAGTGTCGGATTTCTGGCGGGCTTCCAGTTTCGACTGTGCAGCGTCGTGGTGTTTCTGACGCTCGTGTCGATCCATCATCGGAACGCCTACATCCTGTCGAGCGGTGATACGCTGCTGCGACTGCTGATTTTCTTCACCTGTTTCAGCGATGCCAACGGCGGACTGTCGGTTGATGCCTGGCGTGCGGGAAGATCGCTGTCTGAATTTGCGACGACCGATCCCTGGCCCATGCGTCTCATGCAGATTCAGATCAGCATTGTTTATCTGCGAACGGTGTTCTGGAAACTTCGAGGCAAAATGTGGTGGGACGGGACGGCAGCATGGTATCCGCTGTGGGTCGAGGCGTACGTCCGATATCGCCCGCCAGGCTGGATGCTCAAACCCGTTTTTATCCGTATCGCGACCTGGGGTACGCTCATTGAAGAAATTGCAATGGGCACACTGATCTGGGTTCGTGAATTCCGATATCCGATGCTGGTGACAGGAATCGTGTTTCATCTGATGCTGGATGTCATCATGAATCTGCAGTTCTTCAGCTGGATCATGATCTGCAGTTTGCTGCTGTTTGTGTTTCCCGATGACGCGGAACGCTTTCTGATGCACATCGGCGGATGGTTTGGAATGGGCTGAATCTGTTTAGTTCGACTGTTTCAGCGGCCTACTGTCGGTCGATCAGGCCAGCGCGGATATTGACGGGAGGAAATACCACGATCGCTCGTGCGGGTTGATAACGTTCTGTTAGACTTCAGCGGCATGTTGCACATTCAGAATTCACTTTAAGGAATAGACCATGAACCGATTTCAATTCTGGTGCGGACTCGCCTGCGGGATCGCTACGCATTTGCAGTTTCTCACATTGACACAGTTCAGTCAGTATTTGCTGACGATGAAAAAAGGTTGCTGCGGAAACTGCCGCCGAGGAAAAACCAATGTTGTATGAACTTCGAACGTACTACACGCCGGAAGGAAAACTGGATGCACTCAACGCCCGCTTTCGCAATCACACCATGAAGCTGTTCGAAAAGCACGGCATGAAGAACATCATGTACTGGACTCCGGTTGACAAGCCGAACACGCTGATTTACATCATCGCTCACAAGGACAAGGACGCTGCCGCCGCGTCGTGGAAGGCTTTCCGGGAAGATCCGGAATGGCAGAAAGTTGCTGAAGAAACGCAGCGTGACGGCAAGCTCGTGGAGAAAGTTGAATCTGTCTACATGACCCCGACAGACTACTCGCCAAACAAGTAACACTGGGTTTTATGGCAAACCGAGTGGCGGTTGCCGGTAATCCGGACTATGCAGAATAGTGATCTTCAGGGCATCGTCCCAGGCGATCAGTTTCTGTCCATCGGGTGAGAACTGCAGGCCAATGACATTAGCGACAGGCTGTTCAATTTCCAGCAGTTCTCGACCGCCGGCAAAATCCCAAAGCTTGATGAATCCATGTTCATCTCCCGTCGCAAGTGTCTTCCCATCGGCCGAAATCCCGGCGGCGCGAACGGCAGACTGGTGTCCGGACAGCCTGTGCAGGAGTTTCCAGTTCGGGCATGAACAGACCGTGATCATCCGATCGCGACTGGTCGAAATCAAGTATTTACTGTCCGGACTGAATAGCAACTGCACGACTGTCGACAGGTGTTTGGGCAGGATGGTTTCCGAACGCAGACTTTCCGAACTGGCAAACACTTCCACATCGTCGTGACCATGCCGAGCTGCGGCGATCCAATGACCGTCGGGTGAAATGGCTGTCGCGGCGCAGTTTTCCCGTGTTGTCACCACAATGTTCTGCTGAATGTCGATCACAGCCACCTGGTCTTGTTTCCCAATGGCGACGGCGATTCGGCCTTATCATCCGTCATCAGCCGCTTGATCGCACTGTCAGCAAAAACGGGAATGTCACTGACAGGGGCCGCTGCTGGATTTAAAACTTCCGCAGCCGTCCGCTGCGATCTCCCGTGATGATTTGTCCGGATGACCGCGCACAGCATATTGCGGTGATGAACTGATCGGGCAAATACGAGCTGATTCCCTGGAGCGAATTCAGATTGAATACATCGATCCCATCCGACCTCCGCGAAACACTTCAGGACGGTCTCTGGCAACACACACGGCGTCATTCCAGAACCCTGTGTTGTCAGGTCTCGACGGAATGACTTCACGCTCGACGCCCGTGACAATCTGCCAGGACCGCACCAGACCGTTGCGATCTGCGGTGATAATCTGTCGAGTTGTTTTGTCGGCGGGATCTGCACTTCCAAGCCAGATGGCTGCCGAAACGGGCGCGTCGTGACCAGCCCAGCGCAGAACAGGTCTCCATGCTTCAGCGTCGAGGTTGGCACCGGGGGCGGGCAACCGTAAAGCCGCAAGTACGCCACCTCGATCACCAATCACAACATAGTTGTCCGGTGTGATCAACACTGTCTGAATGCTGTCAAGGTTCTTATAAGAACACAACTCGACTTCCGTGTCAGCATCGACCAGATGCACCATCATGTCCGAGCCGACACAGGCGATTCTGGTCCCATCATGTGAATACCGTGCCATTGTGACGGTTCGGTTGCTCACCTCGCGCTGACAGACCACGGAAAAGCCGTCCACCGCCATCTGTACGACTTGCCCGTCGGATCCTGACATCAGCAAGCGACTGCGATCCGGAGACAACGTCATGAACTCAATGACTCGTTCAAATGGGGTCTCGATTCTCGGGAAGAGCTCTCCGGTGTCAGCGTCACAGTGCGCCAGAGAATTCGATTCACCGCACGCTACGATTTGATGCGAACCCGGCAGGAACAAAACGCCGAACACTCTCTTGCCAGGAATCAAATTGATTGTCTGGCTGAGTGCCAGAGTTGTTTTGTCATAGACGCGGACCATTCCGTCATCGCTCGCAGTCGCGATCAACTGCATGTCATCGGAATACGACACACAGCCGATTTCTGTCGAACCCGCTCCCGATCTGCGACCCTGTGCTAATCCGCGGTCGATGTCCAGAAACTGCAACTCGCCATGGCTGCCACAGATGGCCATTTGCTTGCCATCCGGAGATGGTTGCATCCACCAGACCGCCTGACCTGCATTATAAACTTCCGAAAACGGCGTCGTGGTATGATTCCACAGAAATCGCCAGGCAAAATTATCCGGTCCATAGACGACATCGGTGTCTCCTGAGGCGTTCGCATACCGCGACAGAATGCGACCGGTTTCCCGGACATCGCCCTTCTTCAGGATCTGGCTGGCATGTTGCACGTCAGCGGCAAACAGCAATCGCTCAGCAATCCGCCGCTGTTCGTTTGCTTCCGCCGACCTGGCATTGGCCTCCTCTGCGGCTCGCTTCAGTTCTTCATTACGGATTTCAAGCTGGCCCTGCAGGTTCCGCAATGAACGGGTATAGTCCACTGCCAGTATCAACAACGCAGCCACCAGACTGCCAGTCGTCAGCAGCAATGATGAGATCAAAGGGCGCTGACCGCACCACTTCTGAATGCGCACGAGAATCGGAGTGCTTCGTGCAAGCACAGGTTTGCCCGCGAGATATCGATCCAGGTCGTCTCCAAACTCGGCGGCGGTGGCATATCGTTGTTTCGGCAGTTTTTCCAGGCACTTCATGCAGATCCGGCTGAGGTCACGACCGATCCCCGGATTGATGATCTCGGGGGAGACCGGTGCACATTCAGCAATTTGTCGAAACGTTTCGACCGCCGTCGCCGCCACAAATGGTGGCTGTCCGATGATCAGACAGTATAGAACCGCGGCAGCGCATAAATGTCGGCAGCTGCGTTTGGCGGGTGAGTCCCGCTCAGCAGCTCCGGAGCCATGTAACGCGGCGTGCCGATCAACTGACTGGAGACCGTGGCGAGTTCACCGGACTCCATCAGTTTTGCCAGGCCAAAGTCTCCCAATCGCGGCACATACGGGAATTCCGCATTGGTTCCGGATACATACGGAAACAGCAAAATGTTTCCCGGCTTAATGTCGCGATGCAGAATTCCATGATCATGACTGCATTGCACAGCACCGGCGAGCTGTCTGACAATTGTCGCCGCCAAACGTGGTTTCAACGGTGATGTTCGCGACGACATGAAGTTGTCCAGCGTCGGCCCGTCACACCACGCACAGGCGATGTAGGGCAAATCCTTGTCCTGGCCAGCCTCGTACACCGGCACGATGTTCGCATGGTCCAGCGTGGCGGCCGCCTGGGCTTCAATCACAAACTGTCGCCGCAGATTCGCCTGCACCAAAGCGTGAGGCCGCGGAACCTTCAGAGCAACCAGGCGTTTTAGTAACGGATCGGCCGCCAAATAGACGACCGCAAATCCTCCGGATCCCAGAACTGATCGCAGTTGAAACCGCCCGATTGTTTTCGGCGCCCATGATGGCATTGCCTTCGACCGTCGCGGAATGGTCGCTTCCAACTCGTTCAAAGCCCGCCGACCCACCTCAAATTGCCGCAGAAAATCTGTCTCATAGGGCAGCGACAGTGTTTCGCCGGGATTTCCGCAGCGTAGTCCTTCATCGTAATGGATCAGTGCCTGCAGCACAGATTCGTGAGGGTTGTTGTTTGACATGTTTCACGCCGCGACTTGCGAGGAACGAGTATTTCAAATCTGGAATCGAATGGTCGCTACTCCTTTTCTGCAAGTTTCTCCCCTAACATCAAAATCGATCGCCCCCACAGCATGCGCACGTCATCGGGACTTCGATGCATTCGATCGGCAATTTCCACGAAGCTCAGGTCCATCTGCTGCCTGAGGAGTATCACGGTCTTGCACTCTTCTGGCAGTGCATTCACCGCCTTCCACAAAAACTCTCGTGCTGCGTTCTGCTTGTTCTTTCTGCCCAGCTCTGCAATGGCATCGTCTGGCTCCAGCGGAGGTTCATCGGAATCTGATGGCACGGTGGACATTGGACGTTCCGGCTGCACTGAACAGCCTCAGGCTTTTTGTGTATGCGATTGAATACAGTCTTAGCCGCGATCCCTGGTGATGTCAAGCGATTCACATCACAGGCGAATCTCTGCAGGTCCTTCGGAGTGGCCGCCCGCCGACCGAGAGGAGTTTCATCGTTCCCCTGCGTCAGCAGTGTGAACAGTGAGAATCCAAAGGGCGAAATGCGGGGTCGAGCATTGATTGTGTGGAGCAAAGTCGTTAAATTCCCCCACTTCGTTTCGCCGCGCGCCGATAATCAATCGACGCCGTAACCCTTGTCGGCGAAGAAACACTGTGTTTTGCGCAGTTTGACGTTGGTTTTTTGATTCTGAACTCTTGATCAGGCTGTCGCTTCTGACAGTGCGAAGGATGATTGTTCCATGCTGGCAATTGGCAAAACATGGATGGCAAAAAAAGAAGAGAGCGACAACCATGAGTGGTATGTCATCGACGCAGACGCTCATATTGTGGGACGTTTGGCCAGTCGGATCGCGACTGTCCTGATGGGCAAGCACAAACCGAATTACACAGCCCACGTTGACACGGGCGGCTGCGTAATTGTACTCAATTGCGAGCGAATTCGCTTTACCGGCAATTCTGTGCAGCATTCCAAAGTGCCTTACATGACGACAAAGATGGCAAAAAAAAAGTACGATCGCTACAATGGTTTTCCTGGTGGTCTGCGAACTCGAACCGCGGTTGAAACATGGCAAAAGCGACCGGATCAGCTGCTGAGCGAAGCGGTTCGCCGCATGTTGCCCAAGAACAAACTTGGCCGTCAGATGCTGACAAAACTGCGAGTTTTTGTCGGCACAGATCATCCTCATCAGGCGCAAGCCCCAAAGCCATTTCCAGCCCATCTGGTTCCGGACCGCAAGGTCAAGGGCTAGTTGCTTTCGATCCAGGACACGACACTTCATATTGACTATGCGTGTCGTTCGTCGGCGTCGATTTGATTTCAGGTCGTTCTCGAATGGCCTCAACCATATTCATTGTTTCCTCACTTTTCGCTGTGAATTCTTCCTATGAGTACGGAACCTGGTGTTTCAACGGATCAAGATTTGACTGCATCGCAGCCGGAAGTTCCATCTTCACGATTGCCTGAGGTTCCATCTTCGCAGTTGCCGGAACTGACCATTGGCGGCGGTGATGCCTCTGCGACAGTTGACCCGACATATCAGCCAGTCATTCGCGGTAAGATCGACCGTTTTGGTGTTGCGATGGGAACCGGACGCCGCAAGACGTCGGTCGCCCGCGTTCGCATCAAGGAAGGCAGCGGACTTTTCGTTGTCAACGGTCGTGCGCTGGAAGAATATCTCTGCGTTGAACGTGACCGTGACAGCGTGATGTTTCCATTGCGAGTCGCTGACAAAGTAGGAAAAGTTGATATCTCAATTCGCGTTCAGGGCGGCGGCACGACTGGCCAGACCGGTGCCATTATTCTGGGTATTGCCCGCGCACTGGAAGGCATGAATCCTGCATGGCATCACGCTCTGGCGGACGCCGGACTCTTGACTCGCGACGACCGCATGGTAGAACGTAAGAAATACGGTCTTCGCAAGGCTCGTCGAAGCTACCAGTTCTCAAAACGCTGAGTTGCCGCGACCAGGCTGCTGGTCTGTTGGCAATTTCAGGTTGGCGATCAAATCCCTGCCGGAGTTCTTTCCTGCAGGGATTTTTCATGGGCAGTCTCGGTTCGAGAGGTTTTTCCGATGCAGGACGCCTATCAATCTCTCATATTCCCCGATGTGCAACTGATGCTGCAGGAAGGCGACGCCGCTGGCCTGGCGGCGTTCTGCACGGTCGTCCATCCGGCTGCAGTGGCGGAGATTCTTGACGAACTTGAAGATCATCAGATCTGGCCGATTCTGGATAAAGCCGAACTGCCGGTTCGTGTGGAGATCTTCGAATACCTGTCGCTGAGACGGCAGATCGGGCTGGTCGAACAACTGGATCCGGCAAAGCTGTCCGAACTGTTCGAATGGATGTCGGCCGATGATCGCGTGGACCTGCTGTCCCGCATGCCTCAGGACCGCCGCGAAGACGCGCTGCGATTGATCGCTCGAGCCGAACGCAACGACATTCGCAAGCTGCTGTCGTATGACGAAGACAGCGCTGGCGCGATCATGACAACGGAGTACGCTTCACTGCTGGCGAATATCTCCGTTCGGGAAGCCCTGGATCAACTGCGTCTGCAGGCTCCGAACAGCGAAACGATTTACTACGTCTACATCATCAATGAAGAGCGCAGACTGGAAGGTTTTATCTCTCTGCGCGAACTGATTCTGGCAAAACCCGATGCGCGACTGTCGAGTCTCATGCAGCGCGACGTGATTCGCTTCAAAGTAAGCGAACAGCGCGAAGTTGTGGCTCAGGAGATAGGGCGTTATAATTTCATTGCGGTGCCGATTGTCGATGCAGATGATCGGCTGGTCGGCATCGTGACGCACGACGATGCGTTGGACGTTGTGCAGGAAGAAGCAACGGAAGACGCCTATCTGCAGAGTGCCGTTGCTCCGCTGGATGATACGTATGAGGACACACCGCTGCTCACAATTTTATGGAAGCGCGGCATCTGGCTGTTGTTTCTGTCGATCGTGGCACTGATGAATGCGCGCGTGATTGGTCATTACCGGTCGTCCACTGCTGAAACGCCGGCGGTTGTCCAGCACGAGACCGGATTAGCCACACTCATTCTGTTGTTTCTGCCGCTGGTGATGGCCAGTGGCGGGAACGCCGGATCGCAGTCGGCCACTTTGTTCATCCGCATGTTTGCATTGCAGCCGACGGATTCCAAGGGCGGAGCGGATGGGCTCATCAATCGCAGTCTGATCCTGCGCGAATTCACGATTGGACTGTCGCTGGGCGTCGCGCTGGCGTCGCTCGATTTCTTTGTTGGCGTTGTCTTCTTTGGGTTGAGCTTTGCAGAGGCCGCCGCGATCGCGACAACGGTGGTTATCGTGGTGGTATTGGGTACTTCGGCAGGCACTCTTTTGCCACTCGGCCTTCGCCGTTCGGGAATGGACCCGGCCATTATGTCCAATCCGTTGATCGCCGCGATGATCGACATCCTCGCCGTCGTCATCTTCTATGAAATCGCCAGTCAGTATCTGAGCTGATGCCAGCGAGTGGCATGCGTCAGCTTGCCGGTAAATCGCGATTTGTGTGTTTCGCCGCGCGAGTTCGAGAATCGCCATGTACCGGTGGGCTGACGCGGCACCGCTCGCCTGGGGTTTCGGCAGGAATTGCCGGTTGGGTTGCCAATCGCTTCGATGTGCATCATCGAAACAACCGGCACGAGCCAAAAAGACAGAAATGTTTATCCAGACGGTACGACTGGACCGATGTAAGGAGCGTATCGTTCTGTTGCGTTGTCGCGTCAGCGGACTCCGGTGAATCCGGAAGTTGGCTGAAACTACGAGATATCGACAGCAGTCCGGGGTTCTGGCGGATGTTTCTGCCAGAGGCAGTCAGCGTCCGAGAATTTGTCATCGAACCACCGGGACGGTTTTTCAGCAGTACAAGTGCAGTCCGGAACGGAAGGTACCTCACGGAGGAGAACTTTCATGCGAAAGTACGGTAAGTGGTTACTCGTGCTGGGAGTCCTGGCGGCAAGCCCGGTCGCGGCCAGTGCAGATGGATTCCTTGGCAGCCGGATACGGACGCCATTTTCTGGAGCCGCCCAGAAAGTACAAAATCAGGCTCAGGCCGATCAGGTCATTGCAGCCATGAAGGATGCCGCGATTCAGGGTTCCGGCGTGAGCGTCGAAGTCCAGAATGGCGTTGCGATTCTGGAAGGCAAAGTCAACAAGGCCAGTGACCGAGCACTTGCTCAGCGCTTGGCACAGTCAGTGACTGGGATCGAAAGCGTCGAGAATAATCTGCGCTTCATGCCGGATGAGCGCGGCCAGGTGCAGCCCGCAGCAGGTGCGATGCACGCGGATGTGTCTGACTCACGAGTCACACAGGCCAGGCACACGGAGTCCGGAAAAGGCGGATCAGGAATTCGTCAGGTGAGCGGCGAAGCTCATTCTGCGGAGCCTCCTGCAACCCGAACTGCCGCGACAGCGACACCAGCGCAAGCTGCTGCTTCCGGCCAGCCAACCGACAACCAGGCGGTGGCTCAGCAGATCGGTGATACCCTGGCAGGCGTCGGTCTGGTCGGCTATGACATTGAAATCCGCTACAATGCAGGCACAGCCACATTGATCGGTGATGTGGCAACGATGCAGCAGCGTCAGGCGGCTGGATCGTCGGTGTCGCAGATCCCAGGCGTGAAGAACGTTAACAACCAGTTGCGTGTTGGTGGTCCTGTCTCTCAGACAGCCTTCAATCCACAGTCCGCGCCCATGGAGGGCGTTCCTCCGCAGCAATTCGCGCAGCAGCCTCAACAGTACGCACCGCAGATGATGCCGGCAGGTTATACACAGCCGGGCATGACCATGGATCCTTCCATGATGCCATCACCGATGGGGTATGCTCCAACCAGCTTCAACAATCCTCAGTTGCCAGGTCATGCATGGCCAGCTTACGCTCAGTATCCAAACTCAGCGGCAGTTACCTATCCGACTCAGTACAGTGCCAGTGCCTTTCCATACATTGGCCCGTTCTATCCGTACCCTCAGGTGCCGATGGGATGGCGTGAAGTGTCACTGGAATGGGACGATGGCTACTGGCAGTTGAACTTCAACAAAGAAAAAGACAAGTGGTACTGGATCCTGCATCCAAAGCACTGGTAACCAGGCAACTGGAAGCCAAACCACGGTTCTCAATGAATCCGGACTGCTGACGACACTGCTTTGAAGGTTGATCCTTCAAAGCAGTGTTTTTTTTGCGCGCAACTCTAAAGATCGGCCAACTGCGTCGTTGCGTCACCGAATTGATCGGCGGGCAGCCCCATTCGGTGCATGAGAGACAGGTACAGGCTGCAGAGTTTGCGCCCGTCGTCACCGCGATCGGAATAGTCCATGACGCGGCCCGTTTCCAGAGTGCCGCCCAATCCGCCGACGGTAAACAGCGGTAAGCGGTTAGAATCATGTTTGTTGCCTGACCACATATTGTTGACGAACACAAGGCACGAATTGTCAAGCACGGAACCATCGCCTTCTTTCATCTCCTCCAGACGACCGGCAAGATAGGCCATCTGACTGACGTAGTAACGAGAGATGCGTTCAAAGTCGTCGGATCGATCATCGTGCGACGCCGAATGATGCGCCTTGCGCACGTCCAGGAACGGGTAGAACAGGCCCGAAATGTCGCGGCACAACAGGAGTGTCGCGAAACGCGTCTTGTCCGTCTGGAAGGCCAGGGCCACGACGTCGCACATCAATTTCATATGTTCGCGAATGTCTTCGGGAAGTCCGTTATCCGGACGCTTCATCGTGACCAGTGGCTCGCCTTTTTCTGCCGCGTTGTCGGCTGCCTTGTGTTGTTCATCGCGAGCCCGCTCAATCCGTTTTTCGACTTCGCGGACGCTGGTCAAATACTGGTCGAGGCGCTCACGGTCGGCAGCGCTGACCTGACGACTTAAGCTCGAGGCATGTTCCTGAACACGATCCAGCACGCTTTTGTTGCGGCGGTTGCCACGGTTGTCAAACAGACTGTCGAACGCCAATGACGGATACACTTCCATCGGCACGGGTGATGTCGCATTCTGCCATGAGATGTGCGAACTGTAGGCCATCGAAAAGTTCGTTTCGTGATAACCTGTGACCGGCTGCTCGCAGCCCAGCACGAGACTCGGTTGCGCCGTTTGTTGTCCAAGATGATTGGCCAGCATCTGATCGACGCTGATACCACCCTTAAGTTCAGATCCCTTTTGCAGGGATGCGCCGGAAAGTATATTGCCGGTTTGCCCAGGATGAATTCCGACTCCCGTCGCGTTCTTATTGAACAGTCCGTTGATGACGTTCATTTTGACTTGAGCGATTCCATCGGAGCCAGCGAACGACTGAGTTCCATTTCCGGGCCAGAACCCTTTGCCCACCAGTGATCCTGATTGACGCCGCACGCCATAAACAATGCGGCGAATCGCTGCGGGACGATTGGACTGCCTGTTTCCGTTTCTTCTGCATCCGTGACTGACATCATGCCCCACACAGGAAGTGATTCGAGCCATGGTAACGACATGGCAACACCAGCGCCCTGCAGAACGATCCGGCGGGGAACCTGTCGCTGGCCTTGAAGCGGAGTTCGCGGCGGTCTTGAACTGGCGGGCATACCGGTCTCCGAAGGATACAGGCGGGATTCGAAAATTATCGTACCGAGCATCGCGGCATGTTCAAAATACGGCACTACGGCCGAACTGAGTCTGAAAACTGCAACGACACCGGGATATTATGTCCAGCGACTTCTGTAAAGTCACGGCGAACAAGTGTTCACAGCACCGAAATTATACCATCTGGCTGATTCGGCCGACAGGATCAGTTCAGCTCACGGATTCCAGAATTGGACGAAGTTCGCTGAGAGCTCGTTCCAGCTGAAGAACCAACTCATCGGCACCGGAAAGGTTCTGATCGTGACCCATTGTTTCGAGCTTTTGAGCAAGGTCGCATGCGTCGGTTGGTCCAAATATGCTGACTGAGCCCTTCAGCATGTGAGCACTCCGATGGACGACATTTGCATCTCCGTTTGACACACCTTCCCGAATCATGGTCAGCATCCCTGGGTATTCACTGCAGAATAAGCCGATGATTTCCTGGAGCAGGGCAATGTCACCGCCGACGTTTTGCAGTGCGACATCCGGGTCAAAAGTCATTCCTTGAGAGACGGCCGCATGATCGGTGGCAGTTTCCGTCGGTACACGTTCCGAAACCGTCGGCCGGGACAATGCTGTGGATAAAACGGCTCTGCTTTCGACAGTCTCAAAGAGTTCGAGCGGATTCAGCGGTTTGGAAATGTAGCCATCCATCCCGAATTCCAGGCAGCGCTCACGGTCTCCTTTCATGGCGTGAGCCGTCATGGCTACGACAGGCACATGACCACCGATGTCCAGCTCGCGAGCCCGAATGAGCTTCGTTGCTTCGAAGCCATCCATTTCCGGCATCTGTACGTCCATCAGCACCACGTCAAAGCTCTGGTGATGCAGAATCTCCACGGCTTCGCGGCCATTGCCAGCAACAACGACTTTGTGTCCGCGTTTTTCAAGCAGCCGCACGGCCAGTTTTTGATTGACGAGATTGTCCTCTGCCAGCAACAACCGCAAGCTCCTTTGACACGGCTCGATGGCATGAGGAACGGTCGTCGCTTCGTCGGCATCGCCGCGTGTGTTGTGCACGGCAGTCAGCGAATTCAGAATTGTGCTGAGCAATTCCGCGCGGCGGATGGGCTTTGTCAGATAGGCCTCCATTCCCAGTTCGCGACAGCGGGCGGCGTTTTCGCGGCGATCGGCCGATGAGAGCATCATCAGCGTTGTGCGCACCAGTTCCGGGTGTTGTCTGATCTGCTCAGCCAGCATGAAGCCATCCATTTCGGGCATCATGTTATCCAGCAGGACCATTGCGAATGGTTCGCCTTCGTCGTGAGCCTGTCGAATCACGACCAGGGCCTCCTGGCCACTTTGAACAGCGGTCGGCTTCAGGCCCCAGTTCCCGAGCAGCTCCTGCAGAATCCGGCAATTTGTGGCGTTGTCATCGACGACCAGCACTGACAGGCCCTGGATTTTGGCCAGACCTGCCGGTATTCGTCGAGGACTGACTTCTTTCGAAACGCCGAATCGTGCGGTGAAGTGAAATGTACTGCCTTTCTTTTCTTCACTTGCGACCCAGACTTTGCCATTCATCATGTGGACCAGTTGCGAAGAGATGGCGAGTCCCAGTCCTGTGCCGCCATACTTGCGTGTCGTGGACATATCTACCTGGGAAAAAGCCTTGAACAGTCGGTCCATTTTGTCAGCCGGGATTCCAATGCCGGTGTCGGACACCGCGAAGTGCAGGCAGACATCGCCATTTTCCTGCGACTGTTTTTCAACGCGCATCATGACCTCGCCGTCGGTCGTGAACTTGATCGCGTTGCCGATCAGGTTCACGATAATCTGCCGCAACCGATTCGGATCTCCCACAAGTCCGTCGGGGACATCGGAAAGTATGTGGCAGGCAAGCTCCAGCCCCTTGCTGTGCGCCCGCAGGGCCATGGTGTTTACGGTCTCGTCGAGTTGGTCGCGCAGATTGAAGTCGATCGGGTCCAGATCCAGCTTGCCTGCCTCGATCTTTGAAAAATCCAGGATGTCATTGATCACTGCCATCAGATAGTCGGCGGACGTCTTAACCATTTCCAGGTATTCGCGCTGCTCGTTGGTCAGTTCGGTGTCGAGGGCCAGTTCCGACATGCCGATGATACCGTTCATCGGCGTACGAATCTCGTGGCTCATATTGGCCAGAAATTCACTCTTTGATCGATTGGCGCCCTCTGCAGCCTCCTTCGCAGCGCTCAGCTCGACAATGGCATGCTCCAGTTCCGCTGTGCGTTCTTCGACACGGCGTTCAAGGCTGGCATTGAGCTGACGAACCTCGGCTTCAGCGACCCGCTGCTGCGCCATGTAAGTCTGAATGGCAGCAGCCATTGCCTCCATACTTCGCGCAAGATCGCCCAGTTCATCTCGCGAATGGACGTCAATCACTTTCACTGTTTCGCGGTTGGCAATGCGGGCCGCCGCCGCCTTCAGAGCTTCGATCGGCTGCACAATGCTGCGGGTTGTCAGAAATCCAAGGCTGCCGACCGCCAGTGTCAACAGTGCGATCACCAGCAGTGAAACACTGAGCACTCGGGAATTCTGCGAGTTAGCGTCCTGGTAAACAAGGTCTGCATTTGCAATCTTGGCCTTCATCCAGTCCGTGAGTCGCTGATTTACCCGATCAAATTGTTCCTGCTCAGCTCCGGTCGAATTAATAAAGGCTTCTTCGCGATATCGTTCCTGCGCCTTGCTGACCGTGATGTCTTTGATCGTCTTGTAGTGTTCCCACTCGTGGAGCAGTGATGCAAAGGCGCGCACCTCGTCGGTACGGTCGGGTGCGATTTTCCAGTTTTTCAGACTCCGGTCGAGTGTGTCGGTGAGAACCTTCTGTCGCTGAGCCAGTTCCTGCTGCAGTTTCGGGTTGGGTGCGAGCACGATCGATAGTGAAAGTTGTCGCAGTTCGCTCAACGGACTTGTGATGGCCTCTGACCCAAGTCGAATGTCTTCGGCTGTGTCGTAAACGTTTTCAACCCAGTTGAAGGTCGATTTTGTGTTGGAGATGCCGTAGATTCCCATTCCCACGAAGGCAACGACAGCGATCCCCACCAGGCAGAGCAGCTTTCTCAGAACGCCACGATTGGCCATCACATCGTCCTTATCACCGTTCGTTGGTCCGCATGATTTCCACTGGCTGTTTCAGTTTTTCAGGATACGGTCCCGGCCGGACAGACCAGTGCTGGTCCGTCACCTGAATCTTCCATAAGGGAATACAGGCCATCTTGTAAGGATTGAAAACCACTTCTTTGTTCACCGCAAAGACTTTGTTTGGCGTTGGTACAAACAGCATGTAGCCTTCGTCGTAGGCCCGACGCATAATTCTTTCGCAGACCAAAACAAAATCAGGATCGTCCACCGGCGTGCGAAATAAGTCGTCCATGTAGCCATTCATTGTGACATCAGGAAACACCGTGCTCCAGACGTTATCTGTGCGGAAAACGAAAAACGCCGTGAACGGATGATTGAAGTACCAGTCATCGTTGCCCCACACCAGCAAATCCCACTGCTTCTTATTATGGCCGGCATTGGTCTGCAGCAACGGACCGAAAATCTCCTTTTCACTGGTCGTGAGTTCGATTTCCAGCTCGACACCCACTTTCTTGAGCTGCGTTTCGATTCCGCGCCAAAGCGACTTGTAGCGATCCTGCGTCAGAACTTTCAGTTTCAATCCCGTGAGTACAGCCGCAAGGCGTTTCTCAACATCCGGCGCATACGGATCGTAATCCGGTGGCACCGGCAGCAGGGTCTTGCTGACCTCTGACACGCCGGGAAAATACGGTGAAAACGGAGAAAGCTGACCTTCGTCCTCAAAGACAAAATGCAGCAGGTTGCGATGATTTAAAGCTTCATTGAGTGCCCGCCTGACTCGCCGATCCTTGAGACTCGGATGCCCGTTGATCAGGTTCATATGAATCGCGATGTTGGACGTCGAAGGTGAAATTACCAGCTTGCTGTACGGTGCCAGAATCGTCGCGACTTTGTCTTCCGGGGGAATCACCGTGATGTCAAGTTCACCCTCCTTATTGAGCACCATCTCTCTCGCTTGCTCTGTATCCAATTCGGTGAAAACTGTCACGGTTTCCACCTTGGGATAATTCTCCTTGTCCCAGTAGTACGGATTTGCTTTGAGCACCGCCTTCTTCGTCTGACGGTCTCCTTCAATATAGCCTTCCGTCAGAATATACGGCCCAAGACCGTACGGTCCCGGCATCGAAAGATTCGGACAGCTTGCCTTTCCGTTCCACCCGACTTTCGCCCCTGTCACTGGATCTGCATTCGTTTCCAGATAGGTCTTCGTATAGAACTGCATCCAGATGGCGTCGTTCATAAACGAGCCATATTTCTCCGTCAGGTAAAATCGCACCGTGTCGTCGTCGATCTTCTCAGCTCGATCAAATACCTTGTCGATCTTGCTGTACAGAACCGGAGCCCTCTTGAAGTACTCCATATTCATCACGACAGCATCTGCGGTGAATGGCGTTCCATCCTGGAATTGCACACCTTGTCGCAGTGTGAATTCGTAAGTGGTGTCATCGATTTCACGGTGCGAAGTCGCCATGTCGTACTCCCAGCCCTTCGCATTGTCCGAAGGCTTGATCAGCGCGCCGTTGATCGAGTGCGACGTGTACAGATATGGCAGGCTCGGGATGAACACTTTGACGTGTGATCCCTTCACGAGACCCGGCTGAGCACGTTCCGGTGCGTTGTCAGCGCGCAATTCCAGCGGATGAATGTCAGGAGTTTCAGCCTGTGCCGACGCAATAAGGAACAACGCGGTTGAAAGCAGGAAAACAGGCCTGCAAGTGACGCCGACGTAACTGGCTGGATGGATCATGTAGGATTCCAGCTGAGTGAATACCACACGCGCCGATGTGGACAGCATGATGCAACGACTTCATGCTAGCAAATTCTTCAGGGCGCGTGGAGTTTATAAGACGAAAGATCGAAATTGTTGTGATAACACTTTCGATCCGGTCAGCGTTCTCTTAATGGGCATTCGTATCCGTTGATGCTCGCCGAGAGAGGAATTGCGGACTCGCCACGATCGTCTCGACCAATCCGCCAAATCTGTACTCACCCTGCTGCAGATTCTGCGTCATCTCGTCCAAAAGAATATCATCCGACAGCAGCAAAGTGCGGCCAAGTCCGAATGCCAGCAACTTACGGCACAGGGTATCGATAAAGTCCTGTTCACGATGTTCTTTCAGGTATCTCCGCAGATCATTGAGGTTGCTGCCGGAGGTACCGTCGGGAAAAATCGCCAGCGTCTGGACTGGCCGATTCCCCAAATCAAGAGAGCGCAGTTCACCCACCGGCCCAAAGTTTTCGAAGATCAAGCCCACAGCGTCAAACCGATTGTGGCACACAGCACAACTGGCGTGTTCGCGATGTTTGGCGAGCGCGTCGGCAAGAGTCAATTCACCCAAACTGGATTCATCTTCCGGGAGATCAGGCACATTGGGTGGTGGTGCGGGAATATGTTCTCCCAGAAGTTGTCGCACCATCCAGTAGCCTCGTTTGACAGGACTGGTTCTCAATCCCGGAGAATTCTGTGTCAGGAAGACTGACATTGGAATCAACCCGCCGCGGCGAAACGTGCCGACCTGTTCCACGCGAATCCACTGATCAGTTCCGGATGGAAATTCCATCCCGTAGTGCTTTGCCAGCGGCGCGTTGACAAACGCATAATCTGCATACAGACAATCCAGCACTAAGCCGTCATGACGAATCATGTCTTCCAGAAACTTCACGGGTTCTTCAAACATCGCCGCGCGAAGTTCATCGGTAAACTGGGGAAACCTGTTGCGATCCACACTGTTGTGCTCTTCGAATCGGCGAAATCCCAGCCAGTTGCCGCCAAACTCCACTGCCAGCGCACGCGCTCGGGGATCCTGCAGCATGCGGTGCGTTTCAGCGAGCAGCACGTCCGGTTCATGAAGATGTCCCTCGGTCGCCTGCTTCAACAGTTGCGCGTCCGGCATGCTCGACCAGAGGAAATAGCTGAGTCGGCTGGCGAGTTCCAGATCGGTCAGCGGCGTGCGATGCTGTAAGTCTGCAGACGTCGATCCCATTGTTTCAGACGCCGAGCCCGCCAGATCCGTGCGATAAAAGAATAACGGCGAGATCAGCATCGACACGATCGTATCCTGAACCGCTTCTTCGTGAGTGAGTTGATCATCGTCGCGCAGCGTGTGATAAAAAGTCTTCAGTTCGACCGCTTCAGCAGCTGACAGCGGACGGCGATAACAACGGGCGGCGAATTCTTCCAGCGCCGTCAGATGGCCGGCTTCAGCTTCAAGCCGCGCATGTTCCACCCAGCGAATTTGTCGATTCATCGAAGCGAAATAGTCTTCCACGGCCTTCAACGGCGTGCCTTCGCCATCATTGCTTCGGGCCTTCGCCAGGTAAACTTCCGCCAGACGATGGATCATGTCTTCGGATGTGACGTCGTGATCTTCCGCTCGAGCGAAATCGAATTCCGCGTCCCGCATGAACGGCGAATCGGTGCGCTCGAACCAGACGAAACTCTGATACTGTCGCATGGGTGCCGAGGTGATGAAATCCAGTTCCTGCCACAGTCCGTCCAGCTCACGCTTCGCAGCGTCATCCAGAATAAGATCACACAGCGGCGCATCATCCCTGTAATAACCCATCATACTGTGAAATCCCGCACTGAGCAGTCGCCCCTTCTCCTGCTTTTCCCGAGGCACACCGACGTAGTCTCTTCCACGTTCGGAAATGTAAAACGCATCCGGAAAGACGCTGGCAAATCGTTTCAATGCCATCCAATACGCCATGCGATGCTCCCCATCCGACGGGAGCAGCAACGCCTGTTCTTCGGGCGTTTCAGGCGGAAATTCCGGAACATCAATCGTCGCATCTGAACTGTATCGACGTCGATTGGCGGCGTATTGATCATTCTTCCACAGCACAAACGACTGCGCGCCGCTGTGAATGCCGTCAATGCTGAGTCCTTCAACGCGGGGCTCCAGTTTCACCCGCAGCGCAGTAACGAATGCAGCGATTCGTTCACAACCTTCGCGGGCTTCCTGCTGACGATTGCTGTCAGCCGGCAAGTCTCGCCACAGAGTTCGCAGGATCTGCAGCGGGCCAGCTTCGTCGCGTGTATCGGTGAGTACGTCCCAGACTGTGGCAAGGTATTTGGGACTGACATTGTGCGTTGCTGCCATTTGCGGCACGACAGCCGATGGATCTTCCCCGGTGATTCGAACGTGCCAGGCTGCGAAAAAGTAGTCTGCGTAGTTCGTTGGTTGTCGGCGATAAAAATCGACGATGCGATTCACACAGTACTTGTCGCGATCCGTATCGGTCATCACCGGATGCGGCGCAAAGTCAAAACCGTGTGGCTTCAATACCAGATACTGGACAACTTCACGAGCCGCCCCCAGATACTTATTCATCAGCGCGGGGGACAGTGTCAATGATTCCGCCGAATTATCGAAGCCCGCTTCGTTGGCCGGATCGACAGGGAACTCACGCGTCGGCCGAAGATCGATTCCGGTCAGATCGCGAATCGTGTAATTGTATTCTGCGTTGCTGAGCCGGCGCATCGGCACGTTGCCGGGATCGCCCGCATTCCGAGTCGCTTCAGCATTTAAGATTGCCCTGATCTGATCCGCGAATTCGGAACTCTGGTCCGCCGACGGGCGAGGAGAATGATCAGCTGGCGGCATTTCACCTGCTTCCAGACGATGGATCACTTCGTTCCACGTCTGATGTCCAGCCGCGATCTCTGACGCGCCTGAATAGACACTCAACTCCAGTTTGGCTTCCGCTTGTTGGGTGTTATGACAGTCCAGGCAATACGACTTCAGAAACGGAACTATCGATTCGGTTACTGAATTTGTCACCTGCAAATCATCATCGCCGCACATCGTCCGCGGACAGTCCATGCAGACAATGAGCAGACCGAGCATCGTCGCTGTCAGCGAATTTCCGGACAGTCGGTAAAGAGATCGAGACATGGAACAACCGGGAGAAGGGATTTTCAGGGCAGGCCGGAGTGAATCAACACTCCATATTCTGACCATCACTGACGCTCATTGCGAGTGTGGAGTCATGACGATTGCGGCACCATTTCACCTTTAGTCGCCCGAGTTATCGATACACCACCCATACTCCACCAATCTGGACTCATCGGCAACACTCATGAATTTGAGAATTGAGATTTCAAATTTGAAATCTGAGATTTGAAATTTCATTCGGACGGATCTTCAGGTGGTGAGAGGTTTACCGATTTTCTTCGCTCTTCTTCCCGGTGTTGCTGAGCATGTTCAACGTTGATCTGAACTTGTTTTCGAAAACTGTCCGAACGTCTGCCGTTTTCGTAGGCCCTTTTTGATTGATCGTTGAGATGCCTCTGGCCCTGAATGTCGGAGTTCTGAAGACTGTTGGCCCAGCCGCGAAGCTGGCGAGAGATGCCTTCGACCAGGGATTTCAAATTTGAGATTTGAGATTTCAAATCGGCAGGGGCGTCCATGAGTTCAATGACGCAGAGCATCGATCGTGCTTCGCCGGCAGAACCTCGAGCAATGTAGATGAACTGCAGAAGCTCATTGGTAGATCCTCGTTCAAAGCCTTCCGCGATGTTGTTGGAGATCGACAAGGCAGCTCGCTGGATCTGATTAGCGAGATCACCTTTTCCGCGAAACCATGTATGGGACGACCATGCGAAAATCTTCACGGCCAGGTCTGCGGCAGCCTGCCATACGGGAAGTTCTTCAAAGCGTTCATACTTCATCCATGTGCTCCTCAATTGGATTTGAGATTTGAGATCTCAAATCCTACTTCCCGTGCTCATGCTCCTCGAACAACGCATTCTTCTTATCCCCGCCGCCGAGCACAAACGCCAGCAGGTCGAAAATCTCTTCCCGAGTCAGCTTGTTCAGCACGCCTTTCGGCATGATGCTGACTTCACTGAGCGTGCGGGATTCGATGTCGGTTTTGGGGATGACGGTGATCTTTTCGGGAGTCGCCGGGTTGTCGATGAGTTTGATGGCATCGTCGGTTTCTTCGGTGATGAGGCCGGTGAGAACCTTGCCGCTGGTTAACTCGATGATGTGCGACTGGTACTTCTTGTCGATCTTCTTCGATGGGTTGAGAAGGTGTTCGAGGACGTCCACTTTGGAGTACTCGGGCGGCAGTTTGGTCAGGTCGGGACCGATATTGTTGCCCTGATTATTGAGCTTGTGACAGCCAATGCAGGCCGCGGCTTTGAAGAGTTGCTGGCCGACTTCGAAGTTGTTGGCTCGGTGAGCAAGGTGCATCACGTCGCCCTTCAAATCGTCGAGCTGCCAGTCGGTGTTGCGGCCGAGATATTTCAACAGGTCGTCTTTCATTTCCAGCTTGTTGGCTGCCAGGTAGGCTGCAGAATCGGCTTCGTAGGCTGACAGATCGGCGACGACGTACATCGCTCCATACATGCGGCGCCAGTGGCCGGGGTAGGTGCAGACGTAGGGATAGATTCCCGGTTCCTTCGGCACTTCGAAAAAGACGGAATCGGTTTGCTCGGGCTGAACGAGTTTGCTTCCGACCAGAATCTTGTCGCTGTTCGGGATGAAGTTTCGTGCGGCTGCGTCGGTATCTCGACCGGTGGCTTCTGCCAGCTCGCCAACTTCGGCCATGAAGCCAGGCAGTACGACGGTGAAGTTGTGAGGCATGTTGTCGGTATTCGTCAGACGGAACTCGACCGGACGACCTGCCTGGACAGAGATGGTTTCTCGGTCGTAAATCATGCGCTCGCGAACAGTGCCAAGTTGAATCAACGGCACAACCACTTCAGCCAGGCGTTTTTCGAAGCCAGCTCGGCTGCCGTCATCCAGACGCGTCCTGACACCTTCGGCCAGTAGCAGTGCCAGTTTGGCCTGTTCGGAGTTTCGGTCGCGTGGGTCGCGGCTGGCAAGATACGACACGGCGGCTTCGGCCAGATTGCCGAGTTGCTCCTTTGGCCATGATTCCGTGGGGATTACGCTGAGTGACTGCAGAGACGTGTTGACGGAGGACCGATCTTTCAGCAGGCTGGCGAGAAGCTTCGTCTTGGCAGCTTCGTTGCCGGGAACTTCCATCATCGCTTGAATGCCGAGATCCTGAATAGTCTGTTCGGCGGCGGACATAAGGACGCTGGCAGGGATCTCCTGCTTCTTGATGTCAGGGCTGTTCCAGGACATGGACAGTCCATCTCCGCCGCCGTTATCGAAATACGTAGCGATAATCGGATGCAGGCCAGCGGTTAGCTGAACGGTACCCTTCCTTTCGACCATTCCGTGCAGGCCGTCGTTGTCGATCAGCAATTCGCCATCAATGTAGAATCGCGAACCATCGTCGGAGCTTATGAAGAAGGTGTACTTACCGGGCTTGTCGATCATGATATGTCCGGTGAACATTAGCGCAAACGCATCGCGAGTCTTCAGCACAGGCTGATCCATGACGATGCTCGTGGCAACGCCGGTGGCTGATGGCGTCATCGCCTGAAGCGTTTCGCGAGCGACGTTGGATGGATTCGGGGCGTAGAAGTCGACCTTCAGGCCGGGTTGAGTCAACGGCGACGATCCTTTGGAACCAGCCAGTGTCGGGACAAGCGTGGCGATGTGATCGAACAGCGATCCTTTGGCATCGCTGGAGGAAACCAGCGAAACGGATCTCAGGACGTCTTCCAGTTTCAGCTGGTCTTTCTCGACGGCGGTGAAGACAGCATCACCGTTGCCGTCTGCACTGATCCAGGCGGCGATGGCGACTCGGCGAGTTTCCCCGGACTTTGCCGTGGTGGCGAGCGACGCGATGCGGTCTCGCACTTTTGCCAGCTGATCGGTCGGCTGGCTGGCGAGCAATTGGCTGAGACTGTTGAGCACATTCACACTGGCTTTGGCGTTGAGTTCTTCAATGAGCGTGAACAGTTCTTCGATCTCGGCCACGTTACGAAGTTTGGCGAGGCCCGACAGCGACGTCTGCAGTGTTTCGACGGGCACATTTTCGCGAGTCAGGATGGCTCGATAGACGCCTTCGGTTTTCTCCATCTTCAGCAGGTCTTCGACGCTGGCGTTGGAGAGCGCGTAGGCTTCGGCAGCGGGAGACAACTTGTCGCCGCGCGCGAGCGTGTCCCGAATGGCCGCATCCAAATTGATGATGCCGCGAGCTTCGTTGATGACGTAAGTGAGCTGTGCGTCCTGTTCGGTCTGCATAGCGGCGAAAATTAACTCACTGTCAATTGGGGCACCGACGTAGGTTGCAGCGACGACGAGTTCGGCGCGAACTTGTGGAGACGGGTCCACCGCAAGCTCAAGCAGCAATGAACCACCGCTGTCGAGTGGACCAAATCGCCGTTCCGGTTTCAATCGCAAAGCTTCACGAAGTGAATCTCGTAACTCTCGCACAGCCGCCGCGCGAGCATCTGGCGTTGGTGACTGCGTCAACAAGTCCAGAGCTAATTCTATGTTTGATGTTCGCACCTGACGTTGTGCCCACATAGCCTCCACTAAGTTCCTCGCATGTTCCGGATTCTTCACATCAAACTGCTTCACCCAATCATTGACGGCCACGATGACTTCATCGCCATTGCGTCCTGTGAGTTCCAAGCGGGCGCGGTAGCGTTCTGAAAGCGTCGGTGATGCAAGAGTTGCCACAACGTCCGCCGTACTCGCCGTGTCGAGTTTCACGACCTTCTGAGGTTCACGGCCTTCGGCGGTGACGCGGTAGATGCGTCCGTGCAGATGGTCGCGGCTGGGGTCTCGCAGGTTGTGCTGCATGTGGCCGATGATCGGGTTCTGCCAGTCGAGCACATACAGAGCTCCGTCGCCGCCGATCTCCATGTCGCTTGGGCGGAAGTTGCCGTCGGACGAGTACAGAATCGGCTCGACTTCCTTCGCAAAGAATCCAGCTCCCTGCTTTTCGAACTTGTACTGAGTCACACCCTGAAAGCCGATCACATTCGCGATCAGCAGATTGCCGCGATTGGCTTCGGCGAAATGCTGGCTGTCAAGAATCGCAATTGCCGGAACCGGGCGGACGCGCTTTTCGTAAAGCTGTCCCGGAGCGCCATGGCCCGGCATACCGACATAGTTTCCGGTGCCACCCGTGCCGTCCGTCACAAACTGATTTCCCCACTGGTCGAACGTGTCACCGTGAGGATTCGGTCCGATCGGGAAATGGAAGTTGATATCAAAGGTGACAGGATCCCATTCGTAGACACCTGTCCCGCCGGTGCCGAATCGTTTGGTCGGCCCCCAGGGAGTTTCGAAGTTCTCGGCATGGAAAATCCCGCGAGAAAAATAGAACTTCCCGCCGGGGCTCATCACAAAGCCGTTCGCCGTGTGATGAGTGTCGGCAGAATCGAGTCCATGGAAAATGCGTTCGCGGACATCAGCCACGTCGTCGCCGTCGAGATCTTTGAGGAACAGAATATCCGGGGCTTGAGCGACCAGGACTCCACCATTCCAGAATTCGAAACCGGTTGGATTGTGCAGACCATCGGCGAACGTGATACAGCGATCGGCAACTCCATCGTAATCTTCATCGGGGAGGATCAGCAGCTTGTCGTTCATGGCTTCGAGCGGGTTCCAGTGCGGATACGTCGGCCATGCAGCGACCCACAGACGACCGTCAGTATCGACCGCACTCTGCACGGGATTGGCGAGGTCCGAGAACTGTTCTTCGGATGCGAAGACATTCACATTCATTCCCGAATGCACAGTCATCTTTTCGATGGCTTCTTCGGCTCCCAGAAACTTGTGGCGGCCGTCTTCAAGCTGGCCAGGCTTGTTCGTTTTGACTTCCAGAGGTTTGGGGAGGTTGCTGTCATCGGCCTTTGATTCGCGCCCCTGAGCAGCTTCCCAAATGACTTTGTCGCGGTTGGCCGCCATCACTTCCAGGATTTCCAGTTCCTTTTGCATCACAACGAAATTGGTCTGGCCATCGACAAACTGCAGCCCCGAACGACCTCCGAAGACGCTGAAACCGTCGGTGGCTCGATACACGTTGTGCCAGATGTGGTTCTTGACGAGCACGGCTTTTCGGATGGCTTCGAACTTCTCATAGACCGGGGGTTCATAATTCTGACCAGGAAGAATAATTGCTTGCTCAATATATGTGGCGACTGTTGAGTTGCCATGGTCTGTCAAATGCACGCCGTTGATTGTTTTGGGGGTGAGGACAATCGGTAATTCATCTTCGTTATCGATTGCCACTTTGCCAAATCGCCCTCGCTTCTGGCCCTCCAGATTTCGGATCAAACTGTCATCCCAATTGGTATTTGACATTTGCGAGCGGTGAAACAGATCCGCGAATGGCAGCTTTCGTTCCGCCGCGACCTCTGCCATCGCCGTTGTGTAAACTTCCAGATTCGTGTTCTGTTCCGTGCCATCGGGCAGGTGCGGCCACTTCAGGTCCTCAAACGCGATCGGCGAACACAGCACGAGTCGCGGTGCCGATTCGCTGTTGTACTTCTGGCTCAGTGTGTGATCGATGAACGCTTCGAGCTGCTGGCGAAACTGCGGCAGCCCAACTTCCCCGGCGTACGATTCGTTGTAGCCAAAAAAAACAATGACGACGTCGGCCTCGACCTTGCTCAGCCACTGATCGGGCGATCCGAAATTATCCGACCGAGGTCGCTCCGTCAACGTGTCACCGCTGAACCCCAGATCACGTACGACGAGATTGTGGTCCGGAAAGCGATAGTGCAAAGTCGCTTCCAGATGTCCGAAATGCTGTAGCCGATCGGCGAGCGTGTTGCCGATGATGGCGATACGGTCGCCCTTCTTTAATTCCAGCTTCAGTTGCTCAGCAACCGCAGAATGAGCAACCAGGACCAGCGCGCACAGCAACACAATTCGGCGAACAGAACTCAGCATGAGCCACACTCCTGGGGATGGAGATTCCGGTGGGAAAGTCAGTATCCCCGCAGCTTCGCATGTTCTACGATGTGGTCAAGCGAGCGGCTTGCCTCGCGAGCAGTGCGGCGTCAGCCCACCGGTACATTGCGATGGAAAAGAACCCGACGCGAAAGGTTGCAACTGCAACGTACCGGCAAGCTGACGCATGCCGCTCGCCGGGACGACTTTGCGCACTTTGCATTCTTTCGCGGCGAATCGCAGCTGGTCTCACCCTACTTTTATGGAGCCGATTCTGGTGCGGCTGCGGAATGAGGTGTGAGGGCAGCCTTCAGCAAATCCAGCTGGTTCGCATAGTCATGCACCGTCGATGCCGGATAATCATGTGTCATCCAGCGCACCAGAAGAATGAGATTCTCCTCAGACAATTTCTGAGGCGAATAGACCACCATTTGATTTTTCGAACCGTAGTGTCGGGCTGCATCCGGGTGACGGATGAAATCTTTTAGCCATGCCGCCGATCCGTACTTTGCCAGTGTTGGATAACTTCCTGCGGCGGAGTCATCCGGCTCGACTGGAAAAGCCTGTCCGATCGTGTCGTGGCAGCTCGCACAGGATGTGTCCTTCAGCGCGCCGTTCCACGACCCGTTGATCGCCAGATCGCGACCTTTTTCTACCAAAGTCGAATCATACGTCTCTCCGACATGTCCGGCCTCCGCTGCAAGAAATTCTACCAAGGCCTGCACATTGGCGGCATTGTCCGCAGACTTCAATGAATCGAGATTGCCGCTGGTCCAGTCAGCCATTTCAGAACTGTCAGGATTTATGTAGTCGATGCTTTCGCCTGTAGCGGCCTTCGCCTGCGCTTCGCGAAACCATGTTGAATTCTTCATCCACGCGAAGTGATTCGAGTAGTCCGTTACAACTGCCCGCATCCAGTCACGACTTCCAAACGATCCCAGATCAGCAGCCGTTGGGGGGGAGATGACGGGCGGATCGCCTTCTGTCTTCCCTGCTTCCGTCACCAAAGAACCACGCCCATCATGGCCGTTGTATCGATGACAACTGAAGCAGTGCTGCGCGAACAAACGCGGTCCCCGAGTGAAAGGATCGAGGCGGAGAAGCGTGACGGCTCCTTCGACGGGAATCTTGTCCGGCCCGGAAGCCAATTCGATCGCCCGTTGGCCGTCACGATGAGCTTCTGTCAACGCCGCCTGATGATCCTTGTTGTTCGCGTCTTCGTAAAATGCCATCACCGTCAGCACGACAACGCCCAGCGCCAGAGCCCAGATGAAGGCTCTGTTAAGCGTATGACCGACGTGACCGAACACTTTCGCTGTGAGCGGCATCGCGGCGATGATGCCCATGATGATCCCGGGCACGATAATCGCGCCAAACGTCACGCCAAGGGCTTCGACGGCATGAAACTTCAGGAAACGAAACAGAAACAGAAAGTACCATTCCGGTCGAGCGGCATCAAATTTCACGGCCGAATCTGCGGGTGCGCTCAGTTCCGGAGCACGAAACATGGCCAGCAGCAGCACGACCGCCAGCACGGCCAGACAAGCCACGGCGTCCTTTAAGACCTGATCCGGCCAGAACGTTGTATCCGGAGCGCGGTTTGGATCATGCACCGTCAGCCCATGACGGCGAAACACGTAAACGTGCAGCGCCAGGAACCCGACAAGCAGCGTCGGCAGAATGCCGGCGTGCATTGCAAAGAAACGTGTCAGCGTGAGATGCCCATAATCCGAGCCACCCTGCGCCAGGATCTGTACTTCGCGACCAACGCCTGGCGTCGTACTCATGATGTTCGTGGTCACCTGCGTCGCATAGTAGCCTTTCTGATCCCACGGCAGCAGATAACCAGTGAGTGACAGGCCCAGCACAATCATCATCAGCACAATACCCAGCCAGAAGTTCATCTCGCGCGGAGCCTTGTAAGCTCCGTCTATGATGACCTGAATCAGATGAATGGCCATCAGCACAACCATTCCCTGTGCCGCGTAGTGATGCAGACCGCGGATAATGTTGCCAAGGAACATTTCGTGCTGAATGTAGTACACGCTTTCCCAGGCCGTCCGCGTGCTGGGACTGTAAGCGGCCCATAGCATGAAACCCGTAATTACCTGCAGCGTAAACGTGAAGACCAGAGTGCTGCCCCACACATAACGCCAGCGCGCACCGCCGGGAACCCGTTCGTTGAACGCTTCATGGATCAGAGCCTTGAAGCCGGTCCGAGTTTCCAGCCAGTTGATCAATGCGATCATGGTTCCGTGTGCTTTCAAATAACGATTTTGTCTGAGGTCGCTTTCTGGAAATTCTGGAACTTCACCCAGATCTCGAGACCATTCGCATCTTCCAGGCCATTGGTCCGCATCGAGACGTCCAGAGCGTCCATATCGCGCGGCGGTATTTCATTTGTCTTCTTTCCATCCAGCGCAAACGCACTGGTGTGACACGGGCAGAAGAAGTGGTTGTCGGCGCGGATGTAATCAACTGAACAGCCGAGATGAGGGCAGACTGAGTTGAAAGCCAGGATCGGGCCGTCACCGACTTTTCGCAGCCAGATACTTCCGACGGGAACATCCCGAAACAGATTCCAGGCATCAACGAGGTCGTCGTTCACAGTCACAGACAGTGGCGTGCCGTCCTGTGGGACAGAGTCTTTCGTCACATCGAGACGAATGAATCCGGCTTCATCTTTTTTAGGCACTTCGCCATTGTCCGCACCTCCGGACGCGGCTTTCCGTTTACGCAGTATCGGATCCAGAAAAAACAGTCCGCTCAAAGTCGATGGCACGGCGATGATCAGAAGGCCCAGCACGGCCGTTGTCACGTGTACCAGCATACTGCGTCGAGGTGTCTCGACCGCGGGCGGCAGATGCACGGCCGCAAGAATCGAAGTCTCAGGACTGTTTGACGTCATTGGGAATTCCTGAACAAAGTCAGAGATCGCGGTAAACGCGCTGTGGCGGGATACAGGATGACGTGCGTCGGCGACGACACAGCGTCCGGGGCGGAAACGTATTTAAAAGCCTGACACTGGCAAACACAACAGAGGAATCGACTCCGGCACGCGTTGCCGGAATCTGAGAGTCCACGTGTGAGGATTTACGGGTGCAGTTCCAGAACGGCTTCAACTTCCACCGGAACGTTGAACGGCAATGAACCCATGCCGACAGCGCTGCGGGCCGCTTTGCCAGCGTCGCCGAAGACTTCCACCATTGTGTTGCTGAATCCGTTTATCACGGCGGGATGTTTCTGAAATTCCGGCGTACAGTTTACGAAACCCAGAACTTTCACAATGCGTTTCACGCGATCGAGGTTTCCCAGCGATGCCTTGATCGTTGCCAGCATGGTAAGTGCCACCATCCGAGCCGCCGCCGCGCCCTGTTCTTCAGTCATGTCGGAGCCAACACGACCGATCACAAGTTTTCCGTCGAGCCCATAAGGCACCTGTCCGGACACGTAAGCGATGTGGTCCAAGACCACGACCGGCGTGTAAACACCGCCCGGAGCGGGGGTTGGCGGCAACGTGATTCCCAATTCGTTCAGGCGGGATTCGATTCTCACAAGAGGGTCTCCAGGGACGTTGAAATCAGGGCAGTCTTTGGCCGCATCCGAAAGTGCACCGCCTCATCGTGGCGGAAGTTCTCGCTGCAGAGCTTCCAGGTACAGTAAAACGGCGACTTGAGGAATTGATTTTGATCCGTCACCGACAGTGTGACGTTTCGTGGAACTCGACATCATAGTCGGGCGGCGATGCCGCTCGCCAGTCAAGCCACGGCTGGCCAGTCGAGCAGACTCGTTTGCGAATCCCGTACGGGACGTCATACAATTCAGAAGTGAACCGCCGTTGGCATTCCGCCGGGATGACGACGGGCCCAGAACATTCGTAAGGAAGATCGCGATGCTTGAGCTATATTCCGAAACTCTGGCTCCTCTGTTGGGGGCACTCGATTTTACGCAGATGCTCCTCGTCGGCGTGGCGGTGATCTTCGGGGTTCTGATGCTGGTGTTTCTCGGTGTCTTTGCATCTGTCGCCTCGTTATGGTTTCGCGCCTTCATGTCGGGAGCGGGTATCGGGCCGTTGCAGATGGTCGTGATGAAGCTGAAGAAAGTGAATCCGCAATTGATTGTGGACACACGCATCATGTCGGTTCAGGCCGGACTGGATGACATCACTACCAACGCGATGGAATCTCATTACCTCGCCGGTGGCAACGTACCTCTGGTCATCCGCGCGCTGATCGCCGCGGATCGCGCGCACATCGATCTGGACTGGAAAACTGCCGCGGCCATTGATCTGGCCGGGCGAAATGTTCTGGAAGCCGTCCAGACGAGTGTGAAGACCAAAGTCATTGACTGTCCGGACCCTGGTCGCTCAGTTCGGCCGACTTTGGACGGCGTGGCACGCGACGGGATTCAATTGAAAGCGAAGGCACGCGTTACGGTGCGAACCAACATCAAGCAGTTGATCGGTGGTGCCACCGAAGAAACGATTATCGCAAGAGTTGGTGAGGGGATCGTATCGGCCATTGGTTCGTGCGCGAGTCATAAAGAAGTGCTGGCCAATCCGATGCTGATCGCTCGCGCTGTGCTGGCGAAAGGTCTGGATTCACAGACAGCTTATGAAATCGTTTCGATCGATATCGCGGACATTGATATCGGTGACAACGTGGGCGCTCGACTGCAGGCCGACCAGGCCGAGGCCGACATGAGAATCGCACGGGCTCATGCAGAAGAACGCCGAGCTGCTGCCGTCGCGCTGGAACAGGAAATGCGGGCTCTGACTCAGGAGAATCAGGCGGAAGTCGTGTTGTCCGAATCCGCGATCCCCAAAGCCATGGCGGAAGCTTACCGCAGGGGCTCGCTGCGGGCCGAAACAAAAACTTGAATTGTTCTGACTGGAATTCGAGGATTTCCGTCGTATTCAGAGCCGCCAAGCAGCCAAAACGTCGCGTCAGGACACAGCTTTGCAAACGGATTGGACTTCCAGAGTTTCCCGTTCAGACTCGTCGGTCAAAAGAATTGCGTGCTTCGCGGTAGATTTGCATTGACCGCTTGAGCATCGCCAATTTGAGGCGTACACTTCGATCGTTGCTGGCCATGACTGCGCCAGGCTTTCTGCTGTCAGTTGTGACTTACCGCTGGCAGCACACATGATGCCAATTTCGGATTCAGGAGGTATCCAGATGAATCGGCGAAGGTCAATCGGAGCCGTAGTTGTGTCAAACGGATTTATGCAGATCGAAGTGTCCACCCACGAACGTGATGTCCTGCTTCGTGGTTTGCGCTATGTTCGCAGTTCCATTATGCTGGAATTGCGTGAACCAACGAAGGACGACACCTACCGCCGCAGCATGGATCTGGACCAGATTCAGATGCTGTGCCAGCGACTTGAATCGACGGATCCGCAGTTAACGACGGGTCTTTGATCCCGGTTTGTTCCGAGCCACCGCAGTGAAGATCGTGTATTCACTGATCACATTCTGGGTCACGTCGCCGAACAGTTGCTCCATCCTCGCCTGATGCCATTCAAGCAGCTTCGTCACAATGTGGATGCGGCCGCCTTCACGCAATCCCGCGCGAGCCGCCTGCAGAAACAGTTCTGAAATCCGGTAGTCGGAATAATACGGCGGATTGCCGAGTAACAGATCCCAGGTTCCGGGTTCAGGCAACACGCCGTCGGATGCCAGCAGTGTCTGAATCGATGAGATTTCATTCAACGCTGCGGATCGCTGTGTGCATTCCACGGCCCGTGCATCGCTGTCGACCGCCAGAATTTTGGCGTCGGGATATTCGATCGCAGCGGCAGCTGACACCGCACCGGAACCGCAGCCCATCTCGACAATTCGGTGAGGCTGAAATTCCGGCTGACCATTCGTGCCGTGCAGTAAAGCCAGCGATCGAATCAATGCCCTTCCGCCGCCATCCACGCGGCGATGACAGAAGACTCCGGGGCGGCTTTCGACGAAAGCCAGTCGCTCGCCCTGGCGGAACGCAAATCTCGCGCGGAACCCTTTCTCCTTCTTGAGCGGGCTCGTTTTCGTGGCGATGCACGCTGTACCCTGCTTGTGTTTCAACACATCGACTTTGCTGAAAAGTGCCTTCAGTTGATTCTGAACCCAGCGATCTTTCGGATTATTGGTCGATGCAAACAGCCGACCTCCTGACCGCAGTCGCTGATGGGCGGCCTGAATCAGATCCTGGGCGAGTTCAGATGAATCACCGGACAGAGTCGGGAAGATCACTTCGTCGAATTTCTGTTCAGGCAGATCGGCCGCACAGACAATTTGGACGGCATCCGGCGTCACCGTCACATCCGCGTGAAACGCCTGCAGAGTTCGAAAGAAGAAGTGTTCCGTTGTAAAAAACGTAAACTTCAGATCCGGACGCGATTCACGCAGCGCGGATGCCAGTGTTGTGCCGTGCATCAGCAGCACCAGCACATTCGGGCCGCGCAGCTCTGCACTGAGTTCTGCGAGCAGCCGATCGGAAACAAGTTTCAGGGTGCGTGGTGATTCGGCGGACAGGTGGTTGGGAAGCAAAGCGCGGAGTTTCGTTTGAAAAAGTTGAACATTGGATTCCGTCGGCGCGGGATTCAAACTGTCAACATATCAACCGTTTGCAGATTTCAAACCTGCAATTCAGCATCCCTCATCAACTGGCATGAATTCCCCGATTCCGGAGCAGGTTGGAGAATAAGCCATGCAAACCTGATCGCGATTTCCAGTTTTTTCCCGGCGACGATTGGTCTCCCCTAAGGATTTGCTAGACTGACGACCGTGATTGTTGATCTTAAATGAGGAGTGATTTCAATGACAAATGACAACGCTGAAACCCCGCTGGCCGCAGAAGATCTGACTCAGCAGTATGGTTTGACTGAAGATGGACTGCTGAAAGTTTACAGCGTTGGCCCCGTGACAGTCCTGGGATTTTCCGGGAAGGATGTTCCGTCAGAGTTTAATGTTGCCCACTACAGGGCCGCCATTACGGATCTGCTGAAGATCAACAATTCATCGACTGTGGCGTTTGACCTGACGGGCGTGCGTTTGGTGCCAAGCGGAATGCTGGGGCTTTTGGTCTCACTGACTCGAATTCCAAACTTTCCATTGAAGGTCCAGATGTTCAATCCGAGTGCGGATGTTCGCGAAGTGCTGGCGATCACAAAACTCAACCGCATGATTGAAACTTGCGAAGTCAATGTTGGGAAACGGCATAAATCCAGCACTTCCATGAATCCTTCACGTGGTTGGCCGGTTCGGTTACACTTCGTCGCTTCCGGGTTTCGCCGGTTAGAATCTGCGTATGCGGCCTCGCTGGCCACGGATTCTGCAACGCCTTTGCTGGCGGCGAAAACTGAACGTTAGCGGCTGTACATCGAGTCATGATTGTAAGTAAGAACTGGCTGGCCGAATACGTGTCGCTGCCACCGAGCGTTGAAAAACTGACGCATCGGCTGACCATGTCGGGGCTCAATCTGGAAGAATTCCACGATGTCACGGCTGGCCTGTCAATGCCGGATGTGGCGATTGATATCGAAGTCACCAGCAACCGACCCGACTGCCTCGGACATATCGGGGTCGCGCGCGAAGTGTCCGTATTGTTTGGTGAGCCGCTGACGATCCCCATCGCAGCGGTGACAGAATCCGGACCGGCCGCCAGCGCCGTCGCCTCGATTGCCATCGAGTGCCTCGACCTGTGCCCGGAATATCATGGACGTGTGATTCGCGGAGTCAAAATTGGCCCCAGTCCGGCGTGGCTGAAAGATCGCCTTGCGGCCGTCGGCATCAATTCGGTCAACAACGTCGTCGATGTGACAAACTTTGTGATGATGGAATGCGGACAGCCGCTGCACGCTTTCGATCTCGACCGACTTCACGGTCAGAAAATCATCGTTCGCCGTGCGAAGAAAGGTGAGACGATCACTGCGATTGATCAGCGGCAATATAGATTGACCGAAGAAATGTGTGTGATTGCCGACGCTGATTGTCCAGTGGCAGTCGCGGGCGTCATGGGTGGCTTCGATACAGAGATTTCAGTGACCACAACCAACGTGTTGATCGAAGCTGCGTCGTTCGCGTCGCTGTCAGTTCGAGCGACCGCGCGATCATTGAAGTTGCATAGTCCTTCATCGTATCGCTTTGAGCGAAAAGTCGATCGGCAGTGGCTCGATTGGGCATCCCGCCGTTGCTGTGAGCTGATTCAGAGGATTGCGGGCGGTACGCTGCTGACAGGTTCGGTTGTCGCAGGACAGTCCGTGCCTGCCATGCGAGATCCCGTCACTCTGCGTTTTGGTCAGGTGTCGCGATTGCTTGGGATTGAAATTGCGGCCGACGAATGTGTTGACATTCTGAAGAGGCTGGGATTGAAGTGTCTTGAACGCCACGAGAACTCGGCGACTTTCGAACCACCCAGCTGGCGCCCTGACCTGTTGCGAGAATGTGATCTGATCGAAGAAGTGGCTCGTATTCACGGTTACGAACATATCCCGACCGATGCCACATTGCCGGTCGTGGCGACAGCCAGGACTCTGCGTGAACGTGTGGTTGATACGATTCGTATGCAGCTTGCCGCCAGCGGCTTTTCAGAAGCCCTGACGATGTCGTTTGTCAGTGAGGAACAACGACAGTTGCTCCGGCCACACGGAGAGATTCATGCGGTCGCCGTGAGTCATTCCAGCCGCAGTCATGAAGATCAACTGCGACAAAGCCTGATTCCAAGTCTTCTCGCCTGTCGTCGCCAGAATGAACGGCACGGGTGCGCGAACGCGGAATTGTTTGAAGTGGCTCGCGTGTACCTGACAGCTGGAATGGGGCAGCCTGAACATGAAGCCGAACCATGGACCATCGGCATCGTTTCCGGACGTCCGTTCGCCCAACTCCTGGGTGTCGTCGAATCGCTTGCTGCAAAACTGGCTCCGCAAGCCGTACGGACAACCGAACCCGCATCGCATCCGGAATATACGGCCGGGCGAGGCGCGGCCGTGAGTCTGAACGGAAAGCTGTGGGGCTGGCTGGGAGAACTCAACCGCGACGTGCTGGATCGCTGTGACCTGCACGACGCTGTTTGCGTGGCCGAGCTGCGAGTGCCGCTCATCGAAGAATTATTTGCAGCCAGACGCTCGTATGCTCCGTTGCCACGATTTCCGTCGATTTCCCGGGATCTGAATTTCGTACTTCCGGAATCGGTTTCGTGGGCTCAGTTGTCGGAAACTGTGTCCAAATCTGCCGGCGCGCTGTTGCTGGGAACATCGTTTGGTGGACAGTACCGCGGAAAACAGATCGATCCCGATCGGAAGTCGTATCTGATCACCTGCCGGTTCATGGCTGCTGACCGTACGTTAACGACTGAAGAGGTCGATACGGTCGTGAAAAAGGTGATAGCCAGCTGTGAAACTCAATTGTCCGCGAAACTGCGAGCGTGATGCCGAATGAACCGAATACTGCTCAAATCGAAAATCCATCGTGCGACTGTCACGGATGCCAGCCTGCACTACGAAGGCAGCGTCACGCTGGACCCGCTGCTGATGGAAGCGACCGATATTGTCGAATGGGAACAGGTTGATATTTATGACATCAACAACGGCAACCGCCTGACGACTTACGCGATCAGCGGTGAACGCGGTTCGGGCATCGTATGCCTCAACGGAGCTGCCGCTCGCCTGGTCCATATCGGCGACCTTGTGATCATCTGCAGCTATGCACAGTACTCAGATGAAGAACGTCAAAAGCACGTTCCAAAGATCGTGCTGGTTGATAGCAAAAACTGCATTCCCCGGCGCCGGAAGTCGTAGTGTAGTGTCAAGGCTTGGAAAAGGGGTCAGGAACCAATAGCCAAATGGCCCAAAGGGTGCTCCGCACTATTGGTTCCTGACCCCTTTTCCAAGCTCAAATCGCCGCTCACACGATTCAACATTGGCACACGGTCGATGCAATCGACAGCGCTGCACAGTCGGATGTCGTTGTGGTAACCCAGGTCGCACAGGTTGCGACCACCATGCGAAAGCCGCATTGCTGATTCAATTCTTGCGGACAGTTTTTCAGCATCGTCAGAGTTTAAATCGTCTCCCGCGCTTTGTCGCCAGAACCCCTGTGCGATCCGAGCACAATCATTCAGCTTCCAGCGTGGCGAGTTTGAATGAGTCTCTGCCGACATTTGTTGCAGCG
>JBBJME010000197.1:0-13109 GCA_037719765.1 Planctomycetaceae bacterium
TCCAAAGTTCCAGTAGTTTCGACGATTCGTAGTCGCCGGCGGTGATTTCAAATCCCAGATCGGCGATCATCCTGAAATCTTCTTCCGCTTTCTGGCCGGGCGTTGTCAGGTAGTCGCTCACAAACATCGAGTTCGCCGGATACAGTCCCATGGCCTGCATGGAACGCAGGTTGACTTCACGACCGCCGGCAATCCGCAGTTCGGCTTTCGGATTTGTCAGCCTGAACATCGCCAGCACCTTCAGGCAGAATCGCGGATCCAGTTCGTGGACGGATTCCAGCGGAGTACCGTCGATGGAATTGAGGAAGTTGATCGGAATCGATTCGACGTGGAGTTCCGCCAACTTCAGGGCCACATCCACGACGTCGTCATGAACTTCGCCCATGCCGACAATCATTCCGGCGCACAATTCCAGCCCGGCATTGCGACAGACGTCGAGCGTTTCGAGTCGATCCTTGAATGTATGCGTCGTACAGATTTCATCGTGGAATCGTTCGCTGGTATTCAGATTGTGGTTGACGCGATCGACGCCTGCGTCCTTGAGCTTTACAGCCTGCTCGGGCTTCAGCAGTCCAAGACAACAGCAGATGTGCAAACCGTACTGATCCTTGATCTGACGCACGACACTCGCGACATGATCGACTTCACGATCTGTCGGACCGCGACCGCTGGCGACAATACAATACGTGCGTGATTTGCTTTCAGCGGCCTTGCGGGCACCATCAAGCAGCCGCTCCGCATTCAGCATGGCGTATTTTTCGATCGGTGCATCGGAGATTTTCGACTGCGAACAGTAACTACAGTCCTCGGGGCATAGACCGCTCTTGGCATTCTTCAGATAGTAAAGCTGGACCGTTTTGCCGAAGTACTGCCGTCGAACGCGATACGCGGAGTCCAGAATTGCCAGCAGGTCGTGATCGGAGGCTCGCAGAATCCGCAAGGCGTCTTCACGCGCCAACGTCTGACCGCCCAATACGGCATCCGCCATTTCACACCAGGACATCTGAGCAGATTCACATACAGAAGTCGCGGACATGATGATGAACATTCCAGGGCTGAATCGGTCGCAGCGAAAAGACTCAAGCGGCCCTTGAACTCGTGCGAGCCAAGGATAGTAACGCACTTGGAAAACGGAAAAAACAAACTCCGTGACGTTTCGACGATTTAGGACGACGTTATCAGAAGGATCATTGAACTTGCTGACCACAGACACTCGATGGATTGGCGTCGACAATGTGTCTGGCGCGGACTGTCCAGCACCAGTGTCCACCTGCCTTGATGACAAGTGGACACAATTCCCGGATAGCATTGAAAAACCAGCCTTGCAGGGATTTTGACGAATACTTCGAAGTTCCGGCGCGTGTAAAGGGTGCGGACGTGTTAACAGTTGCAGACTGCCACGCTCATTGACCTGCTGAATCTGAGAAATGTCGGGTCAATCAGGGTTCTGCCATTCACAATCGGCGAAATTCGGTTGGAATTGTTGACAAATTGGCGTGGTCACTCAACACTAACAGTATTCAGGAAGTGATTTCCCGAACCAACCCACCTTAGATCCCACCCTCTTGAAGTGCGTCAGCACTTGTCCCGACAATAACACTTTCGAACATTCACTGTCGGCCGTCATTGGACTGCCTTACAGACTGTTCATTTTCCCTTGGAGATTCGCGATGGCTCGTGGAAGTTCACGAAGAAATTTTCTGTACGTTGGTTTCTGCGCCGGGATCGGCCTGACGCTGGCTCAGTACCTGAAGTTGCAGTCGGCTCAGGCGGATCTCAAGAACTACGAAACCAAAGAAGGCACCGCCAAGTCGGTTATCTTCATCTTCCTGCCCGGTGGGATGGCACATCAGGAAAGCTTTGACCCCAAACCATACGCTCCGATTGAATATCGCGGGCCGATGAGTTCAATCGAGACCAACGTACCGGGCGTGTTCATCAACGAGCGCTGGGTGCAGACCGCAAAGGTGATGGACAAAATCGCCATCTGCCGCAGCATGACCCACGGTGAAGCGGCTCACGAGCGCGGCACGCACAACATGTTCACCGGATATCGCCCAAGCCCGGCTCTGGCTTTTCCGAGCATGGGAAGTGTGGTGAGTCACGAATTTGAACCCCGCAACAACATTCCTCCTTACATCTGCATTCCTGGTCAGCCAAATGAATTTGCCGGCACAGGATATCTGAGTTCTTCATTTGCACCGTTCAGTCTTGGTTCTGATCCGGCCGACGCCGGATTTACGGTTCGCGACCTGCAACTGCCGGGTGGCGTGACCGATGAGCGATTCACTCGTCGTCGCCGTGCACTGGATGCTGTGAATAATCACTTCGTGAACAAAGAGAAGGCCGACTCACTGGACGCAGTTGATACGTTTTATCAACGTGCTTACGGCATGATCAGCTCACAGCAGGCACGGGAAGCATTTGATCTCAGCAAAGAAACGGATGCTCTGCGTGACGAGTACGGCCGCAACCAGGCCGGAGCACGAATGCTGATGGCTCGCCGTCTGGTCGAAGCGGGTTCTCGCTTTGTGACGCTGACGTATGGTGGCTGGGACATGCATGACAATATTGCGGCTGGCATGAATGGCCAGGTTCCGCCGTTTGATCAGGCTTACGCCCGCTTGATTCGAGACCTGGATGAACGCGGTCGCCTGAAAGATACCATGGTGTGCATCGCCAGCGAATTCGGTCGTACACCGAAGATTAACGGCACAGCTGGCCGAGACCACTGGCCGAAAGTGTTCAGCGTGGTGATGGCTGGCGGAGGAATTAAGGGTGGGCTGGTTTATGGCTCATCGAATTCAACGGCCAGCGAACCTGAAGATAAACCATTGAATGTCGAAGACTGGGCCACGACGATCTACCACTGCCTTGGCATCACCGCAGACAAGGAACTGATGGCTCCTGGTGATCGGCCGATCGAAATTGTGGACGGCGGGAAAGTTCGTTCAGAACTGCTGGCTTGATTTTACAACTTCATGCAGCGCTGCGGATCGCCAACAGAGTGGATTCGCAGCGTTGCTTTGCAGGTAGACTTGAAAAATGCCCTGACATGGAAGCCGGGGGTGCGTTTGCGGGAAGGACTCCCGTTGTCTTTCACTGGAAGAGAACTCGCCATGCGTTTTCCGTTGGCCATAGCCCTGTGTGTCGTGGTGTCGCTGCTGACGCCTCAACTCTTATCCGCGGCCGAACCGGCGTTGACAGTGATCTTGCCCCGCGGAGTGCAGCGCGGGACAGAGCAGGTCATCCGATTCACCGGAGCACGTCTGGACGACGCTCAGGAGATATTCTTCTACGAACCGGGGTTTGAGGTCCTTGAAATCAAGCCCGCCGATGCCAACAACATTGATGTGAAAATTCGCATCGCTCCTGATTGTGCGTTGGGCGAACACACGGCTCAGGTGCGAACAAAGACCGGGATTTCAGAATATCGCACCTTCTTCGTCGGAGCCCTTCCAGCAGTCGACGAAAAGGAACCGAATACCGACTTCGCTGTACCGCAGCAGATTCCGATCAACAGCACAGTGGTCGGCACTGTTGAAAACGAAGACGTCGATTACTTTGTGGTCGATGCAAAAAAGGGTGACAGATTATCGGTTGAAGTCGAAGGCATGAGATTCGGTCAGGCTTTGTTTGATCCGTACATCGCCATTCTGAACGACAAGCGATTTGAATTGTCCGCGGAAGATGATTCTCCGCTTCTGAAACAGGATGCTGCTACTTCGATTGTTGTACCGGAAGACGGCAAGTACACCATCGAAATGCGGGACAGCGGCTACGGTGGCAATGGCGACTGCCGCTATCGTCTGCACGTCGGCAACTTTCCGCGTCCGATGTCTGTGTATCCTGCCGGGGGTAAAGCTGGGGAAGCGATGGAAATGACGCTGATCGGCGATGCAAACGGTCCGATTGCAAAGGTTGTCACGCTGCCAAACGATGGCACGTCCGAGACATTGATCTTTGCAGAAGATGCAACAGGCATTTCGCCTTCCGGGCATGTGATGCGGATTTCTTCCGTGCCAAATGCATTGGAACTGGAACCGAACAACGGATTTGAAAACGCGACTCCCGTGACTCAGTTTCCGTCTTCGTTCAATGGTATTCTGCAGGAACCCGGCGACGTTGATGTCTACAAGTTCACTGCCACTGCTGGAAAAGTTTTTGAAGTCGAATGCTACGGTCGTCGTGTCCGTTCGCCGATCGATCCGGTGATGAATCTCTACAAAGCCAATGGTGAAGGCATCACGGGCAACGACGATTCACGCGGGCCGGACAGCTATTTTCGCTGGCAGGTTCCTGCAGATGGCGAATACGCAATTCGAATTGCCGACCATTTGACTCGTGGCGGTCCGGAATTCGTCTATCGTGTCGAGTTTCAGGAAGTCACACCCGCGTTGACAGCGGGTATTCCGCGAGTGGCGCGATACTCACAGTCACGTCAGCAGATCTACATTCCGCGTGGAAATCGCTTTGGCACAATCATTTCTGCCGAACGTGTGAATTTCGGCGGTGAACTGACCATCGACGGGATTGCATTGCCGCCCGGTGTCACCATGACCGCGTTTCCGATGCCCGCAAACCTGAACACCATGCCCGTGGTGTTTGAATCCGCCGCTGACGCTCCTTTGGCCGGAGCCCTTGTCGACTTCCGGATGAAGACGACCGATCCTGCGCTGAATGTCGCCGGACGATTCTCAAATCGCGCCGATTTCGTCATTGCCGGGCCGGGCCAGTCTTTGTACGTGTGGAAAGATGTGAATCGCTTGCCTGTGGCGACGATCGATGAATTGCCATTTAAGCTGGAGCTGGTTCAGCCAAACGTGCCGATGGTGCGCAACGGAATGATGATGCTTAAGATCGTAGCCACGAAGAAGGAAGGCTGGGATGAGGAAATTCGAGTCCAGTTTCCGTTCCGTCCACCTGGCGTCGGTGCCAACAGTGAGATCGTGATTGCCAAGGGTCAGACGGAAGGACTGTATCAAATCAATGCTGACGGAAACGCGGTTGTTGGCAAATGGCCTGTGTATGCCCTCGGTTTTGCGAACATCAACGGAGCGAGCTGGTCGTCGTCTCAGATGGCATCCCTCGAAGTTGCCGAGCCGTATGTCGGCATGACGGTGCAGCGCTCGTCTGTCGAACAAGGCAAAGAGACCGACGTTGTCGTAGATGTGCAGATTCTCAAGGAATTGAAAGTACCAGCCGTTGTGACACTGCTAGGCCTGCCGCATAAGGTGACGGCAGAACCATTGCAGGTCACTGCGGAGACCAGGGAACTGGTGTTCAAAGTGAAGACCGCAGCGGACAGTCCTGAAGGAACTCATAAGAACATCTTCTGTCAGGTGACAGTGACTGAGAATAACGAAAGCATTGTGCATGCTCGGGTGGGTGATTCGGAATTGCGGATTGATAAACCTCTCCCGATGCCGACTGCGACCCCGATGCCTGACCCGATGCCGGCGGCAGTGGTTGTGGCATCGCCAGCGCCCGTTGCTCCGCCAGCGGAGAAACGTCTGACACGACTGGAGAAGTTGCGATTGGAATCTCAGAAAAAGAGTGAAGGCAAGTAGCGACAACTTCGCCTTTTCGTACAGGTTTATGGATCAGCAGCGAAAAAAGGCTGCATGAGAAGTCTGAATACTGACTTCACCGCAATCTGCGGAGAAGCGTCTTAAGCGAATGGAAAACTTTCGATGAAATCGTTTTCGAAGATTTTAGCCCTTGCCGCAGTCTTGCTGCCGATGATTTCGTCAGCGCAGGGAGATGATGCGGCACCGGGGTCGATCAGTGTCGCTCCCATGGACATTCATCTGTCAGCCGTGAGAGACCGACAGGGCATGCTCATTCAGGCCGTGATGCCGAACGGACTCACGATTGACGTCACCGATCAGGCAACTCTGACGGTTGAGAATGAAGCGTTCGTGCGTCGGGATGGTGCGACGTTCTATCCCGTCGCGGATGGAGTGACAAAGATCACGGTTGCGTTCGGCGGACATGCAGTTGACGTGCCTGTGGTCGTCCAGAATTCTGCAGTCGATCCTGCCATCAGTTTTCGTCAGGATGTCATGCCCGTCTGGATGAAGACGAGTTGCAACAACGGAAGTTGTCACGGGGCAGCACGAGGCAAAGATGGTTTCCGAATGTCACTGTTTGGATTCGATCCGGAAGGCGACCATTATCGCCTGACTCGCGAAATCCCGGGTCGCCGCATCAACCTCGCATTGCCCGCGGAAAGTCTGCTGATGGAAAAGTCGGCTGGTCTGGTGCCGCATACAGGCGGCAAGCGTTTCGATGTCGGGAGCGAACATTACAACACAGTGCTGAGGTGGCTGGAAGCCGGGGCTCCCAATGATCCGAGTGCCGTGCCGTCCGTTGTCTCGGTCGAACTTTATCCAAAGAACGCGGTCATGGACGGCGAAGGCATGACACAGCGATTGACTGTGCGTGCAAAGTATTCCGACGGCACCGACCGCGACGTGACGAATCTGGCCTACTTCAGTTCAAACAATGAAACCAGTGCTGAGATTGCTCAGACAGGTCTAGTGACGGCACACGCGCGCGGCGAAGCCTTCATCATGGCACGCTTCGATACGCACACCGTCGGCTCGCAGTTCATCGTACTGCCAAAAGGCTTACAGTATGAAGACCCTAAGACTCCTGAATTCAACTACATCGACACGCTCGTTCACAGCAAGCTTCGTAAGCTGCGAATTATTCCGTCTGAGGTTTGCACCGACGAAGAATTCATGCGACGGGTTTCCGTCGATATCACCGGGACTCTGCCAACGGTTGATGAACATGCAAGATTCGTTGCCGATGCAGATCCACTCAAACGCGAAAAGCTGGTGGATGAACTGCTCCAGCGCAAGGAATTTGTGGATATCTGGGTAATGAAGTGGGCCGAGATTCTGCAGGTGCGAACGATCGCCAATCGTGTTGAAACCAAACCCATGCTGGCCTACTTCAATTGGCTCAGAGAAAAGATTGCCAGTAACACGCCGACCGATCAGATGGTGCGGGAGATCCTGGGATCAAGCGGCGGATCATTCGCCAATCCGGCGACAAACTACTACCAGACAGAGACAGAAACACTCAAGACCGCTGAAAACGTTGCGCAGGTCTTCATGGGCATGAGAATACAGTGTACTCAGTGCCACAATCATCCGTTTGATCGATGGACAATGAACGACTATTACAGCTTTGCCGCTTTCTTCGCGCAGATTGGTCGTAAGCAGGGCGAAGATCCTCGCGAAACCATTATCTTCAATTCCGGCGGTGGCGAAGTGACGCACCTTGTCGGCGGCGTTGTGATGAAGCCGAAGTTTCTGGGTGGAATTGAACCGGATCTGGCCGGACGCGATCGCCGTGAAGTGCTGGCAGAATGGCTAGCGTCTCCCGAGAATCCTTACTTCGCAAAGAATCTCGCAAACATTGTCTGGTCGCATTTTCTGGGTCGCGGGATCATCAATGAAGTGGATGATGTGCGAGTCAGCAACCCGGCGGTCAATGCAGAATTGCTTGATGAACTCGGCAAGCGATTCACTGAATACAACTACGACTTCCGCAAACTGGTGCGAGACATCTGCACCTCACGGACCTACCAGTTGTCAACCAAACCCACTGAATCGAACAAATCGGATCATCGCAATTTCGCGCATGCCGAGCTGCGCCGTATCCGTTCAGAAGTCATGCTGGACTGCATCAGCGAGGTCACGAGCACTCAGAACAAATTCCCTGGCCTGCCAGTTGGAGCACGAGCCGTTCAGATCGCCGATGGAAATACGGCGACATACTTTCTTACAACGTTTGGGCGAGCAAAACGCGAGACGGTCTGCTCGTGTGAAGTGAAAATGGAACCCAACCTGTCACAGGCTTTGCATCTGATCAATGGTGATACTTCCAACGCAAAGATCCAGCAGGGTGGCCTGGTGGCGAAACGCCTTGAAGAGGGAAAAACTCCCGAAGACATTATCTCAGAAATGTACGTTCGCTGCTTTTCTCGAAAGCCCACCGCTGAAGAAGTGGTGTCGCTGACGGCCATCGTCGCAGAACAGGAAAACAAGAAGGAAGCCCTGGAAGACATCTTTTGGTCACTGCTGAATTCGAGGGAGTTCCTGTTCAACCATTGATTGGCGGCCACTGTCGCTTCCTGGGTCGTGTCGTATCAATTGACCTGATTCTTCCGTTCCGATGACGGAGGATAATGAGAGTTTTTGGTGTGCGGGGTCTGTGCAGGCGGATCAGACAGGCAGATTCTGCCGAAGAGAAATTCGTGTGGTGTTACGTTGGCTTGGAAAAGGGGTCAGGAACCAATAGCCAAATGGCCCAAAGGGTGCTCCGCACTATTGGTTCCTGACCCCTTTTCCAAGCCGTCGGATGAGCGAAATCCGCTTTTCGAGCTGAGGAGTTTGAACATGAGTCAAAGTAATTCGTTCCTGCCAGGTTTATCCGCAGGCCTTGCTGCGCTTGCCGTACAGGTCTTTAGTTCAGTCAGCATGGCTGAGGACAAGGTAAACTTTGAAGACCATATCAAACCAATTCTGCGTGAAAAGTGTCTGACGTGTCATAACACGAACAAGAAGACTTCCGACCTGGACCTCTCGTCGTATTCCTCGCTGATGCAGGGCGGGGCTGCTGGTGCGTCGATTGAAGCGGGAGATTCCGGAGCCAGCTATCTCTATAGTCTGGTATCCCATCAGAGCGAACCGTTCATGCCGCCGGAAGCTGACAAACTTCCCGACGCAACGCTCGACCTGATCAAGAAATGGATTGATGGCGGTGCTCCGGAGACTTCATCCAGTAAGGTCGCTTTGCCGAAGAAAAAGAATGCGGCGATGACGGTAGACGTGTCTGCTGGCGCGCGACCTGAAGGTGCGCCGCCGATGCCGGACGTGCTGAACGTCGAACCGGTGATTCATACGTCCGCGACGACAGCAGTCTCCGCAATCGCGACTAATCCCTGGTCGAAGCTGGCTGCTGTGGCAGGCCAGAAACAGGTAGTTCTTTATCACACCGAAACGCTGGAACCGCTGGGCGTACTGCCGTTTCCGGAAGGTATTCCCCGAGTTTTGAAATTCAGCCGCAACGGCGCGCTGTTGCTCGCTGGAGGGGGTCACGGAGCAGCCAAGGGACTCTGTGTCGTTTGGGACGTGCGGACCGGAGAACGCATTATGGCGGTCGGCGACGAACTGGATGAAGTCCTTGCTGCAGACATCAGTGCCGATCAGTCTCTGATTGCGCTCGGCGGACCGGAAAAGATTGTTCGCGTTTACAACACATCGACAGGCGAACTTGCCTACGAATGTAAGAAGCACACCGATTGGATTTACGCCCTGGAATTCAGCCCGGACGGGGTTCTTTTGGCCACTTCCGATCGCAATGGCGGACTGCTTGTGTGGGAAGCGCACACGGGTCGCGAGTATTTGACGCTCTCCGGCCACACCGCAGCCGTGACGTCTGTTTCATGGCGAATCGATGGCAATGTCCTGGCATCTGCCAGTGAAGACACCACCATTCGACTTTGGGAAATGGAAAACGGTGGACAGATCAAATCGTGGGGAGCCCACGGGGGCGGCGCTTTTTCCGTGGAATTTTGCCGCGATGGACGCATGGTGTCATCGGGGCGTGATCGAGTCACCAAACTGTGGGACGGTAATGGAGGCGCATTAAAAGATTTCGAAGCGTTCAGCGATCTTGCTCTCCACGCGACACATTGCGACGAAACAAATCGCGTGATCGCCGGTGACTGGACGGGCGAAATCCGTGTGTGGAACGCTGCTGATGGCGCTCGGATCGGGCAGCTGACAACGAACCCGCCCACGCTGGAGTCACGCCTTGCAGCCGAGCAGGCACAGGTGGCTCCAGTCGCTGCAAAACTTGCGGCCGCAACTGCCGAGCGTGATGCTGCTGTTGCCGCTCAGACAGCTCAGACACAGAAGATCGATGCTGCAAATGTGGCCTACGCAGGGGCGCAGAAGAAATATACCGATCAACAGGCGGTCATCACGGCAGAAGAGCAGAAGCTGACTGCCGAACAGACTAAAGATCAGACACTCACAGCCAGTGCTGCGGCATTGCAGAAAGCTCTTCCGGATCTGAAGGCTGCTGCCGAAAAATCGACAGCAGCCTCTGACATGATGCCGACTGATGAAGAACTGAAGAAAGTTGTTGAACAGCTCAAAGCACAGGTGGCAGCCCGCGAAGCAGAACTCAAGACGAATGAAACTGAACTGGCAACAACGAAGACAAACGTCATTGCCATCACGAACAACGTCGCTGCGCAGAAGCAACAGCTCACTGTCGATGAACAGGCGATGGTTGCGGCCAAGGGCGTCGTCGACACGGAAACCGCTGCACTGCCTCCGTTTCAGAAAGCGTCCACTGTAAAAGAACAGGCTCTTGCCGCTGTGCAGCAGGAAGTCAGCCGGACAAACGCGCTGATTACCCGCTGGCAGCATTACATCGGACTTCGCGATGAACTAGCAGCGCTTGACGCCGCAAAAGCCAAGCGCGACGAGGTGCAGCTGACATCTCTCGAAGCCCAGGCAGCTTTGCAGGAAAAACAACAGCAGATCGCGGCAGCTCAGAAGACCATGCTGGAGGCGCAGGCTGCCGTGGCAGCGAACGATCAGAAAATGAAGGATTTGACGGTTTCCGTCGCAACGATCGAAGCACAGAAGGTCGCTCAGGTAGACGTCATGACGAAGACACAGACCGCGGTGCCGCTGCTCAAGGCGGCTCTGGTGCAGGCCACGGCCGCTCTGGCGACACTGCCTGAAAATGCTGAGATCAAATCCGCGACGGAAAGCCTTGCTGCTGTGGCTGATCGCCAGGAGAAATCTATCGTCGGCATGACCGAACAGATTGCTGCGATGGATAAGTCCATGGTCGATGTAAAAACAGAAATGGAAGCTGCCGCAAAGACAATTGCGACTGCAACAGAAACGATGCAGACAGTTGAAAAATCCATGCAGGCTATGACGGCAGAGATCCCGGCAATCGAGATTGTCGTCACGACAGCGACGGCGGCGCTGACAATGGCCGAACAGGCCGTAGGGGCCGCAGCCACCGTGGTCGAGACCCGCAGGCAACAATTGCGGCCACAGCTGCAGGTGACGTCAGCAAGGTAGCGTGAGATTTCCCCGCGGTTGGCTACTTCAGCATCCGCCGGAATTCTTTCAGCGATCTGGTGTTGGCCACATCCTCCGCTGTGAGCCCGGCGCGGCGGGCCTGATCGATGCCGTATTCAAGTACTTCAAAGCCGTTCACACTGTGTGCGTCGGTACTGATCACGATTGGAATGCCGAGATCCTTTGCGGCGGCGGCATGAATGTCATCAAGGTCCAGGCGACTTGGATGCGCGTTGATTTCCATCATCACGCGATTATCCGCTGCAGCCTTCAGCAAATCGCTGAAATTCACATCAGCTCCTTCGCGGCGTAAAGTCATGCGCCCCTGTGCAATGACCGATAATATCGACATGCGGATTCTTCACAGCGGTCATGAGTCGCTTCATGATCTGTTCGCCAGGCTGCTTCAATCCGTAGTGCAGCACGGCGATGACCCAGTCGGCTTCCGCCAGAACGTCATCGGGTAGATCCATCGTCGCGTCTTCCAGGATATCGCATTCAATCCCGCACAGGATGTGGATGCCTGACATGCGGGCTTGAACATCTCTGATCTCTTTCCAGTGCTGCCGCAGCCGATCAGCATCAAGTCCGTTTGCCATCGAGACTCGTTTGCTGTGATCTGTGATCGCAATGTACTTCAGCCCGCGAGCCTTTGCGGCCAAGGCCATTTCTTCAATCGTGGCAGCTCCATCGGAGGCTGTCGTGTGCATGTGGAGGTCGCCCTGACGTCGGCGACCTTGATCAGTTCCGGCAGGGTGCCTGCATCGGCCCATTCAAATTCGCGGCCGATGCTCCCGCAGTTCCGGAGGAATCCAGGGCAATCCGACGGCGGCATAGACATCTTCTTCCGTGCGGCCTGCGATCTGTTCTTCTCCGCGAACACACCATATTCATTGACTTTGAGGTTGATGTCCTTTGCTCGCTGGCGAACAACGATGTTGTGCTCTTTCGACCCGGTGAAATATTGCATCGCGGCGCCGAAAGATGCCTCTGGCACAACACGCAGGTCCAGTTCGATTCCAGTCCTGAGTCTTACACGCTGTTTCGTGTCGCCCCGTTGCAGCACTGTTTCGACCAGCGGATGAGTAGCGAGTCGATCCATTGGCGGACCGGGATCGGAACAGGTTGCGAGTACATCCAGGTCGCCGCAGGTTTCGCGACGCCTCCGGCAACTGCCAGCGACTGCGACCTGCTCCACCTCGGGCAATTGTTTCAGGTCTTCGACGATCGCCTCAGCCGCCGCACGAGCTTCTGCGATAGAAACTCGCTCACCCTGCTTTTCCGCCAGACCGATATTCTGCAGGATGGATTCTTCCGTCTTCCTGCCGAAGCCTTTCAATTTCGACAGGCGTCCGGATTCACACGCCGCCTTGAGGTCGGACAATGACTTCAGTCCCAGTTCATTGAAGAAGACAGAAACCTTCTTTGGCCCGACACCCTGAATGCGGAGCATGTCGAGAACGCCGCCGGGAATCTGTTTGCGAAGTTCTTCCAGTGCGGCATGTTTGCCGGTTGTGACGACCTCCTGAATCTGCCGTGCGAGGTCTTTACCGATACCGGTCAGTTCGGTCAGATCTCTTTCGGAACGGACCATTTCGTCCAGTGACTCAGACGTTGATGAAATCGTGCGAGCGGCATTGCGATAGGCGCGAACGCGAAACGGGTTCGCGCTCTGAATTTCGAGCAAATCCGCGAGCAATTCAAAGTGTGATGCAATCAGTTCGTTCTTCATGCAATTTCAGTCTTGGGTGGAGGCCAGGCACACGATGGCCAGAGCTTGCGGTTGCTGACGTTTAAGCGAACGTCGGGCGGATTCGCGATGTGTCGGGAATTTGTGTGATTAAAGCTGATCCAGGCCAAAATCCCTGAATCGCTGTAAAAAGGCGATAGCAACAAAGCTTTTTCAGGGAGTGATTCAGGGATGAACGCAGAATATCAGCGGCTGGAAGCCGAGGCGAGTGAAGTTCAGAATCAAATCGA
>JBBJME010000198.1:0-13092 GCA_037719765.1 Planctomycetaceae bacterium
TCGATCAACGCCAACACATTTAATGCACAAATGTCACCGCGCACTCTGAATCTTCACCGAAAAACCGACTCCAAACGACAGCCGTTTTCAGCTCAACACTCATTTCCCGACGCGCACTACCTACGTGTTGTTCAGGCATCGCTCGCGTCGAATTTTTCCAGCGCTTGGTTCAGGGTTGGCAGTACACTCAGTCTCTCCGCCCAGTGCCTCAGGTAATCACGATCCAGTTCGCCCTGCATGAACAGGACATCCTGCACGTCGCTCCGATCACGGTCTCGATTCGCGAGCACCTTCAGCACAATCAAGTCTTCCGGAGAAACAAGCCACACAGGTTTGCCGCCGATATCGTGCTCGCTCCGTCGCGCCAATAATGACTCCTGAAACTTGCACTCCGCAATGAACACATCAATGTCTATTCCCTGTGATCCCAGTTGCATTCCAAGTTTTACGATCGGCATACCCGCAACAGTATCGACCCAACCCGATCGATAAGCGACAGGCACGTGATACCCGGCATTCTCCGCAGCGTCAAAGAGTTCCGGCAAAAGCTCTCTTGAGACAGCCAGAGTAAAATCAACATCGTAAGTGGGTCGCGGAATCCCCAGAACTCTCGTTGCGAGTCCGCCCATGGTTGCGTACTGATATCCCCTCGCCTCAAAAATCTCCACAAACTCATGCAGCGCCACAATCAAATCAGGAGGCATCCGTTCGAGTCCTCGCCAAACCTTCCAGTATACTTCGGTTCCTTTCGTCATTCTGCCGACGCAGGAGTTCAAATCTCCTGGCAATCTTTTCGTCCGATCCCTCAAACATGGCTGGCCAGTTCTCACGCATCGACTGCACCACGACGGAAGCACGTTCCGACGTCGTCATCCGCCGATAACGTTCAAGTGTTTCTTTACTGAGCAAACGTCACTCCCGGCTGAAATCGTGTGGATCGGGAAGAATACAATGCAGAACTGAATTCAGAGAATCCCGCTTCATTCTACGCATTCAGTCTCTCAGCATGAATCTCTGACCGATCGAATTTCTCTACCAAATGCTGAAGTTTCGACCGTGCAGTCGCATCGCAACCGAGGCCGCATGTGCCTCCGCCGAAGTGCTGCGATATCCCACGTATTCGCGTCCGAATTGCAACCAGTCACTAAGGCCGATATCCTGCCCGTGCCTGCTGTTGCGCTGCGGTCGAACGCCGTGACATTGACTTTGCTGTTGAATGAATTCCGTTGGGTCTGACTGATGTTTTACGCCGGTGTCCTCTGGATGTTTGTCAGAAATTCGCTCATCCGTGAAATGATGTTTCCGGCGAATTTTATGATCCAGGTCATGACGCGACTCTTTTGGTTTTTCGCCCGCGTCGCACTTTTCGTAGTGATCTACAAAGAAGTCGATCACATCCGGGGATGGTCGCAGCACCAGTATTTCGCCTTCATGTCTACTGGGATGCTCATCAATGCCATAGTGGAAGCGTTCTTTATGCCAAATTGTGCGGCATTCTGTGACAACATTCGTACCGGAAAACTGGATTTTTCACTGACCAAACCGATCGATTCACAGTTTCTGGTTTCGATGGAACGCGTAAGTCTGGCGATGATCAGTCAGATCATGCTGGCGCTGGCTCTGCTGATCTGGTCGCTCATCAATATCGGGTCGCCGATTTCAGTCACTCAAGTCGCCATGTATCTGTTCTACATCGCCGTCGCCGTTGCCTTCTTTTATTCAATGATGATTACGATGGCCTGCACGAGCATCTGGTTCGGACGCAATCAGGGGTTGTACGACTTCTGGTTTTATATCACCATTTTCGCTCAATATCCGCGCAGCATTTACGATGGCACGGACGACAGCCGATTCGAATCCGGCGAAGCGCTGCAATTTGGTTTTACGTGGATCGTACCGATCCTGCTCGTCGTGACTGTGCCCGCTCAGATCATTGTCGGCACGCTGGAGGATCGCTTGTTTGCTGTTGTCGCTGCCATCGCTGCGGCTGCGGCGTTGCTGGGGTCTCGCAGTGTGTTCCAATGGAGCCTGAATCACTATCGCGGAGCCAGCAGCTGACCCTGGGGCTCAGACACACACAGCGCATAAAAAAACGAATCACCAGTCGCCGAAACAGGCGCAGCCGAATCTTTTCATTCAGGCGAGCACCATTCTACCGGAAATTCGTTCTTCAATGCGACCGACTGGAGTTGAACCAGCACGGGTGTTACCCCACATGCTCCTGAAGCATGCGCGTCTGCCAATTTCGCCACGATCGCTTTAAATTTCGCTGACTGACAAGCTTTTCTCAAGAGATTACAACTGCCAATTTAGCCAGTTGCGCGTCAAGCACTTTTCTCTCTTGGGAGTTTACACCCTTTAGACAAGCAGGACAACCGACCGGTTCCCGAAATGCCGCATTTGGAAATCGACATTTCCGCGGTCTGCCTCCAGGTCAATATGGAACTTCGTGCAGAATTGCCTTGTGCTTCAGTCAATCGGTGATCGAGTGAAACCTCGCCCAGCATTCTTGCTCCACACGCCATTTAGAACCTGCGCCGTGTGAACGGGATGAACAGAAATCCTGAGGCGTGTGTGTGTTCTGCGTAGACAAATCAAGATGGGGGCTGTAAACAACACACCATGTCTGTGGTGAAAGGGCCGCTTGCACAAATGGCGAAATGGAGAGCAGATTTGTCACCGACAACCAAGACGAGTTGCGCCACATTGTGACTTTTGGTTCAGATGGATGCGAGGAGGAGGTTGAGGGATATGCTGCACAGAGGGATTTCGGGAATTCGGCTTGCCGCAGGGAAGATGGCACGAACGTGGACCACGGAAGGTTTTCCAATCTGCGCCGTTGGCGTAATGCTTCTCGCTTGCTTCGTCGCGTTGCCGGCGAATGCTGGCGACGGAATTTTGGCAAATCAATGGCATGCAGACTTTCAGAAAGCAGAATCGCTCTCAAAGGAGCACCGACTTCCGCTGGTGATCCATTTTCACGCACTCTGGTGTGGTCCTTGCCAGGCGATGGAGTCGGAAGTTCTCAATACCGCCGAGGTGCAGGCCGCATTGGGATCCGGTATTATTGGTGTGAAGGTCAATTCCGATGACCGGCCGGATTTGGTGTCACGGTTTGGAGTCACCTCACTGCCAACGGACGTCATCGTTTCGCCAGACGGCCGGCTTTTATCAATGCATGTCGGGTCTCCGGGACGAAATGCTTACATCGCCCGATTGGCTCAATTCCGAGTTCCGGCAGGATCACGAAATCGGACTGCATCAGAAGTCGTGGCTCTTGAAAAAGCTGCTCCCATGCAGAATGCCGCGGGACTGGACGTCCTCGCGGGGACTGATGCATTGGCAGCGTCTGAGAAAGTTACTGTCACAGCGATGAGAAAAGTGGTGCGAAGGGAATCGGCCACGAGCATTGGTCTGAATGGCTATTCGCCGGTTTCGCTGACCGAAACAGAAGAATGGAAGACCGGCGACGCTCAATTCAGTCACGAATTTCAGGGTGTATTTTATCAGCTTTGTTCTGCGGAAGAACTGCAACGGTTCATAGCCAGTCCGGAAAAATTTGTACCGGCTGTGTACGGTTACGACCCCGTATCGCTCGTCAATGATCAGGTCTTTCAGGCTGGTCACCTGGAATTGGGTGTGACCTATGAATCGAAGGTTTACTTCTTCTTTTCGAAGAATACCCGGGACGAATTTCTGAGCAACCCGGAAAAGTTTTCAGGTGGTCAAAACGTCTCCCTCGTAAGTGCTGACAAGAAGAGTTGAATTGATGACCGAAGAGTGCTGAAATCCAAAGAGTCACAGAATCCGCCGCGGAAACTGTGACTCTTTTTTCACTGATCCCTCAAAGGCATGAGCCTCATGCGGAGGGTGTCGCCGACGGAGGTCGAACTGATGCGACAGGCCGCGCCGGTGCCGGGCAGCAATCCATCAGACAGACGTCATGATTGGCAGGAAAATGGCCGACGCATTCTCTGGGGGTTCCCAGGAGGCGTTCCTGAATGAGTTTTCGAATCATCCTGACGAACTGCGGATGATTGCCGGGCGTGCCGGCGCGAACCATCTGAATGGCGTGCTCGCTGCAAAATCTTCGCGCTTCATCGTCCAGATCGTAGAGCACCTCCATGTGGTCCGACAGGAATCCGATTGGCGAAATCACCACCTTGTCGATTCCAGTGGACTTTGTCTCCCGCAGATGATCCAGTATGTCCGGTTCCAGCCACGGATCCTGAGGGCGACCGCTGCGGCTTTGATAAACCAGTTTCCAGCGGGATTCCGGTATCTCCAGCAGTTCCGCCACAAGGCGGCAAGATTCGCGAAGCTGTTTTTCGTAGTCTGACGTCGATGACATGCTCAGCGGGATACTGTGCGCCGTAAATGCGACATGGACTGCGTTGCGAGCATCGGCGGAGAATGTCGCCAGGGCTTTGCCCACCTGTTCAGTAAGTACGGCAATAAAGTCCGGATGATTATAGAACACTCGCAACTTGTCGATCTGCAAACCTGCCGCTTCAGGCTGTTCCAGGGCGGCGGCGATGTTCTCGCGATACTGACGACAACCGGAGTAGCAACTGAAGCCGGATGTGACGTACGTCAATGCCCGGCTGACTCCGTCGCGTTTCATCTGAATGAGTGTGTCGTTGAGATAAGGCGTCCAGTTTCGATTGCCCCAGTAGATCGGCAAGCGGATCTCGTGCGCATCCAGTTCCTGCCGGAGCGCTGCAATCAGACGGCGGCACTGTTCGTTAATCGGACTGATGCCGCCGAAATGATAGTAATGTTCAGCGACCTCCAGCAGTCGCTCGCGAGGCACTGGTTTACCACGCAGCACGTTTTCCAGAAACGGCAGAACGTCTTCACGTTTCTCCGGGCCACCGAAGGACAGGACCAGGATCGCGTCGTACTGAGTTACGGGTGAATTGGTCATGTTGTGAAATTTAGTTCCGGGGATTCAGTGTCGTTGCGAACGCTTCCAGATGTCGAAAGTTGTCGCAGAACGTGGTGTAGCGGAGAAGGCGACGAATGTCAGCCGTTAACGCCTGACCCCCGACGACGATTGCCGAACCAAATGACGCGGCTGTATCAAACAGTACATTAAAACCGGCAGCAAATCGGTCGACATCGCGAATGGATGTGATACTGATCCACATCAGGCGAGGTCGATCTCGTTCCAGGGCTCTGCGAAGCGTCTCGAAAGGCAGCATGTTTCCCAATGAGTTCGCACGCCAGCCACAATCGCGGAGCACAAGTTCTGACATGCAGGATGCCAGCGTATACGGGTCGCCATCGAGCGTGCCCCCCATCGCCACCGGCCCGTCGCTTTTTCCGATCCCCACTGCGCGACGAAGTTCATGAATGACTCGGCTGCATGTCTCACAGGCGCGGCGTTCTTCAAAGACTTCAAGACTTCCACAATGCCACAGGTCGCCTATTTTTTGAAACGCAGGAGTAATCACTGTGTCGCAGATCGCAGCGACCGAAGTGTTGTTCATGTACAGGTCCAGCGCCACGCGACGCGCGGTCATTTCGTCTCCGGAAGCCAGCGCCTTTTCGAATTCATTGTTCGCTCCATCTGCACTCTGCGACGTGGATCCCATCCCCGGAGGCAGACCGATCAGCTCCGGATTTGTGATCGCCTTCCCTGCGTCCCGCGCGTACTGCAGGACAGAATCCAACTGCAGCCGACGATGGCCGCCGCCCGTCTTCTCTGCCTGAATCAAGCCTTTATCCACCCAGCGCTTCAGCGAAGATTCACTGACGCCCATGGCAGCGGCAACATCTTTCGGCGAAAAGAAATGGCTCATGGAATCTCGCTCCTCAACCTGTGTGATCATGGTGTGAGCTGCACGGGCTCAATGCGGGAACTCTGGAGACACGACATTCGCCACAATCGATCCCTTGTTTTAGGTGGTGTTTGATCTGCGTCCATTCCCGATCTGAACGACCTGAACGTTTTTCTGCGAAATGACAGTGGGCGGGTCTGCGGCAATGAAAACGGCAGCCGTCTCATCGGCATCATCAACGGATTCAGGGATTTACGGGGATTGCTGCGTTATCAGCGCCGCCGACGAGAATGTGACCGGTGAAATTCTGTTCCGGGATCAGACACACAACGTATGTGTTTCGACCGTTTTCGATCTGCACCGGGATCGTTTGTGCCGCGCGCGTTGAACCGTACTGCGCGAGCCGCAGAGTTGTCGACCAGCGCCCGGCCGGCAGTTCCGTACGGGCAATATCGATGCGGGCAGGAAGCAGGCGCCAGGAACGCGTATCGGCTTTCTCCATCGCTTCCCATGCGACTCCAGCCACATTGATTCCCAGATCGACAAACGAATTTCGATGAATTTTCTGAACTTCCTTCAGTACATACACCGCACCTTTCTTGCGAATACGGCGGGTGATGCGTAGGCAATTTCTTCGTCGCGATGTGCGTGGTATGAAGCGAGGGCGACTTCATTCGACAACCGTCGAAAATGTGATCGGTGCAGATGCCGTTGCGGTCGCTCCGTATGGCCCGACGAGGCATTGAACACTGCCGGTGGGCATCGTGTGACCACATGGTTCCGGGCGCGCGATCTTGACGCACGCAATCGTCGGCGGCAACGTGTGCTTTCCTGTCGCACTGATGATGCGGTCTGCAATCAACAGTGCGACGGTTGTGGGTTCAGCAGATTCCGAAACCCAGCGCGGTGCCTTTCCGATGAGCGTGATGACATGTAACGTTCCATTTCCCGGCTGACACCGCGATCCGAATTCACCAGCTGCTGAGGTCTGATCGTGTCGGCGAAAAGCAGGGTTCCAGAATCCGATGTCGTTTAGCGCCTGCTCAGTTTCGTCATAACGCGTGGGCTGTTCTGACTGAACTGCGGTGGAAAGATAGGAACTCAGGGCCAGCGGTTGATCAAGCGGAGACGCGCCAAAGTTGGCGGCAGGTCGCACTGCGTCGTAACTGGCAGGCATGATCACGTTGACGGCATCAGGTTGCGGAACTGTTTCGGCAACAGCATTCGATTCAGACGCCTTTGCGGCGGCGTTCGCAAGAACTGTGCGGCGGTTGTCGGCGGCCTCCGTGGCCTGCAGCGAATAGGCAAACGCATCCTGACCGTCACCCAGGAGGCTGGTCAGAAGCGCCATGTTCAGAACCATGCGGCGTTCAAAGTCTCGTCCTGAATAGGCCACGGCGCGGGCATCGGTCATCATCGACGACGCCTGTTCGGTCACATCTTTCTGTTCCAGATGTTCCAATTCGCGGCGCAGGGTTCGAAAGCGGGCTTCCGCCTGAGTCACATTGCCGGATGCAAGATCCAGCACGCCGCCGTCCAGTTCCAGGACCTTCTTTTCAGAGCGAAGTTTGTCCTGCGATTCCTTTAATGCCGTGCGGGAGAGCTCAAGGTCGCCATGACCAAACTGAGCCACCGCGGCTTCATGTGCCTTTTGCCAGTTCTGGCATCCGCTGCAATCACAAACGACGATCAGACAAACTACGCACATCCCTGCGACTCGAGCGGAACGCCTGAGCCACCAACGGAACGGCACGGGTTGGCGGTGAGTATCCGTCATGTGGTCTGAGCGGCCATGAATGAGAAATCCTGTGATACGACTCGCAACCGTTCTCTTAGTCGTCGTAGTGCTTCAGCTTTCCAAAGACTCCCTTGTGATACCCCTTTCGAAGCATCGCAGAATCCTTTTGTGATTCACCCGTGTGGATGTCGAGCAGCTCCAGAGTGAGCAGGTAGTCGCGCTGATAGTCGCCGTTGCTGTTTGTCGTGCCGGATGTAATGCTGGCAAATAACAGATAGTCAAATGGTTGTTCGGAGCGTTCCAGCGCAAGCTGCAACTCTCGCTGTTTTGCCGGCAGGACGAGCGTCTCAGGACGGCAACGGCATTCGGACATCGCGGCCTCGACGTATCGGCGACTGATCATCCGAAACTGCGGATCCTGCGAAATCATCGAATCAATGTGTTCATAGATTTGTTCCTTGAAGTCCCCGATTTCTTCGCTGCTGCGGTTTTCGACGCCTACAAAGCAGACTGACCGAGCGGCACCGCCCTCACTGCCGACGGTAGTGTGAGACGCCTGGTGCACGGTGCTGCTGGACTTGGCCAGCAGACGACAGACCGACTCGTCGATCAGCGGCTTCCATGTTTCGGCGCCGGCGGTATGACTGCCGACCATGTCCTTGTCGTTGTGACTCAGCACATGCGCCTTCTGGTGATTGCGACATCCGGCGACACCGCTCAACGCGGCAAACGCACAGACTAAACTGAAGACTATCCAATATCGTGCCATGACCCGATGGACTCCATTCCCTGGCAACAATCTCGAACGCCGAAAACATCCTGTCTGGCGCGCAGCACGAAACGGCTGGCGGATTGCTACTTGCTGCGGAGAGTATCGGTTTTTCTTAAATCAATGAAAGACCATTAACCGTTCCAGAAACAAAAAAAGCCCCGCCGAATGAATCGACGGAGCTCTTGGAAGGAGTATTCGAATGACAAACCACGCAACGCGGAGCATTTAGGGCATATGGGCTGACGCAGAAGTACTAAACCCCAGTACCGTTTGAGGCGGTCTTCGGGTGTGACGGAATGTTGAGCGTCATGTCAGCAAAGGGAAGCGCGATCTTTAACTGGAATTCACCCGAACCGCCCAGCTTTTCAGCCATTTCAGCCAGTTTCATGCTGCCGACGGCTCGATATGCGTCCACCAACTCTCTCCATGCGAAGCGGCGAATTGGCGGCGGCATGATGCGAGCAGCGGTTTCCAGTTGGGTAATTGCGCCGGAAAAATTGCCGACTTGTTTGAGTGCAATCCCATGCATCAGCTTCGTTGGGCCTTCGAGCGGACCAGCGTCGGCGATCTTGTCAAGCTCTTCGATGGCTCGTTCTGGCATACCCAGATCGAGATATCCGTCAGCGGACAGCAGTCGTCGAACAGTCTTTGGGGTCATCTGAATTCGCATGGCACTCGCTCCCTTTTTGAAACAGGTTTGAAACCTGATTGTTGTCGAACTGATCTCTAGTCATTCGCAACTGTCGCGCCAATTATTGGCATGAGTTCACGATTTCTCGTAAGTCACTATATTCATTGGTGTTATATTGACACATCCGAAAAACACTGGGTTCGGTCCGACTGCCAAAACTACAAGATCTGACGTGTTAATGCGTAAAAACCTCACAGTCCGTTACTCATTTTGCGACAGAAATTGCAATTTCTACCACAACAACCCTTTGCCGCCATGATTGTCTCCCTGCCATCCAGCGCGGTTGATCCAGGGCCAGTGAATGGACCGATCCGCTGCAGAACTCTGGGCAGTCCGGTCTCAAAAGGTTCTCAGTCAGGCACTGCCCGATTAGAAGTCGTAGTTTTCGCCTTCCGTAATCAGCATTCTGACGGAACCACGGAGGTCCATCAGGAAACAGCGGACTTTAATGTTCCAGAGTTCCGGATCACCGCCGGAGTCGCGTCGATCGGCGCAGTGCTGGACGATTGCATCACGAAGGCTCTGAGCGTGCTTTCGGTGTTCCTCCTCTTCCGCGATCTGGCCTTTCGCGGAGTCCGGGTATTCAAATCCGGCGCCAAGAAAATGCGTGTAGGCTCCGCAGTTGCGATGCTCCATGATGTACACATCCCGAATGTCATGCAGTTGCACGGCGATATCAAGGTGCTGAAAGAAGACGTCCCGCCATGCGGCATGGCGTGGCTGCATCACGCCCAGTGAAGATCCTGCGAACACGAGTTGATCGTATCGGTTCGCCAGATTGTCGCCTTCCATGAATTCGCAAATGTCGTCGATCAGTCGCAGATCCATACAACTGAGCAGCAACACGTTTTTTCGCGGTGCGGGATAGGGACGACGTTCAGGCAGGCGGCGGTGGATTTCCATGAGGTTGATTCTTTTTGAAACGGGGGATGACTTTTAGTCGACCAAATGTGGCAAGCGTCTCGACTCGGAGAGTCAGGTTACGAGGATCTCCGGATGGCCGTGAAGTGACGGACCTGTGCCGTGAGTGCGATTTCTGTGGGAAGACGTTCCATCGAACTGGCTCCGTAGAAGCCGTTGATCTCGGGGACACGATCCATCATGAACTGGGCGTCTTCGGGCATGGCAATCGGGCCGCCGTGGCACAGGACGATCACATCTTTGCGAACGGATCGGGCGGCGGCCGTGATTTCAGCGACCTTCGAAACCGATTCTTCAAGAGTCAACGCTGTGGTGGCACCGATTGTGCCGCTCGTGGTCAGTCCCATATGAGCGACGATGATGTCGGCTCCGGCCTGAGTCAATGCAGCAGATTGATCAGCATCAAAAGCATACGGTGTCGTCAGCAGATCCAGTTGATGAGCGGCGGCGATGAGATCAATTTCATGCTGGAACCCCATTCCCGTTTCCTCCAGATTCGCGCGGAAGACCCCGTCAATCAGCCCAACCGTGGGAAAATTCTGAATGCCTGCGAAACCGATGTCCTTGAGTTCCCTCAAGAAATGATCGCGAAGCATGAACGGGTCCGTGCCGCACACACCGGCCAAAACGGGCGTATGTTTGACCGCCGTCAGCACTTCATTCGCCATTTCGCGCACGATCTGGTTGGCGTTTCCGTACGGCATGAGACCGGACATCGAGCCTCGGCCTGCCATTCGGAAGCGTCCGGAGTTGTAGATTACAATCAGATCGATGCCACCGGCTTCTTCACATTTCGCGCTGATGCCAGTGCCTGCGCCGCCACCGATGATCGGCAGGCCATCGGCAATCTTCTTGTGAATTCGCTGCAGGATTTCATGGCGGGATTGAGCCAATGTTGAGTCTCCGCTCCGTGGTTTTGGTGTTTGAGTTCTCACAGACGGCAGCCATCGGCGAAGTTGTCGCCAGTTTTGTGGTCAGGACTTCTTTGACGACGGGTCGCAGCATAGATTATCGGGATTGCGTCTGCATGTCATGCCGAGCGAAGGGAAGAATCCCGACAGCGGAGCGGTAGCGGCCGTGATCGTGCCTCACCGCATTCGCATGCTGCTGGCTGTTCTGGTTCTGTTCAAACTCTTCCTGAAGACCGGATAGGCCATTGTCGTTTGAATCCGTGATCCTGGAACCACCCATCGCTACATGGCCCATCAGCCTGTCTGTTGTGTCAAAGACCGCACTGTGCGAACTGCGGCAGCAGGCTCGAACAAGACTGGTGACCTCGGCGGAACAGTTTGTGCTCCGCCTGTCCGATGTTGCCCGACGTGCGGGATTACTGTCAGGTGATCGTCCACTGCTGACTGGTGATCCGTCAACAACGCCGATTGTCATGACGGGACATCAACCGGTCGTATTCCATTCCGGGTTGACCTTCAAATATCAGACCACTGAGGCATTTGCGGAGAAAAACGGACTGATTGCCGTCGCGATTGTGATCGATACGGACGACGGCGACGCCGGAGCATTCCTGTATCCGACGGTCGAAGCTTCGCGGCAGAGTTTGGCAATTTCCTCCGGCGACGGAGTCCGGCGTTTCGTGTCAAAGACCGCGACGCTCGCAGGATGTCCCGGACTTTTTTCCGGGAGCCGATTGAAAGCGTCCGACGTACTCACTGTGGAATTGTTTACCGTGAAGAACGACTTACGGGCATGCGGCAATGAATCGGCAGCGACGGCATTTCAGACGGTCGCAGATCAGTATGCAGCACTGGCTGAGATATCGCCCGCGGGTTTCGCTGCGATGGAAGCCAATCTGATCACGCGGTGGAATGCTGACATCGGTGGCCGGATGTTGGAACTGCCGCTGTCAGCGATCTGCAGCTTTCCGGAGTTTATTCGCTTCACGGCACTGATCCTGGAACGACCGTTCGAATTCGCTCAATGCTACAACCAGACGCTGACAACGTTTCGCAGCGAGCATCGCATTCGCAACGAAGCCAATCCGTTTCCGAATCTGACGCTTGAAAATGACTGGTGCGAACTTCCGTTCTGGATAGTCGATCATGCAGCAGGGACCCGCCATGTGCTGCAGATTCGCCGCGAGCCCGACGGAATGGCGCTGGAATGCAATCATGCACGGCTGCTGACACTTCACAAGGGAAATGTCGCCGAAGCACTCACGTCGCTGCTGTTTTCCGGTCAGCAGCTCGTGCCGCGCGGAGCGCTGATCACGGCAACTCTGCGACTCCTGTTCAGCGATTTGTTTATCCACGGGACAGGCGGCGGACAATACGATCCATGCACGGACGCGTTGATCCGAAACTGGTGGTCCGTGGAGCCCTCGCCATTCGCTGTGGCGAGTGCCTCGCGCTTTCTGTTTGCCGATGAGCGACAAAAGCTGATTCAGTTGCAGCACGTCGAGTCACAGCTCCGGGACTTGCAGTACAACCCGCAGCGGTTTCTCGGGACAAAAGTTTTCCCCAAAGCGCTGGAGGAGCGACTGACGGCCCTGCTGCATGAAAAGGAAGCAGCGGTGAATCAGATGAAGTCGGCTCGGCAAGCCGGGGAATCGGCCCATGACATCGGTCGTGAAATTCAGCAAATCACGGACGCGATCAAGCTGGAAGTGTCAAAAGAATTTGAACCGCGACTGCTGGAACTGCGGAGCCTGACAGATCAGAACCTGTCGGCGATCACCAGCCGCACATGGCCATGGTTCCTGTTTCCTGACCAGACGATTTGAATTGTGCGATGCTTCATCGCATGATGATGCAGAACGAATGCGCACCCCGGAATTCAAGAAATGCTGCTTCATGGACGGCAATCAAGATCGCAAAACGAGATTGAATCCGCTCCATTCCCGACTTTGCTTTTCTGCAGCGACCGTGATATTATACTACGGTTGCTTTGACATTTCACGACAAGTAAAAAAAGGTGAATCATGACCAGTAGTTTCACTACGCCGGGCGGGAACAAGAAACTTTACCGTGCCGAAGCTGTGACGATCATGGGAAATCCGAACGCTCAGTCTGTGAAGATCGCAAGTCGCACAAAGGTGCTCACACGCTGGGTCCCGTTGCCGGAGACTACAGGCTCTGAGTTCGTTACGGCCAGACCTCCAGGCCGCGACGCCGACTACGTTGGTCAGATCATTGCAGTTGCTGTCGCCGAGGCACCCTCCGCCGCGCAAAGT
>JBBJME010000199.1:0-13065 GCA_037719765.1 Planctomycetaceae bacterium
AATCACGATGACGCTCGCCCGATGGGTCGTGCGACTCGCGGAGTGAAGGGGATTAAGCGGTCGAAAGACGAAATCGTCGTGGGCATGGTGGTCGCCGATCCGGACAGGACGCTGCTGAGCATCTGTGAATTCGGTTACGGCAAGCGTACGCCATTCGGCCCAGGCGAACTGGATTCCAGCGAAGCCGCCTCCGACTCTGTCCCGGCAGATGACAGCGTGGGTGATGAAGTTGATTCAGCTGACTCGACTGAAGCGACTGCGGACGAGGCTGTGGAAGCTGTGGAAGAAGAAAGCGAAGCATCACCGGGCAGCGGCGCCCAATACCGCCGCCAGCGGCGCGGCGGCAAGGGTCTGCGCGACATCAAGACAACGGCCCGCAACGGCAAAGTGGTGGATGTTCTCTCCGTCATCGACTCCGACGAAGTCCTCATGGTCACTTCCCGAGGCAAGATCCAGCGTATCCGCGCGAGTGATATTAACATCATCGGCCGCAACACCCAGGGCGTCCGCATCATCCGTCTGGACGAAGGCGACACACTGGTGTCGTGTGCTGTGATTCCAGGCGATGTGATTGATGAGGAAGCCGCCAGGGCTGCTGCGGCTCAGGCTGCGATTGTGGAGTCCAGACCTGCATTGGAAAGTGATGCATCGTCGGACAGTCCAACGGACGATGATTCAATGTGATTCTTGTCGATCCCGCATTTCCCAGAGAGGAATCATATTGGCCCTGCTCGGATTTCAACGATCGGACGCACTGCAGAATCTCCATGCATCAGTCACCCGGAGGGAAGTAGCTTGGACATTCTTGTCCGAGTCCTCACCGAGACACATCCCATTGACAATGACTGTGTGAATTGCACGTTTTTTCACTTCGACTACGTATCCTGATCAGGCGACGGACATGAATGTCCATCCTACATTCATCCTGGCATTGACCAAAACGGGGATTTCCAGCAAGATTCGCAGCTTCTATCTCAACGGCAGCGAAAACTGCAGGAAAACTCAACGTCTCTCGAATCTTAAAAGAGCACCCAAACCGCATTGTTGCTGCGGTCAACGCTCGCATTGGCTAACGTGTGTTCATGACCGCAGGCGCAAAACCGGACCGTTTCGAAATCGCTCGACTGGAGAAGCTGGAGAAAATTCAGTCTCTGGGGCATGATCCGTGGGGGCAGCGTTTCGACAATCATGAAGCCATTTCCGGTGTGCGAGACCGTTGTCCGGCCGAATCCGGGGTTGATGGCGACACGGTTCGGGTCGCAGGCCGCATCCGAGGACGCCGCAAAGCTGGCAAGCTGCGATTTATCGACTTGCAGGATCAAACGGGACGGATTCAGTTGCTGTTTTCGCGTGGCGAATTGACTGAGCCGCAATGGGAGCTGATGAGCGCACTGGACGACGGCGACATTATCGGCATCGACGGCGTACTGCGACGTACGAACACGGGTGAAGTCTCTGTATTTGTAAAAGAACTAACTGTGTTGTGCAAGTCGCTCACGCAGCCGCCGGAGAAGTTCCATGGCCTGAAAGATGAAGAGACGCTGGTCCGTCAACGCTATCTGGATCTCATTTACACCGATGGGGCTCTGGATCGCCTGTTGCAGCGGTCGAAGATTATCGATTCTGTCCGCCAGACATTGCGAGGCCGGAATTTCTACGAGGTCGAAACGCCTGTGCTGCACGCGATTGCCGGCGGAGCTGCCGCACGCCCGTTTGTGACGCACCACAATGCGCTCGACATGGAACTGTACCTTCGCATCGCACTGGAACTGCATCTGAAGCGATTGATGGTCGGCGGGATTGAACGAGTCTATGAAATCGGCCGGGTGTTTAGGAATGAAGGAGTCGACGCGACTCACAATCCTGAATTCACCATGATTGAGATCTATCAGGCGTATGGCAATTACGAATCCATGATGGACCTCACCGAACAGATCGTCGTCGATGCGGCGAAAGCCATCAGCAGCGAGCTGCAACTGCCATGGGGCGACTACGGCGACACAATCGACCTCACGGCTCCGTGGCCTCGCCGGAAGTACGCCGATCTGTTTCGCGAACATGCGGGCTGCGACATGCATGACACCGCGGCCGTCGCTGCAGTGGCGAAGAAATTCGGCATTGAAACAAACGGCGTTCATCCGGACGTGATTGTGAACGAAGTGTTCGAAAAGACGGTAGAAGACCATCTGCAGGGGCCGGTCTTCGTTATTGACTATCCGGCGTCGATTTGTCCGCTGACCAAACGCAGCCAGTCTGATCCGGCGATTGCTGAGCGATTCGAGCTGTACATTCGCGGCATGGAACTGGCAAATGCTTATACCGAATTGAACGATCCTCGACTGCAGGAAGAACTCTTCCAGACTCAACTGGCGGGGATGGCAACTGACGATTCCATGGCGAAAATGGACCATGACTTTGTCCGGGCGTTGAAGGTCGGTATGCCGCCTGCCGGTGGGCTGGGGATCGGCATTGACCGGCTGGTGATGTTGCTGACCAACAGCCGCGCGATCAAAGACGTGATCTTCTTCCCACTGACGCGGCACGAAGATGCTGAACTGATCCCGCCTGGGACGAAAAAAAATGAACCCGCTGTCATATGAATTCAATTTGAGATTTCAGATTTGAAATCTCACATCTTTAGGCCCGCAACGGAGTGCGTTCGATGTACAAGCTGCTGCTGTGTGTTCGATATTTGCGAACTCGCTACATCGCGCTGGCCAGTATCATCAGTGTGATGCTGGGCGTCGCCACGATGATCGTTGTCAACAGCGTGATGGCTGGATTCACGTCTGAGATGCGTGTTCGGCTGCACAATTTTCTGGCCGACATCGTCATTGAATCGCGGACCAATGAAGGCATTGAGGATACCGATCGGCAGTTGGCTGCCGTGCATGCCGCTGCAGGAGAATACATCGCGGCCATGACGCCCACGATCGACGTGGCGGGCATGATCAGGTTTGAAGATCCCTACAACGGCAAGATGATCACGACTCAGGTGATGATTCAGGGAATCGATCCGGAAACCAAAGGCCTTGTCGGGCCGCTGCGGGACTATCTCGCCAGCTACAATCCGGAGATCGAAGATGGCGTTGTGATTCGTGAGGCATTGCGGAGCCGCGAAGAACCGCTCAGCTGGGAGCTGACAGAATCCGCAGCCCGGTATCGCGACGAAATGAAACGACAGGAATCGCTGGAAATTCGCGGCGCTTTTGAAGACGAATCGCCGCCGATCAAAAGCGCGAAGTCAGGCAATGGTGCGCACGGTGAGTCGCCGGACTTTGATGGTGGTGACTCCGGCACTGACGCCACTGTCGCAGACCAGACGCAGCTGCCACAGGACGCATTTCTTCAGGACCCACTGCTCAAACAACCAGAATCCAGAATCCAGACTGGTGCATTCCCGGCCCGTGTCTATCTGGGCGAAGGTATTGTCAGTTTTCAGGCTCAGGATCCCGACACCGGCAAGCTGCACAAGGTGATGCTGGTGCAACCGGGCGACGATATCGTTCTCAGTACCTACACTGTCGGCAAGCCACCTGCATTCGTGACGATGAATGCCACGGTTGTCGATTCGTTTCGCAGTGGCATGAATGAATATGATACAAGTATCGTGCTGATGAACATTAAGGAACTGCAGAAGAATCGTGGTATGCATCTGGACGATGCGATCACATCCATCCACATTCGTCTGAAGAATTACGATGACGCTCCGAAAGCGATTGCCGCGTTGCAGGGTGCTTTTCCTCCGGGCATGGTCACCATCAAAACGTGGGAAGAAAAACAGGGGCTGCTGCTGTCCGCAGTCGAGGTGGAAACTGCCATTCTGAACGTACTGCTGTTCCTGATCATCACGGTGGCAGGCTTCGGCATCCTCGCAATCTTCTACATGATCGTGGTGGAGAAGACCCGCGACATCGGCATCCTGAAGTCGCTCGGAGCCAGTTCCAACGGAGTGATGTCAATCTTCCTGTACTACGGCCTGGGACTTGGCATCGTGGGCAGTTCCGCAGGCGTGGTCCTGGGACTGCTGTTTGTGCGGTATATCAATCAGATCGAAGATGGTCTGAGCTGGGTGACCGGGCGGAAAGTTTTCGACGAAAAGATTTATTACTTTTTTGAGATTCCAACATACGTCAATCCGGTCATGGTCTTGTCGGTCGCGCTGGGTGCCATTGGGATTGCAGTCCTTGCAAGTATCCTCCCCGCCCGACGCGCAGCCCGGCTGCATCCCGTGCGGGCGCTTCGGTTTGAATGATCCAATTCCGCATCTGAACATGACTGCTGGCGATCGGCAGGGCGTCAGCCCTCCAAGTGAGCTATTGATGAATTCAATCTCTTTTCGAGACACAACGCCATGGCTGAGACCATCAAAATGAACAGGCCACTGATTTCCGCTGAAGCAATTTCAAAGTCGTATTTCAAAGGCCAGCACAAGATCCCGGTGCTTCAGGGAGCTGGATTGAAAGCGAATCGCGGCGAGTTCATTTCCGTGATCGGGCAAAGCGGGTCCGGGAAGAGTACCCTGCTGCATGTGATGGGCCTGTTGGATTCTCCGGACATCGGTGAAGTCATCCTGACGGCAATCGGATCGACAACCTGAATCAGTCGGCTCGCGACCAGCTGCGAAATCACGTTTTCGGATTCATTTTTCAGTTTTATCATCTTCTGCCGGAACTCTCGCTGCTGGAAAACGTCATGACGCCGCTCATGATTCGCCACTCCATCTTCAGCTACTGGGCGAAGCGAAAAGAAATTCGCGACGCGGCGATGGACATCATCAATCAGGTGGGCCTTGGTCACCGCATTAAGCATCGCCCGTCTGAGTTGTCCGGCGGCGAAATGCAGCGCGGGGCCATTGCCCGTGCGCTGGTGGGCAAGCCGGAAATTCTGCTGGCCGATGAACCCACAGGAAATCTGGACGCTGTCACCGGCGGCGGGATCATGGAACTGCTGAATTCGCTCAATGAGAATCAGAAGCTCACGATTGTGATGGTGACTCACGACGAAGCCATCGCCGCGCAGGCTCATCGCACCGTCAGACTGGCCGAAGGCCGCATTCAGCTTCTCGCCCGTGAAGAGGCTGCCTGAAGCGCCATCAGAAATCGTGTGACCGTCGGTTAATAGCCAATGCGAAATCCGGTTGGAACAGTTCGTTGGAGTCCAGGTGTTTGCCTGCCACGTTCAGGGATAATCGTGTGATTTGGTTACGGAGCAGCAAAGTGCTGACGGCGTTTGTAGTCGTAATGCTGAGTTTGACAGCGGGAACCGTCGGGCTGTTTCTGCTCAGCGTCACGGCATCGCGTCCTGCGAATCTGGGAGTGCGCGATGGACTTTTAGCAGCCTGTCCAAATTCGCCCAACTGTGTTTCCACGCAGGCGGAAGACCGTGAATACTGGATCGCACCGCTGATGTATCAGGGTGATGCAAACACCGTGATCGATTCCCTCGAAGAGATTGTTCGGCAACAACCTCGTACTCGCATCATCGAAAAATCGTCACATTACATGCATGTTGAATTTCGCAGTGCGATCTTTCGATTTGTGGATGATGTGGAATTCTATGTCGAAGCCGAATCCGGTCGTGTCCATTTCCGATCAGCGTCCCGCGTTGGACGTTCCGACATGGGCGTGAACCGCACTCGCATGGAACTGATCCGCAGGTTGTTTCAAACCACGCCGTCTGCCCTGGCGATCAGCCCAGACTCGCCCGCCACGCCGCTCAAACTTCATTCCGTGCATTGAGAAGTGTTTTAGCGACCATTGCCGCGTGCCCGTTCGCAATCACGGCCCGCCCCGGCCTACAATGCAGGCAATTGCCATTTCTCGGCAGTATGCCGTCCCGGCCGAAGGCTTCATATGACTACGAAGGCATCACAACGGAATGAACGACGAGAAGAAGTTCGTATCAAAACTGCAGTCTCCCCGGAAACAATGGTTTCAGAGTCAAAGCCAGTCGCCGGGTGCACGCGGGCCGTGGGAGATTTCGGTCTGCGGTGACTTGACCGAGCGGCAGGCAGACCTCCTGGAAGAATTTACCGACGTACCTCGCGGGAGCAAGGGTGTTGTTTACTTTGATTCGTGCGGGGGCAGCGTGTACACCGGTCTGGCAATTGGTACGCTGATCCGGCTTCGCAATCTGCGGGTCACGGCGGTTGTGCTTGGTGAATGTTCATCTGCAGCATTATTGCCGTTTGCCGCATGTCATCAACGATTGGTGACGCCGCATTCGACGCTGCTCTTCCATCCCATGCGGTGGCAATCCGAGGAAGATGTGCGTCTGGAAGAAGCCACCGAATGGGCTCGCCACTTCAAAGATCTGGAATCGCGGCTGGATGTGCTGCTGGCAACGCTGATGAATATTCCGCACGAAATGCTGCATGGCTGGATTCGCCCCGGGCGATTTGTAACCGGCCCGGAACTGGCTGCAGCAGGCATTGCTTCGCTGTTTGATCCATTCACTGAGTCTGATGCCTGGAAAAAGATCTGCATTGTGTGAACAATACCCAGTCAGTCGCCCGCGCGGCTGAATGTCCCTGAATTTCCTGATCGGAGTGATCGTATGCGTTTTTTGAATCTGTTCGTGGGTGTCGTTGCCGGGCTTGCCGTCGCCATCAGCAGCGTCGGCAGTAGTGCGGCAGAGAAAGCGGCACCGTCCCGAATTCTGATGCTGACGCAGAGTGCGGGCTTCGTCCACGGCAGTGTGCGACGTCCCGATGGCGACGAAAAGAAACTGGCCGTTGCCGAAATTGCCATGATCCAGCTTGGCCAAAAGACGGGACTGTTCACCGTTGATTGTACGCAGGACGCCGCAGCGGATTTTACGAAAGACAACCTGCAGAACTATGACACCGTGATGTTTTACACGACCGGTTCATTGCCAATTGCCGAAGCAGATCGCGATTACTTCTTCAAGGAATGGCTGACAACGAAAGGTCATGGTTTCATTGGATTTCACTCTGCCGCTGACACGTATGGCGACTATCAGCCATATTGGGACATGGTCGGCGGAACGTTCGACGGCCATCCATGGGGCTCAGGCACCACGGTGACGATCAATGTCCACGACCCCGAGAATCCGATGATGAAGCCGTTTGGTCACGAGTTCACAATCAAGGACGAAATTTACCAGTACAAGAACTGGCAACCGGAAAAGGTTCGCGTACTGATGAGTCTCGACATGACGCGATGTACGCCGTCGGAACCACGCCACGTGCCCGTCGCGTGGATCAAGTCTTATGGCGAGGGCAAAGTGTACTTCAACAACCTTGGTCACAATGAAGCGACATGGCAGGATCAGCGGTTCCTGGATTCGATTACTGCAGGCGTCAAGTGGATGCGCGGCGAAGTCGAAGGGGACGCCACTCCAAATCCGATATTGAGCAAAGCGCAGGAAGATGCTGCAAAAGCGGCTGCCGCGGCGGCAAAGAAATGACGCCCCCTGCGTAGCTCAGTCGCTCCGCCGACTGAGATTCCCTGGATGCAGCATGGAGCTACCGTAAAGCATGGTTTATGGTCATGACGATGCGTCATCGTTTTCGCACGGACGTGAAGAGAAATGCAAGTCGCGGAGCGACATCGCCTACTTAAGATCAGTGGAGTATCTGATGACGTTCTTGCGGCTTTCCGCACTTTCGCGACTCATCGTGACTGGCAAAGATCGTGCGAAGTATCTGCACAACTTCTGCACGAATAACATCAAAGAGCTGCCGTCAGGCAAAGCGTGCGAAGCATTTGTTTGCGATGTCAAAGCCCGCGTGATCGCCCATGGTTATGTTCTGGCATTCGACGATTGTCTGGAAATCTGGATGCTGGCGGGCGATGAGGCCGGCCTTCTGAAGCATCTCAATCGGTACATCATTACCGAAGACGTAACAATTGCTTCCGTCACGGAATCGACGGCCGCGGTTGTGGCGATCGGTGAGGCTTCGACGAAAGCCTTGCTTCTTAACTCGCTGGATCCCGGGTTCGAGCTGCAGGAACCGTTGAACTGCGTCAGGCTGCAGACCGGTGATCGGAATGGTGCCCTGCTAAAAACAACAGCACTCTCTGTGACATGGGCAGGCACGCCGATGCTGTGGATGGCAACGCCGAAAGATGCAGCCCTGCTGCCTTTGCCCGCAGAAACTGGTGAAGCTGCAGCGCAGTTCGAGGAACTGCGAATTCGTGAGCGATTCCCGATCATCAATCAGGACATGTCAATCGAGAACATGGCACCAGAGGCTGAGCGCAATTCATCTGCGATCAGCTATGTCAAAGGCTGCTATCTCGGACAGGAACCCATTGCCCGCCTGGACGCCATGGGTCATGTGAATCGCGCGCTCCGATGCGTGGAAGCTGCGACTTCGGCTGAGCGCCTTTTGCAGGCATCGATTTTATCGAGCGAGGGCACGGTCGCGGGCGTCGTCACCTCAGCAGCGACAGTCGCAGATGGCACAATCGGACTGGCACTGATCCGAGCCAGCGCGAACAAAGGCCCGCTGCATTGCGTGGTTGATGGCGCGCACGTCGCAGTCAAGGCGTGACTGTTGGTCCTTTCTGCCGGGTCTTTCCTTCTCAGACTTAAAGAGGTCCCATAATGCGTTTGAATACGTCACTGTCCCACGTGTTGCTGGTGATCCTTTGTTTTGTCGCCTCCGACATTGTTGCCGCAGACGACTATATCTGGGTTGAGGGTGAAGCGGCGTCAAGCAGGAAAGTTCAGCCGCACAATTGGTACAGTGACGCGGCATCGATTCCCCACGCGCCGCCATGCTGGACGCGTGGAACATGACTCGCGATGGCATGCAGGGCGAAGACAAACGAAAACGCATGACCGATCAGATCGCGTTCCTCGCCACCACACAGCGAAATTTCTATCGGGACACCGCGGCGTACATGGAGGACCTTGGCTGCAAGTCGCCGATCTCCGCCAGCAACTGGACGACTGCGGATAATCTTGTGCTGGGTGGAGTTGAACGCTGGACGTATCTCGCCTCGGATGTTGTCGACAAGCACGGTTACTTTGGCGGCAAGCACGAAGGCGATGCGGCGGGCTATTCAGTTCGCGAAGGCCACACCTATGAAGACGCGTGTGCCCTGACTGACCCGGAATCCGTTCCGATCAGCTACCTGCAGATCGCGGGTAAACCTCACATCGACAGCGAGATTGCATGGAATAAACCGAACCGCTTCATCGCCGATGGCAATCTGCTGGTCGCCAGTTACGCCGCTTTGCAGGGCGTTGACGGGTACATCTGGTTCGCGGCAGAAGATGGCAACTGGCTGAACAACGGCAACGGAAAATGGACTTGGATGATGCCTGGCGAAATCGGTCAGTCACCCGCAGCCGCATTGCAATATCGCCGAGGCGACGTAACCGAATCCGAACCCGTTGTGCGACAGGTTTTCACTGACGCAGACGTGCTGGCTCTGAACGGGACCGGAATTGTGGAAGGCAAGAACGTGGACTTCCGCATCAACGGAACTCCTGCTTCATCGGATGCAAATCCACTGTCAGCATTCGATCCGCTGACATATTTCGCGGGGCGAGTCGAACGCAGCTTCGACAGGAATGCAAAGCCGGTCTCGAAAGATCTCAGAAAACTCATTGATCGCTCCGCCAAACGCATCACCAGCGTCACAGGTGAGCTGACATGGAACTACGGCGGCGGACTGCTGACCGTCAATACTCCCCAAAGCCAGGCCGTCACGGGATTCCTGAGCAAAGCGGGCGCCGTCAAACTCGGCGATCTGACGATCAACTCGCCCATGGAATACGTCACAGGCCATGTCATCAGCCTGGACGACCAGCCGCTCGCCACGTCTTCCAGGATTCTCATTCAGGCCTTCAGCGAAGAAAAGATGTACGGCTTCCGGGCCGAAAACGGGATCATTAAAGACGTCGGCCGCGTCCCGATCAACGTTCGCGACATTCACGGAACTGTCACGTTCACAAACGCCGCAGGGTTGAACGCAACCGTCTTAGACCCCAACGGCTATGCGACTGGCAACGCCTCACCTCTTGCCAACGGCACACTGTCGCTACAACGGGATGCGATGTACACAATTGTGACTCGCCGTCCGTTTCGGTGACGTGGGTACTTACACGCGGTGCGCGATGCATTGTGCCTCGATGCTCCACACCGAGATCGCGCTCCACAGAGTATCGGGCCACCACATCGGACAAATGGTGGGTCGCCACTGCCGCATGTACCACTCGACATAAATCGTATACCCCACGCGGTCATGAGTGAGGGAACTGGCGAGCGGCATGCGTCAGCTTGCCGGTACGAAAACGAGGTACCGGAGGGCTGACGCCGCTCCGCTCGCCGGACTCATTTCTGGCAGCGCGGAGTATAACTTCAAAATCTGGCAGCCGTTCGGATTCTTACCGAACGGCTTGCGATTGAGTGGAAACGCAGAGTATGCTTCAGTCCCCGCTTTTAATGTTTCCCGCCTAAACCCTCGCCTGAGGCATTCCTGCATGCTGTCGATACTCGGACAACGTCCTTCGTCGTTTTGTGATGGTCACTCACGGCGACATTTTCTGAGGATCGGCGGGCTGGCATTGGGTGGTATGAGCTTGCCTCAGATCCTGAAGGCGGAAGAAGCATCGTCGGCACCGAGTGGAAAGACGCTGCCTCATAAGGCGGTCATCATGATCTATTTGTCCGGTGGACCTTCGCACCAGGACATGTATGATCTGAAAATGGACGCTCCGGTGGAGATTCGCGGATCATTCAAGCCGATCCAGACGAACGTGCCGGGCATTGAGATTTGTGAACACATGCCGCGCCTGGCTCAGATGATGGACAAGTTTGCCATCATCCGATCGCTGTATGGCTCGCCCGATCAGCATGCATCCGACACGTGCCTGAGTGGCTTCCCGATCGGAGCAAAGGGTCGGCAAGACAATCGGCCGTCACTGGGATCCGCAGTGTCTCGGCTGCACGGGGCCGTCGACCGAGCGATCCCGCCGTTTGTAGGGCTCACGACAAAGACAGGTCACGCACCCTATTCGAATCCGGGACTGCCGGGATTTCTTGGTTCCGCGTATGCTCCGTTTCAGCCAGAGAGCGAAGGCATGGCCAACATGCGGCTGAACAATATTACGCTCGATCGACTGCGTGACCGTGAGGCGCTGCTGACCAGCTTCGATGCGTTTCGTCGTTGCTCAGAAGCCAGCACGAACATACAGGGTATGGATTCAAACACGAAGAAAGCGTTCGACGTGCTGACATCGAGCAGGCTTGTCGAGGCACTGGATCTTGAAAAAGAAGATGCGGCTCTGCGAGATCGTTACGGGCGCGGGGCCTCAACACCGGCGTTCGGTGAAGACGCCGGGCCGCACTGGATGGACCAGTTTCTGATGGCGCGACGTTTGGTCGAAGCAGGCGTACGCTGCGTGACGCTGTCATTCGGAAGCTGGGATCGTCACGGCGGCAATTTTGAACGCCTGCCAGAGCAGCTGGCGAAGTTCGATCAGGGTATCACCGCTCTGGTGGAGGACCTGCATGTGCGAGGACTCGATCAGGACGTCAGCGTCGTGGCATGGGGCGAATTCGGTCGTACGCCGCGAATCAATCCGGGCGGCGGACGAGACCATTGGCCGCAGGCCTCGTGCGCGCTGCTGGCTGGCGGCGGGATGAAGATGGGCCAAGTGATCGGTTCGACAAATCGTCTGGGCGAAGTTCCCCAGGATCGGCCGATTCACTATCAGGAAGTTTTCGCGACGCTGTATCATCAGCTCGGGATTGATGTGCGAACGGCAACGATTCCGGATAACAGCGGACGACCGCAGTATCTGCTGGATCATCAGTCCGTCGTGAAGGAGTTGGTTTAAAAAACAGCGAGCGGCTGGGCGTCAGCCCTCCGAGGAATGCCAGTACGCTGCCACGAAACGAGGAGCAATTAGCAATGTCTACCGGTCAACTGCCGTCCGCGATCAGAAGTTTTCGACTTCAGGGTGACGTTCCGGACAACTGGAACGCGGCCGATTTGCAGCAGCATTTGGGCGGGATTCCGCTTCACCGAATTTGCCTGATTCCGCCGCCTGGATGTGCGAGCGAAGACGATGTCATTCGCCTGCACGACGTCGAACATCGACTTTGCGAATTGCTGGATGGCATTCTGGTGGAGAAGACGATGGGTTGGTACGAATCGATTCTGGCGGGTCTGATTATCACCCGAATCAACGTTTATCTGGAGTCACATAATCTTGGCAAAGTGCTTGGACCTGACGGCACACTGCGTTTCCTGCCGGGCCTGGTGAAGATCCCTGACGTGTCGTTCGTCAGTTGGCAGCGTTGGCCGCAACAGTCACCTCCGCGTCGTCCGATCCCGGCGATTATTCCGGACCTGATCATTGAAGTTCTTTCTGACGGAAACACAGACGACGAGATGGAGGCCAAACTGCGGGTCTATCAACAAGCCGGAGTGCGGATGATCTGGTACATCAATCCCAAATCCTGCGACGCTGTCTGTCATCGCAGTGCGGGCGAATCTACTTACATTGCCCGCGATGGCGTCCTTTACGGTGAGGATGTCCTCCCCGATTTTCAATTGTCAGTATCCGAACTCTTCACTCGTGCCGACCAACAGCGGCCTGCCGAAGAGTGAGACTCAGGTCGACCCGGGATCGCGAAGAGCTTCTGCGGTTCTGAAGGTGCCTGATGAACAACGATCGATGAGATTCAGCCGACTTCGTTCAGCGCCTGTTCAGCCACATAAAACGGCAGAATCGGTGAATAGTGGACTGCCATCGCAATCGCGTCGCCTGGTCGGCAATCAATGTCATGCACGGTATCGCCAACGCGAAATTTGACGGTTCCCTTATCAACTCCGCAGCGTTTGAGTGAAATTCAGTTTGCGTTCCGGCCCGACGGGCCAGCCATAAGTCAGCCCAGGGCAACGCCCTGGGTGCGGGGATGTCAAGCACGAAAAGCCCCAACGGGGCGGACCTAAACAGATTCGAGCTGGTCACTGCAAAAATTACTACCGCCCCGTTGGGGCTGGAAATCATCGTGTGGAACTATTTCCCAGGGCGTTGCCCTGGGCTGACATAGCGTCGGCCCGTTGGGCCTGAAAA
>JBBJME010000200.1:0-13063 GCA_037719765.1 Planctomycetaceae bacterium
GCGAGTAAAACGCGGCCCGATGGGCACGCGGTTAAACAAGTTGTATGCGAAAACTTGTGCGTGGGTGCATACTACGGCAGTTCGCGAATTCTTAACCCGCGAAATTCAATCGGTGAACCTTCGGATTCGAGGCACAGAAAACCGCTCGCGGGTTTACAGTCTCTGCCTCCGGAGACTTCTTCGCCGTTCACCCAGAGCCTGACTTCCCCGTTAATCGCACGGACATAGTAGTGATTCCATTCGCCGACTCCGTGACTCAGATTCTTGCTGGGAAAGCTGCGTTTGCCACCGGGGGCCACAGGTGGAAACGGTGTCATGTCGGCATTGCCGGTTGGAAACACGTCGCCGTTCGTCGTAAACCAGTCCGGTTCCTTGCCGGTCTGTTTGCGGTAGTTTTCCGTGTAGCCGTGATCCAAAACCTGAACCTCGATTCCCGCTGGCAGCCCGTTGCGTTTCAACGCGGAAAGTGATTCCTTACTGGCCCACAGAAATACGCCCGAGTTACCGGCAGACTTCAAATGACGCCATTCGACGACCAGTTCAAAATTGGTGAGTTCCGTGTTTGTCCGCATGACACCGACCGGACTGCCGGTGCAGTGAATTTCGCCTTCGGGAAACGACCATGTATTTTCGTCGCAGTTGACGTTGACAAAATCGTCCTTGCCGAGCGGCTTCCAACCGGGGCCAGTCCCGTCGATGCGAGCGGCCGGTGTCAGCGGCGCTGGCTGAGGATCGTCTTGAGCCTGACTGATCAAAGTCAACAGACCTATGGCCAATGCTGCGAAGGTGGGGACAGCGTGTGACAAGCGAATCATGGGACAGTTCCTCAGGAGACCAAGTGTGAGATCATAAATTCATCATGCAGCGTCATCACGCAACGCAAACGCCTGCTAAGGCGAGCGGTCCAGGGATCGGCAACCGAGCCGCCCGAAATACCGGACAAGAAAACAAGCTGATGGGCTGACGCAGCATTGATTGTGGAGTTGCAGTCTCGCCAACCACGAACAGGATACATCGTAATTGCCGAAAAAGCACTCGACCAGCACACGCCAAAGGAACCCGATCTTGCAGCCCTTGAACGTCCATTTCCTGCCTGCCCTGATAAACACGGCGAATCTGTCGATGCGAACTTTGGATGACCCCCGTAGCGTTACCCCATCAATCGGCAGAGGCACGATTTCCCACGTTTCTTCCACAACACGCATGAACGCCGTCGCGGGCGGAAGCCAAAGCGTGTGATTGAGCCGTCCGATCTGCAGGGACTCAAGGATTTTGACAAGCTCAAGCCGCTCCTCGCTCGGTTGCACCAAGTTGGTACAGAACGCGATTCCGCTGGAAATCGCGACCTCCATTTGGATGAATACTGTATCCTTGTGCTGCTCTGGATGTTCAGTCCCCGTCGATACGATTGCGAAAGTTGCACGCCTTGCGTGGCTGCCGAAAGCTGGCGGAAAGATGAATTGCGGATATCATCCCACAACTGGACTCGGTAGAAGGGGGCAGGTCATCTGAATTGTGGCTGCTTGCAAGAAATGGCCAGTCAATTTCACGATGTTGCGACATATGCTGGTAGTGAATCACAATTTATCATTCCGATGAATTCGCGGATTGGATCGACAGGCACGGCTACCGAGACATCATTCTTGTGACGGATCAAAGGGTAACTTCCGAAACCAGAGACCGACACGAAGAATTCGTGACGCTGCTCACGGCGGCGCATGACAAGCTGCTGGGATATTTGATGTCGCTGCTCGGGCGTTGGCACGACGCGCAGGATGTTTTGCAGCGTTCGAGTCTGTTGATGTGGCAGAAGTTCGAAACATATGACGCTGGCAGTAATTTCGTCGCATGGGCTAGCACGATTTGCTTTTACGAGGCGAAGAATTTTCAGCGACTGGCGGCACGATCACCTTTGAAGTTCGATGACAAATTGCTTGCAACTTTGGCTTCGGAACGGCTCGGCGATCTCGAACATCAGGGGCGACGTATCGCTGCCCTGGAGCTGTGTTTGAACGCCGTCGGTTTTTCCGATCGTGAACTTTTGCGCGCGGCTTACGCTGAGCACGGAGGGATCGCCAATTTGGCGACTCAACTCAATCGGGCGCCACGCACGCTCTACAACAAGTTGACTTTACTTCGGCGACGATTGATCGAGTGCGTTCAGCGTCGCTTACAGGAGGGCACCTTATGACACCCGATCAGCAGCGGCGCCTGCATGCACTGTTTACAGACTGCTCACAGGGGACGCTGACGGAGACAGAACACGAAGAATTGCAGGCCGTTCTGCGGACCGGCGTGGATGCGAGGCGGCTGTGGTTTCTGCATCACGATTTGGAGTTGGGGCTGAAGTACTTGAGCCATGTCCCTGCGGAATTGCCGGAAGATGGCACTCATATCAGCATGCGTTCGAAGCGCACAAAGATGAGCTCCGGCATTTGTTCGTCAACGAGCGCCGCATGCTTGTTGCGAGTTTCTTGCTTTGCACGGCGAAATCAGATGATCGCGGCCGTCACCTTGTTGTGCCTGTCCGCAATGGTGATGATCGGTGTATACGGTTGGAGGCAATCTTCTATCGCGAATCACAGTGGCGCGAAGATGGCCTTCAACGGTCGAGCAAGCGATTTTGTCGTTGAATCACCGACGCACGGCGAAAAGTTCACGCTGTCCGAGCAGAAGGGCAAATTGATTGCGGTACACTTTCTACTGAAGACCGAATGTCCGTTTTGCCTCAAATTGGCGCATGACTATGCCCAACGTGTGACATCTGATTCCGATGTGGTGCATCTCTTTCTCAAGCCTGATAGCGCCGACGAGATCAAAGTCTGGTCCCGGAACATCAGTAAGGATCGACTGAATAGCCCACCCGCCATTTATCGCGACCCGGACTCAAGTCTGGCCAAAGTATTCGGCATTCCTGAGGACTACTGGTTTCACGGGCAGGTCATGCATCACCCGGCACTCCTGTTACTCGATAGTTCCGGTAGAGAACTGTTTCGCTACGTTGGTAAGAACAACACCGACCGCATGTGGCCGGACGATTTCACCGCCATGCTGGCGATGGTGACGGATCACAAATAGCAGCCGTATCAACCGAGATTCTGTCCTGGGAACAGACGTTGCCTCGCCGTATTTCTCGACTTGCTCTTGAGAGAGAATGAAACCATGTTCATGAAGGCCATCTGCTGTGCTGCTTGTGTCGTCAGCCTGATCGCTGCGGCGCAGCGAAACATTGCCGCTCAAGAAACGACCCCCGACTACGGCAGTCTCATTCCTCAATGCTTGTTAGGTCTTGTGCACGCACCCGAAGTTCACAAGGAACTGAAGCTTTCCGAAAAACAAATCAACGATTTGGAAGCGATGTTGCGCAAGGTGGATGCACAATGGTTTCCATCTCGCATCCTGGCTGCCGATGAGCAACTCGCCGTGAATCATGAATTGGAGACGCAGGTCTGGGATTGGTTCAGCAAATCGACCACACCAACGCATCAAAAACGCCTGCAACAGTTGGAATTCCAAGCGCAGGGTGGCAGAATGCTGTTGCGCAGTGACGTCGCGAAGCAAGTTGGTCTGCAGTCGTCTCATCTACTCAAATTGGCCGCACTGGCTCGCACCACGGACGAAGCAAAACTGGCTCTCTCTCGCACTCAGTTCGGTGACTCGGAGATCAAGAGTCTACAAGCCAGGTTTGAGAAAGCCACCAAGGCTGAGGGCGACGGGATGTTGAAGATCGTGCAACCCGAGCAGAGGCGAACACTGAAATCGCTGGTGGGCGATCCTTTCGACACGACCAGATTGAAGCGCGTCTACGCATTCGCTCCGGAGTTCGCCCCGGTAGAAAACTGGATTAATTCGTCGCCACTCTCACTGCGGGAATTGCGTGGCAAAGTGGTGCTGGTTCATTTCTATGCATTCCAGTGTCATAACTGTCACGCCAATTTTGGAATCTATCAGCGATGGCATAAGGAATTGACCGACAAAGGCGTTGTGGTGATCGGTATTCAGACTCCAGAAACGAGTCCTGAACGAGACGCAGATGCTGTCAAGGCCGCCGCCAGTGAACGTGATTTGAAGTTTCCAATCCTGATCGACCTGGCATCTGAGAACTGGAAGGCGTGGGGCAATACGATGTGGCCTTGCGTCTACGTTGTGGACAAGCAGGGTTATATCCGGATGTGGTGGCCAGGCGAGCTGAATTGGAAGGGCGCGACCGGAGACAAAACCATCGAAAGTGCGGTCGATCTTTTGCTGGCCGAGGAGTGATTTCTGTTGATTGTAGTGAAATCCGCCTGCGCAAAAACACACCGGTTTTGCAGCGGGCGGTCACCCGCAGAACACGAAATTCGAGCAAGTTAATTCAGTCAAGTTCTTATTCCAGAAGGCAGTTTCCCGATGACAATGAACCAAAAGCGAATGGGGCTATTTTCGATTTTCTCGCTAACAGCCGTCGCAGCACTCGCCGCGAATCCTAAAGACTTTACGATTGTATCTCCGACGCACGACACGAAATTCACGCTGTCTGAACAAAAAGGTAAGGTGATTGCGCTGCATTTTTTGCTGAAGACCGAATGTCCGTATTGCCTCAAGTACACGCACGACTATGCCAAGCTCGCTAAGGACACTCCCGATGTGGTACACCTGTTTCTCAAGCCCGACAGCGTCGATGAGATCAAAGCCTGGGCTGAAAATATTAGCCAGGACGGTCTGCAGGATCTCCCCGTAATTTATCGTGATCCCGACGCACGTTTGGCCGAAGAGTTCGACATTCCTAACGGCTACAAGTTTCACGGCCAGTCCGTCCACTTTCCTGCACTCGTGGTTTTGAACAGCGACGGCGGTGAACTGTTCCGCTACGTTGGCAAGAAAAACTCCGACCGCATGAAGCCAGAGGACTTCGTCGCCAAGCTCAAAGCCGCGATCGAGAATCCATCGAAATGATTTGTTCCCGATTTTGAAACAACAATTCACCTGCAAAAAGCTGCCATGTGGGTTTGTGAAATCGAGTGTAACCTGAGCCCAGCGCGTATTGGTAACGAGTCCGTCCTGAAGCGGATTTTTGCGGGATGGCAGAGATTCCAGGCTGCCGACAGTGCGGATACATCAACTACCGCCGCCACAGGGCTCGGCGGGCCTCTCTGCCGGCTGGCCGCGTTGCTGGTGTTTCGTATGGATTTTCAGTCATGCCGCTGCGGATGCGGAACTATTTGGCTGCGACCGTGGCCGATATGCGGGATCTGCGGTGCGATCAACTTCGTCCGCTGCTGCAGCGTCGCCCTCTTGCATACGCAGGGCGATCAATTCCAGTCGTCCCATTTCTGTGTTCACGAATTCAGCCCACATCGCCATTTCTTCGCGAGGCAAATCGGACGGGACATCGATCGGCGTGCCGGCGATCAGGATCACTTTTGAAAATGGCTTTGGGATTGCCATGTCGGACCAGTGTCCGGGAATCGTCCAGTAACGATTGCAGACCAATGCCGTCGGCACGATGGGACGATTTGAACGCGAGGAAATGTAGACGATGCCTTCCTTCATTGCTCGACGCGGTCCGCGAGGACCATCGGGAGTCATCGCCAGGTGCAGATCAGGGCGATCGAGGATTTCGCGAACGGCTTCTGCACCACCGCGACTTGTGCTGCCACGCACGGGTTGAATTCCGGCAATCAGCACAGAATCCGCGAGGTAGCCGCCGTCGCGATGCTGACTGATGAGTCCAGCCAGATTCCAGGTGCGCAGCGAAAAGACGGCCAGCACAATTTGATCATGCCACATGCAGAACGTGAATCGCTGCGTATTCTGCGGCCGGGCATATGGGGTGGCATCGTCAACGATCCTGCGATATTCCACGCGGACTGTCAGGAACAACAGCCGAAGGCAGAAAGTTGCCAGATACGACAGAATCATGTTGAACCAGCGCGATCGAATTTTCATCGGCTTCCGTGCCCTGAAGAAAAATGCCCTACCGGCGGTTGTGGTGAAGATCGGGAGAAGTTGACAGCCATCGTTAACTTTGAGCGAGCAAGTTTAATGAATCTGGCCGGTCATGTTGAGGCCAGTTGCTCGCGTTCCAACTGTGAATCCTCAATGTACGAATCTGCTACAGGGAATTGCCGCGAAACGCATCGCTGCCACGATCACGTTCGGCTCGTTCAGCATTATTTCAGAAGATTGGGATTTTTGCAAAAGTTCTTGGCAATCACTCTTTCTCCGCTAAAATCAACCGGCACTGATGTTCTGAACAGTGATGTTCATTCAAATCGTTGACTTTGTGAAGGGGGTGCAAGTACTTGGCACAACCTTTGCTTTTTACTGTACTATCCTTCGGTGTGCGGCCATGGATGACACTTCTGCCCCACACCAAATTCAAATCGGGTTCTTTCGCTTCAGGCAGTTGGCGCTGTCTAAGGCGGTTTCCATCCTGCGTCCGGGGTTGCCGGACGATGCTCGCGTGGTTCATACGGAGATGAGCAGTCAGTTCTCCTGTACTTGTTTATTTGCGAGCGTTCATCCACAGCGGCTTCAACTGCGAAAGCAGTTGAAGCCGTTTTTTTGTACCCATTTTTGATTCAGCACATCCCTCCGTTTGTCACGTTGACGTGCTTGTCTACGGTCAAACGGCGTCAAATCACCAGGTAAACTTTGCCTCTTCGGGATAATCCTGCTGTACAAACGCGGAATTCTTCCTGAACGTCAGATGAATCTGCCTGCGGGTTTGGAAGTCCTGCGGCTGAATGGGTAGACTGTCTCCCCGGGCAAATATGTGAATTCACTGCGGGCTCACCGCAATTGACGCATGCCTGACCTCTCATTTCTCATCTCACGGGAGTCTCAACTGATGGCAATTCGATCTCGTCGCGGATTTCTGAAACAGGCTAGCCTGGCTGGACTTGCAACCGCCGCATCCCCGTACTGGTTCGCACCGTCATCGTTTGCCGCCGCGTTCCGCAGTCCGAATGAACGTCCGATTCTGGGTTGCATCGGGACGGGTGATCGCTGGAATGCCGTCGGCCCGAATGCAATGGCCTTTGCCGACTGTGCGGCTGTCTCCGACGTAGATCAGACACATGTCGAAAAAGGCAAGGCGAAGGCTCTGGAAATGCAGAGCAAGCCCGGAGCAGAACGCACGGTCGATATGTACGAAGACTATCGGAGAATTCTGGATCGATCGGATATCGACGTCGTGACCATCGTGACGCCCGATCACTGGCACACAAAAATCGCCATCGAAGCGATGAAAGCCGGCAAAGACGTGTACTGCGAAAAGCCGCTGACTTTGACCATCGACGAAGGCAAACTGATCCGAAAAGTTCTCGACGAAACCGGTCGGGTCTTCCAGGTGGGAACTCAACAACGCAGCGAAATGGATCTGAATTTTCTGCGTGCGGTGGCGTTAGTACGTGAAGGTCGGATCGGCGAACTCAGGACTGTGACTGTCGCCATCGGCGGGGCTCCATCGAGCGGGCCGATTGATGTTGCCGACGTGCCGAAGGGCCTGAACTGGGACATGTGGCTGGGACAGGCTCCGATGACTGAGTATCGCTTCAAAGACACCGACGGCAAATACGGAAATTCTCGCTGTCACTATGAGTTTCGCTGGTGGTATGAATACTCCGGTGGCAAGATGACCGACTGGGGCGCGCATCATGTGGACATCGCTGCCTGGGCCTTCAATCTGGAAAACACGGGGCCAGTGAAAGTGGAACCGGTCATGGCCAAACATCCCGTTCCATTTGAAAACGGGATGCCGACAGATGCCACGCAGTACAACACCGCCACGGAATTCCATGTCACGGCGACTTTCAAAAACAATGCGGTACTGCACATCCGCAACGATGCGAAAGAACTGGGCTTCGACAATGGCCTCATGCTGGAAGGCACCGACGGTCGCATCTTTGTGAACCGAGGCAAACTGACCGGTGCGGCAGTGGACAGCATGAAGGACAATCCCCTCAAGGAGGAAACACTTAAGACACTTTACAAAGGCAAGCAGCCCGGCAATCACATGAAGAATTTCTTCGAGTGCATTGTGGACCGGACTCAGCCGATCAGTGATGTCCACAGTCATCATCGTGCGATGACGGTGTGCCATCTGGCTAATATCGCGATTCGCCTGGACCGTACGCTCAACTGGGATCCGGATACAGAGCAGATTGTGGGCGATGCTGACGCGGCAAAATGGCAGGCTCGCGAACAGCGCAAGGGTTACGAAATTCAGGCGTAATTCGTGTGAGCAGTCACCTGTCTGTATTCGCGAAGTGCGGCCAGTTTGTTGAATCGGGCCGCTTCACATTGTTTGGAGATGTCCATGGATGAAAGCGCAGTCGATCAGGACGCAACGCCTGGACTGTCATGTTTCGTCGATGTGTTTGACCGTGTCGATCTCTTTGACAGGATCGATAATCCCACGGTCGTGCGTTTGTCGTGCCTTGGACAAAAATCCGGATTTGCCAGCGTTGATTCTGTCCAGAAATCAACGGGGATCTCGCTGCGTCGCATGTTGAAACCGGGCGTCACGGCGCTCGATCTGGCGACAGCGGTCTTCGACAAACTCTGCCGTGTTTCCGAATACGCCGCGGCGGACTTTCCGGTCATCATGTTGTGTCATTCCGGTGTGGATGATGAAGCGGCCGAACAGTTGGCCGCAGATGTAGAGCGACGCTACAGGCTCCCGCCGCAGACCGTGCGACCGTATAACTTCGGGTGCAGCGGATTCCTGAAGGTGCTGCAGGAAGGCACGTTACTGCTCGCCGATCGCAGAAGCATCAAACGCATCGCGCTGCTGAATGTCGAAACACCGGAAACCTGGCATGACGGATCAGACCGACTGTTCTGTGGAATCGTGTCGGCCGGAGCAACCGGTGTCGTGCTCGAACGCAATGCTGGATTCCCGATCTCTGTGATCCGCGCGGATGACTTTGTCATTTCCCCATCGCTGCGCCCCAATCCCGATCCTCTGTTCAGGAAGGAAACGGGACAGGTCTACACATTTCGAGGCGAAGCCATCAGTCGTACCGTGATGCGGATGAATGCGGAAACCGTATTCTTGAATGGCATCGAACTGATGCTCAACAACCTGCGTTCGGCTGTTGCGACCATCGATCTGCGTCCTGATCAGCGCGTGATTGTCATTCCGCATCAGCCCTCCGGAAAACTGCTCAAGGCACTCATCGCCGCTGCGCGACTTGAGTATCCTGACTTCGAGTTCCTGAATAACCTCAACAATTTTGGCAACACGATTTCAGCCGCCGTGCCAACCATCATGGCACGCCTGCCGCAGGTGATTGAACAGAATGGAGGTCAGCCGATCCGCAACGGCGATCTCATTATCCTGCTGGCCGCAGGGATCTGTATGCACGAGATTGCCGACCATATGTCTGCCGGTCACGCGTGCCTCGAATGGGTGTCCGCAGAAACAAGTGTCCCCCGCATTGTGTCCGTGGCTATGATGCGATAAATCTCCTGAACCAGTAATCGATGTCTTTGCTACGCTTTATCATGTGAGAAAGGATGCTCCACCGATCCTGCTGATTACTGGTGATCGCGAACAGGAAATGCTGGGACGCTGCGAAGAAAATGCATACATGTGGAGAATGCTGAAGATTGTCGAACATCCCGATGACACGCTCCATGAGATGGATGGCTTTGATCACGGCGGTATGGCAGATCCCGCATTCCCGTTGCTTCTGAAATTTTTGAATCGAGTGACGACGAAGTCACCCTAGTGGCGAAAGATGCAAATGACGGATTTTACGGATGTCCCCGCTGATATTCGCACCGGGCTGGCCGGGTATCAAACCATCACCTGCCTGCCCGTGCAATGGGGCGATCAGGATGCCTTCGGGCATGTTAACAACGTCGTCTACTTTCGCTGGTTCGAATCCGCACGAGTCGATTTGCTCAATGACTGTCATTCAGCCGTCACGATGAGCGGTACTGGACTGGGCCCGATTCTGGCTTCAGTGAAATGCGACTACCGGCGGCAATTGCGATTCCCGGATACTGTTTACATCGGCTCGAAAATCACACGCTCGGGTCGTTCCAGTGCCGACATCACGCACGCCATCGTCAGTCGAGAACAGGGCGAAATCGTGGCTGAGGGCGTTTCCGTCATCGTCGTCTTCGATTACGACGCCCAGCGCGTGACTCGAATTCCGGACGACTTGCGACAGCAGTTTGAGGCGTCAATTCAGGGCACCGACAAAACCTGAAGCAAATCGCAGATCGCCCGCCGGGGTCCGACAGATGAACGGAGTGATTCGCAGATGCCTTATGCCGGTCCGATCAGTAGCCCCGAAATTCGCCTCTGCCTCGCGGCAGTCGCCGCGACATTCTTCATGTCCGTTCATGCGACCGTGTCGGCGGCTGAATCGACTGTCGTGATCGAGTGCTGCAATCTGTTTGATTCCGAATCCGGGACGATGCTGCCGGAGCAGACGATCGTGATTCAAGGATCGCAGATTGTCCATGTGGCAGGGAAGAATGATACTCCGAATATACCCGCTGACGCGACGAGAATCGATGGGCGCGGGAAGTTCGTACTTCCGGGGTTGATTGATGCTCATGTCCATGTGGTCCATGTACTCGACTTCGCACATGTGACGGGCGATGAAGTGCTGCCGCTCTATCTTGCGGCAGGTGTCACTTCGATTCGCAGTACCGGGGACGAAGTCGTGGCCGCCACACTTGTCGCACGATTTGCAGCAGCGCATCCGGAATTCTGCCCGCGTGTTTTCACCTGCAGTCCGCTGCTCGACGCTGATCCTCCGATTCATCGCGATGTTGGTCGTGCAGTGACCGATCCGATCAGGGTGCCCGAGCTGTTTGACGACCTTGCGGAGTGGGACATTACCACTGTGAAAATCTATGCGGGAACATCGCGACCGGTCGGCCGGGCCATCATTGATGAAAGCCATCGCCGAGGACTTTTTGTCACGGCTCACCTTGGAAATTACTCAGCGCAGGATGCGGTGGCCGACGGCGTGGATGGTCTGGAACATATTTGGTCGGTGTTCAACTATGTGATCCCGCCGGAGGTGACAAGTCAGCCAGGCCACCGCGGGCAACTGGATCTCAACAACCCGCTTTGTGAATCGCTGGTGGCGGAACTGGCTCAACGCAGGACTTTTGTCGATCCGACGCTCGCCGTCTTTCGAAACATGATTCTGCTGCCCGATGTGGCCGAGGTCCACAATCATCCCGACCATGCCCTCGTCCCCAAACGGTTGCGCGAATTCTGGCCGGTCTATCTGCAGCGAACCGGCTGTCCACAGGGCGGATCACTCGAAGAGCGACGCCGTGAATTCGCCAAGTATCAGGAATTGACCGGCAAGCTCTATCGCGCTGGAGTGCCGCTGCTGGTGGGGACGGATTCGCCGGAACCGCAGGTTACGCCTGGCTTTGCACTCCATCAGGAACTGGAAATGCTGGTGGAATCAGGATTGCCGCCGGCTGCCGCACTAACGGCCGCGACCTTGACCAACGCCACAGTCCTTCGCGAACAGGAACGCCTCGGATCAGTCTCGGTGGGCAAGACCGCCGACATTCTGTTGTTGACTGAGAATCCACTGGACGATATTCGCCACTCACGGAGTATTGAGATGGTGATTCATCACGGGCTGATTTGTCGTCCGGATGAGTTGCTGAAAAGAGTTCCGTCTGAATAATGAACTTCACACGCCCCTTGCGACTCAGCTAGCAAAAGACGGCCGAACAAGCATGCCCGCAATTTTTGAGTATCGACACCAAGTGACAGCCGACGAGATCGATGGCGTCGGACATGTCAACAATATCGAATACCTGCGGTGGATGCAGCATGCCGCAATCGCGCATTCAGCGGCTCAGGGCTGGCCGTCGAAGGCTTATCATGAGTTGGGCCAGGGCTGGGTCGTCCGATCGCATTTCATTGAATACCTGGTGCCTGCGTTTTTCGGTGATGAAATCGTCATACGCACATGGGTGGCCGACATGAAGCGAGTCACCTCAATGCGTCGCTATGAACTGCTGCGAATGGCCGATGGAAAGCAACTTGCGATTGCCTCCACCAACTGGGCTTTTGTGAAGTTTGCGACCATGCAACTCTGTCGCGTCCCGGCAGAAGTGCTGAATGCGTTTGAACTTGTGCCGGATGCAGAAGACTGCAAATCGGCGGGCAGCCCAAAACCGGCAAAACCTGAATCTGCCAGTTGATTCGCTCTGCAGGCAGCGTGAGATGTTTGTCTCGCGCGGTTGCGGATGGCACTTCCAATGTCGTCTTTCGCTCCGCAAAAAAACGCTGCTTTCGTGGTGCGAAAGGCGACATTGGCAACCGCGATCGCTCGAACTCCAGGACTGATTCTCGACAAATTGCCCGATCCCTGAATTTGGCAGGAGCGGATGGTTGAACCAGAGCACCGCATTTGACAAAGTGTGACAGATCCGCCCAACGGAACCGAGCATGACGATTTTCGATCAGGCTGGTTTCCCGCATCCAAATCGCATCACCCATGATCCAATCCGCAGGAGATATCCTTGCACGCTGATTTTTCCTCGTCATCCGACGAACAACCTGCCGCGTCCAGCGGCCCCTGGTACAAACTACTGAACCGCTACCACTGGTTTGTGTTCGTTGTGGCAGCTCTCGGCTGGCTCTTTGACACCATGGATCAGCAGTTGTTCACACTAGCTCGCCCTCTGGCGATGAATGAACTGATCAGCATTCAGAGTCTTGATGACTCAGAGATGCCGGAGACCCGCCGCGTCGAGTTGGGGAAGTTGTGGAACGCATCACGGGTTCCCGATCAGGCAGCGGAACAGGACGGCAAGGTTGCACTGGCGCCGGGCCAGGCAGAGTTCGAAAAACAGAATCTCACATCCGAAGAGAGCTTATACCTTGGTGCGAAACGAAAAGAGTACGGCGGCTATGCGACATCCATCTTTCTGATCGGCTGGGCGACCGGAGGTCTGTTCTTTGGTGTCCTCGGGGACCGCTGGGGACGTGTCAAAACGATGCTGGCGACAATTATCGTCTACTCGATTTTCACGGGCCTGAGCGCCTTGTCGACGGGATTCTGGGACTTCAGTGTCCTGC
>JBBJME010000047.1:0-36623 GCA_037719765.1 Planctomycetaceae bacterium
GGCGTGAAAGCGGGATTGTCGAGAAGTTTCCCGAGGGCGGACCAAAAGTGCTGTGGCGCACGCCCATCGCCGGAGGCTATGCGGGTCCGGCGGTTGCAGACGGCAGCGTCTTCATTACCGACTACGTGACAACCGACGACGTGAAAGTCGATAACTTCGACCGCAAAGAATTCACCGGAAAGGAACGCATCCAATGCCTGGATGAAACCACCGGCAAAGTCCTGTGGAGCCACGAGTATCCCGTCAAGTATGCGATCTCGTACCCGGCTGGCCCGCGCTGCACGCCGAACGTCGAAAGCAACCGTGTTTACACACTGGGTGCCGAAGGCAATCTCTTCTGCCTGAACACTGCCGATGGCAAAGTGATCTGGTCGCACGATCTGAAGCCGGACTACGGCACCAAGGCGGCTCTCTGGGGCTATGCAGCTCATCCCCTGATCGACGGTGACAATTTCCTGTGTCTCGCCGGCGGCGAAGGTAGCCATATCGTGGCATTCAACAAACACGATGGAAAGGAAGTCTGGAGGAGTACGACATCACCGGAACAGGGTTATTCACCGCCCACAATTTTCAGTCACGGCGGTGTGCGGCAATTGATTCTGCTGCGTCCGAATGCGGTGTCGTCGATTGACCCGGAGACCGGCAAGGAATACTGGTCGATCCCATACGAAGCATCCAACGGCTCCATTATCATGTCGCCGGTCATGGTTGGTGATTATCTCTACGTCGCTGGTTACAGCAATCGGAACCTGCTGATTCAGATGGATCCCGCAATGCCTGCCGCCACTGAAGTCTGGCGCGACAAGCAGAACATCATCTGTCCCGTCAACGTGCAACCGATCCTTGATGGAAACATCCGGTATGGTTTGGATCAGAAGGGCGTCCTGCGCGCTGTCTCGATTCCTGAGGGAGAGCGTCTGTGGGAAACTCCCGCTCCGATTGGACGTCGCGCCGCTGGCTCAGAGACGGCTTTCATCGTGCGTCACGAGGATCGATACATCCTATTCAATGAATTGGGAGAATTGCTGTTCGCAAAGCTGTCACCGGAAGGCTATACCGAAATCGATCGCGTCAAAGTGATTGACCAGACCAACACGGCGTTTGGACGCGAGGTCGTCTGGAGCATGCCAGCCTTTGCAAACAAGCACGCCTACATTCGCAATGACAAAGAAATCATCTGCGTCGATCTGGCGAAGTAATGTCTCGCATGAACGCATGTGCCACCAGTCTTCAATCCGCTGCCGAGTTGCTGCGAACAGGGCATCTTGTTGCGTTTCCAACCGAAACGGTTTACGGGCTGGGGGCCGATGCGACCAATCCGCTTGCGGTCGCCCGAATCTTTGAAGCCAAGCAACGCCCGACGTTTGATCCCCTGATTGTGCATGTTGCCGAACTCTCGCAGGTTGAAAGTCTTGTCAGCCATTTTTCTGAAACGGCTCGTTTGTTGGCTCGTGAATTCTGGCCCGGACCTTTAACTCTCGTCCTTCCGAAACGCGAAATCATCCCCGACCTGGTGACGGCGGGTTTGCCTGGCGTGGGCATCCGCATACCACGTCATCCGGTGGCCATTGAACTTCTGAAAGCCGCCGGTTGCCCGGTCGCCGCCCCCAGTGCCAATCCGTTCGGAGGCATCAGTCCGACCACGGCAAGACACGTCGCTGATGGCCTGGGTTGCAAGGTCGATTGCATTGTTGATGGTGGCCCCTGCGCGGTTGGACTTGAATCGACAGTGCTGTCATTGATGACCTGGCAGCCAATTCTGCTGCGGCACGGCGGATGTCCCGTGGAGAACATCGAACGCCTCATCGGCCCTGTGGAAATTGCAAAGTCTGATCCGTCGCAGGACGATGCGGCTCAACCGTCCCCCGGCATGCTCAGCCGCCATTACGCACCCGGCACACGGCTGACAGTGATCAGCCAAGGACAATCCGCAGAACCAATCGCGGGACTGCGTTGCGGGCTGCTTACGGCAGGCAAACAACCGTTTTCCGGCCGATTTGCGAGAATTATCTCCCTGTGTGACGAAGAAAATCTGCAAACTTGTGCCGCAAATTTCTTTGCGGCCCTGAGAACTCTCGACGCGTCCGATCTGGACGTTATCATCGTCCATGAATTTCCTGCTTACGGCCTGGGCGTCGCCCTGAACGATCGTTTGCGGCGAGCGGCCCATTGACAATATCTCCAATTCTCAATGCCGATTTTGCATGAAGTGATTCCTATGAACAGAACATCCTGGATCGTCGTTGCGGTGGCATGTGCGATTGCCGTGTCCCTGCGTCTGATCGATCGCCCCACATGAACTTCTCCGTTTTCGCAGCCTGGCCGTTCTCTGTGGAGCCGTGGTGCGACCGGCATGGCTGGGAATTTTGATTCTGCTTGGTGTCGAGCACTCACAGACGGGATTATCGAAGCGAAAACCGGCCACGGATTTTACGGTTCGTGGCCTGACTACGCCGCTTATGTTGCAATCTTCGCGATGGGACGGTGGATTCAGCCAAAGCACATCCAGGCAGCGATTGGAACAGGATTGCTTGCCGCTGTGGCCTTCTTCCTGATCAGCAACCTGGCGTATGGCATGCCGCACGAAGCCGGGCAGTACCGATCCGCGAACGCTCGCCGGACTGACAACCTGCTTCGTGAATGCCATCCCATTTGCACGCGGCACGTTCCTGGCGACATTGGATTCACGGTCGTCTTTATTGGTGCCCTGCAGTTGCTTGTTGCTTCGACAGTGAAGAATGAGGTACCTGCCTCGACCGAAACAGCCTCAATCGACGCCTGACATCTATTCATCGTGACACGACGGACATGAATGTCCATCCTGCTCAAACACGTGCCCGCTCTACTTGGTAATGCGTACCAGCTTCATGATGCGGCCGGAGACGTTCCAGTCCTGCACATACAGGTTGCCGTCGTTGTCCCAGTATGATCCGTGTGTGCCGCTGAAGATGCCTTCGATCCACTGCTCCTGAGGCACATTGTAGCTGCCGCCTTTCGCCGGATCCGGATTGTGGCCGAGAACTGAGATGATCTTGTTACTCTTGTCCAGGATCACGACTCGTCCCTGCAAATCGGGCACGGAAACGAAATCGCCATGTATCGCGACGGAGGTCGGCATTCCCAGGCCGGTGATCACTTCTTCGATAAAGTTGCCGTCCAGATCGTAGTGCAGCAAACGCCCCTTCGGTTCGTGATTGCGATCGCAGATCAGCAGGCGAGGCGGCTCGTAACGGGTGTCCAGCGTCATGCCGTGCGCCGTGTTGAATTGCTTCAGATCATTCCCTTTGCTGCCGAAGTGCATCAGGTACTTGCCAGTCTTGTCGAACTTAAAAATGTAGTTGCTGGCGTAGCCATCGGACAGAATGATGTCGCCGTTTGGAGCGACCGTGATCGCCGTGGGATTGAACTTTGTCAGTTCAAGGCCTGATTCTTTCGGGAACGGCAGCTTCAGCACAATGTCGCCGGTTTCCGCGCTGAACTTGATCCCTTCCGCATTGGCGTTGCGAGCGCCGTAGATGAATTCTCCTTCGGCTTCATCGCGGATTTCCATGTCATGGATTCTGGAATACTCGTCCCCGACGAAACGGCGAATCACCTTGCCGTCCGGCGAGAAGACAAACACGCCCATATCGGCGCTGGTATAGATATTGCCTGCCTTGTCGATCACGACACTGCCGTGAGTCGGACCAATGACCGACTTGCCGTCTTCGCCAAGTCCCCAGCCTGGCACCGTGTCGAATGTCATCGCCCCGGCCCCCATCCGCACCGGTGGCACGGTTTCTGCCGCTGCCGCTGGCAACGCGTTGCTGAGGACGATTGTGAATGCGATGGACTTCAAAAAGTTCTTCATGCTTCGGTTTCCTGTTTGATCTTTGAGCGGCAACAATCAGACTTCTGCGGAAGTCGCATGATCCAGCGTCACACGCCGTTTGGGCCAGGTTAAGACGATGTGAGGCACGATCGATTTGTCATTGATGGAACAAGTTCTAGTTCAATAAAAGCAAGGATGTCAAATGGTCGCCCGGAAAATCGCCGTCACGATCCACAAGCGGCTCCGAACGCTGCATTGCGAAATGTTGTGTCTCCCTGAGCCTTGACGAACTCCAGGACAACCCATGAAAACCATAAACGCACTTTTGATCTTTCTGCTGTCGACCCCGTTCGCTTCCCTGCACACGGCGGACGATTTACGTACTCCGACGCGCGTGCAGCTGATGACGGGTCGCTGCAACATCCGCAACCGTACCGGCGAGTTCTTCGATCTCACGAAAGATCCGAATGAGAAAAATCCGCTCCAAATCAGTTCGCTCGAAGACACCCCTGCCGCCGCTGCACGGAAGCTGCAATCGGCGCTCGATCAGTTTGCAGACGCCCGACCTGTTGAATCTGATCAGCAAGTCGAGCAATCTACAGACAGCAATAAGCCGGCCAGAAAGAAAAAGAAGTAGGCCGAATGAACTTCAAACATGTGGCTCCTTCGGCTCCAGGATCGACTCGATGTCATCGTGTTCCGGACCGATGATCAGGGATGAGGAGATTCTGGTTGCTGCGGCAGCCCGATCACAGGTTTTTCGACGTGCCATGTTTCCTGCAGATGAACGGCGAGTTGGCGCACTTCCTCTGGATGCTCGGCAGCGAGATTCTGTTTTTCGTGGGGATCGGATTCAAGATCGAACAATTGCGGATTGCGGTCGTTCACGGCATGCACAAAAGCATATCGATCTTTCGGGCAATCGTAGCTCAAAATGAGCTTCCATTTGCCTTCAATGCACCAACGGTACTGCAATGACGTTTCGTGGTTTTTCAGATCGACCACATCGTGCGAATAACTTTCGCCGCACAGGTACCTGCGGTCCAGTGGCTTGCCGTCCTGAATCAGCGGCAGCAGATTTCGCCCAGGAAGCTCGGGCATCGCATCAAGGCCGGTCGCGGCAAGGATCGTCGGCAGGACATCCAGAGTGCTGCACAGGTCGGGGTATTCTGCCGGAGCGAATTTGCCCGGCCATGAGACCATGATCGGCGTACGAATTCCACCTTCATACGGTGTCTGCTTGGAACGCGGTGCGAAACCATGATTCCAGTCTTTGCCGAGATTCATGTCCGGTGTCGCCTGAATCCAGCCGTTGTCTGTCACATACATGACGAGCGTATTCTCGCTGAGTTTCTGCTGATCCAGATGATCCAGCAACTGACCACACGTTTCATCGAAGAACTCACACATGGCATAATACTTTGTCAACTCAATGGGACGTTCAGCGCTGAGGTACTTTGCCAGCAATCGTTCGGGCGGATCGTGGGGCGCATGGGGCAAAATCGGAGCGTACCACAGGAAGAACGGCCTGTTCGCGTGCTTTGATTCCGCAATAAAGTCAAACACAGGCTGCATTCCTTTGCGCCCGATTTCAAGTCCATCATCCCCGTGGCGACCACCGCGATTTGGAAATCCTCGTGTCATGCCATTCGTAAAGCCCCCGCGAGAATAATTGCCTTCCCACCATTTTCCTGACTGCATCGACACGAAGCCGTGTTTCCCCAGCAGTTTTGGAATCGTCGGATGTTGATCAATGCAGGAGATCAATTGTTCCCGAAGTCCGGCGTATTGTAAGTCTGTCAATGATTTGTCTGGCTTTGGATCGTTGCCGGTGACTCCATGCTGATGCGGATACAGACCAGTAATCATCGTCATCAGGGACGGACGACACAGCGGCGTCGGTGTGTACCCACGTCGAAACAGGGCACTGCGAGTTGCCAGTCGATCCAGATTCGGCGTCTGAATCACGGGGTGCCCCATGCAACTGTAGTCTGTCCATGACTGGTCGTCTGACAGGATGAGGACGACATTGGGTTGCGATTGCGCATGGCAATGCATTTGGACACAAAACGCGAGGCACATGCCGAGGATCGATACTCTGAGATGTAATGACTGCATGGTGATTTCCTGTTTCTGTGGGGTAGTCACGGACGATTTTCAAAGTAGGTCCTTTCTGCCGGAAAGGACTTTCGCCGTAAGGCGAACCGCCATGGGACGCCCATCCGCTCCACGTCGCCGCGTGGCCCTTCTTTCCACCTCGTCGGGTCGCCGGTCGCGGCAAGCCGCGAAGTCCTCCTCGGCAAGGAGGACCTACCGAAATCCACGACCGCACCTATTCTCCAGAGCCGATGCCGGATGGCTGGTCTGGTCCTGTGCGGCACTTTACACTTTAAGGCCATCAATGTCCTTTCCCGAGAGATCACTCAATGGCCAATCTGTCCCCGGACGAAGAAATCGAATCGCTGCGTCGAGAACTCGAACGCCACAACCGGCTCTACTACGTCGATGCCAAACCGGAAATCACCGACCGCGAATACGACGTTCTGATGGCAAAGCTGATTGCATTGGAGACTGCTCATCCGGAGTTGTATTCGCCGAACAGTCCCAGTAAGAAAGTCGGCGGCGGACGGATCCCAGGGTTTGAACCGGTTACCCATCGCATCCCAATGCTATCGATTGAGAATGCATTTGAAGAACAAGAACTTGTGGACTGGGACGCGGGACTTCGCAAAACTCTGGAGCGCGAAGCAATCGAGTATACCGTGGAATACAAGATCGACGGCGTCGCTCTTGCGTTAATCTGGGAGAATGGCACGTTCGTCCAAGCCGTCACGCGAGGCAACGGAGCCGAAGGCGACGATGTCACGTTTAATGCAAGGCTCATGCCTGAGGTGCCCTGGAATTTGCAAGTAGAGAACCCACCTGCGACGTTTGAGGTTCGCGGCGAGGTCATCATATTGAATGAAGCGTTTTCCGCATTCCAGGCCGGTCAGATTAAAGACAGTGAAGATCCAGCAGTGAACCCTCGCAGTGCTGCGGCAGGAATGCTGAAATTACTCGAACACAAAAAACGTCGAAATATCCGCATGCTTCGATTCCTGGCACATGGCATGGGATACGTTGAAGGGATCTCATGGAATACGTACAGCGAATTCCTCAAATCCATTCAGGCATACGGCATACCGACGACCCCCAATGTTTCACGAGCGCGTGGTTTCGATCAATTGAGACAAGTATGTAATGATATGATCGCCAATGTGTCCGACCTTCCTTTCCAAGTCGATGGTCTCGTCATAAAAATTGACTCGCTCGAAGACCGCGAACAACTGGGCATAACGGCCAAATGTCCACGCTGGGTGCGAGCGTACAAGTGGGAACGCTACGAAGCACAAACTCGAATTGCTTGGATTACCTTGCAGGTTGGAAAAACCGGGATATTGACTCCTGTCGCAGAACTCGAACCTGTCGAAATCGACGGCACCACGGTCTCACGCTCGAGCCTGCACAATCGCGACGAGTTGGACCGACTGGGTATTCGCATCGGCGATCTGGTTGTGGTTGAGAAAGCTGGAAAAATCATTCCACACATCCTGCGCGTGAATGAGGCGGCACGGACTGGCAAAGAAAACACCTTTGAATATCCAATCATATGCCCTGAATGCGCGACTCCGGTGCAACAAGAGGAAGGCGGCGTTTATATTCGGTGTCCCAACCCGGGGTGCCCAGCCCGCCTGCGTGAAACACTTATCTATTTTGGATCGCGTCCGGCGATGAACATTGATGGTCTTGGTGAGGAACTCGTGAACGATTTACTTGACTGGAAAATGATCGATGGGATCCCATCACTCTATCGGCTATCTAACTTCCGCGACGAATTGATCACGAAGAAGGGCTTTGTACCACCGCGACCGAAAAAGCCGAAAGACGCTGAGCAGCCTTCCGAGACTGAACAGCGCAAAGGAAAAGTTGACAAGCTGTTCGATAGTATTGAGGGATCAAAAACGCAGCCTCTCTGGAGGCTACTTACAGGGCTTAACATTCCTTTGGTTGGACCAACAACGGCCCGCATTCTCGTACGTGAATTTGGGACAATGGACGAAATAGCTACCCAAACTGTCGAATCGCTCTCTGCCCGAAACAACATTGGCGCGGCAGCAGCACAGTCAGTGCATCATTTTTTTCATTCCCAATATGGAATGAACTTGCTGAGTGAATTGAAGGAACTTGGACTAAACTTTGGTGAATCCGTCGGCGAATCGACGGGACCGCTCTCCGGCAAAGTCTTCGTTATCACGGGGACGCTGCCATCCCTTTCAAGAGATGAGGCAGAAGAACTGATTCGAGACAATGGTGGTAAGTCCACAGGCAGCGTGTCAAAGCATACAAGTTTCGTCCTGGCAGGCGAATCTGCAGGGAGCAAACTCACGAAAGCGACAAATCTTGGTATCCCCGTCATTTCTGAGGCAGAATTCCTCGCAATGGTCGAACAACATCGACTTTGAAAAACTTGGAACCCCGGCAAACCACTTCCTAGGCACGGAGGTGTAAATTAGCTGCCGTCACGATCATGAGCACACATCGCGCTACTTTGAACATAAAAATCAACTAAAGGAAAAACGATGGCGATCCAACAAACTTTTGATCAGAAGTTCAACGATCATCCCGATTCAGATCCCGTTTCACAACCAGATCTGTTCGCTCCGCATCGTACGCTCGCAGCACGGATTGTTTTTGAGCCCATGCCCTTGCCCGACCAACCACACGTCCGAATTACAGCACGAACCGACGACTACAATTTACTCTGGGGAACCGTGATCTCGGAATCGACAAAAAACAAACGCCATGTCGAAGTCGCCCTCTATGACCGATTGATGACTGTCGCGAATGAATGCTTCCCACAAAGTGCCGTGACGGCATCTCAGGACCAATTGACCGAGGCGTTGGACCTAATTAAGAAACTCAAGGCGAGACTTGAGCAATTCGAAGGTGATTTGCAGCCTATAACCGTATCCGACAAGACCATGAAACGGGCCGCGTCGAGGCTGCCAGGCTTGAAAGACGCGCTGAAGCTTATTGGTGTTTCTTCAACTGAAGCTGCGACTGACGTAGAGTCGCGGGAATGAGCGTTGCGGTTAGTCAATGGGCAACAGCAGAAAACCGATTCAACAGCGGCGAATCTAGAATTGCGATGCAATGCAGCCGATCAAATATGCGGAACTGAGGGACCTGCGAAGATGAAACAGCAAGACGTAACAATTACAAGAGAGTTTCAGCGTTGCATTGATGATGTGGAAAACGGCGCAAATGTGTTCATTACAGGTCGCGCCGGGACAGGAAAATCCACTTTGCTGCGACTGATCTGTCAACAACAAAAACGACGGCAACTCGCCGTCGTAGCACCAACAGGTGTTGCAGCGCTCAACGTGGATGGAGCGACGATTCACAGTTACTTCGCTTTTAGGCCGGGACTCGCCGCAGAACTCACCAAATATCGCCCTCCAAATCACCTGCGAGCACTGGAAATGCTTGTCATCGACGAAGTTTCGATGGCCAAAGCGGATCTCGTAGATATGGTTGACGTAGCCCTACGACGTGCGAAGAAAAATCAGCTGCCATTCGGTGGGGTACAGTTGGTGTTTGTTGGTGACTTATTTCAGCTTCCGCCTGTCGAGGGTCGGGAAGATGGTGCAGAACAATACTATGCAACTCCGTACTTTTTCTCTTCGAGAGCATTCGACCGTGCTTCGTTGATGACAGTTGAACTGTCCACAATTTTTCGTCAGAAGGACGAACAGTTCATTGCAATCCTGAACTCAATTCGCGACGGCAGCGTTACTGAACCGCAGATTGAGGCGTTGAACTGCCGATACGTCCCCGGCTTCGCTGCGTCTGAAGAATGCGGGGGCATCACGCTCGCAGCTCGAAATGACGCCGTCAATGAGATAAACGAACGTCAACTCGCAATACTTCCAGGCGAATCAACGCAGTACGCCGCAACAACTCATGGTGAAGTCGAAAAGAAAAAATTTCAGGGTCTTGAAATGTTGCGTCTAAAGCTGGATGCACAGGTGATGATGCTGGTTAACCAACATGGTTACGTGAATGGGTCGCTAGGTCGGATTGTCTCACTATCAGACAATCTAATAAGTGTGCACATTGCGGATCTCGACAGCCCAGTTGATGTTGAACGGTACACTTGGAAAGTATTTGATCGCACGAAGCGTAACGAGCACCACGAAAAACTTGAGATTGGGTCATTCAGTCAGTTTCCACTTAAACTTGCGTGGGCCGTGACCGTACACAAAAGTCAGGGAAAGACCTTTGATAATGTCATTTTTGATCCAAGACACAGTTCCCAGCCAGGACAAACCTACGTGGCTCTCAGCCGCTGCACATCACTTGAGGGAATCACACTCACTCAGCCGATCAAGATCGGTCACGTCAAAGTGTCACCTCACGTTGTTCGGTTTCACCGAACCATCGGTATCAAGAAGTGTCCAATTGATACTTTCAACAAGGCGTTCGTTGGCATTGTAGTGACGGGGACAGACCAATATCGCAAGTTGGCTGAAGTTGCGATCATCCGCCACGACCGTGAGGGACAAGTGGCGAGTTGCTCGACTATGGTTAACCCGAACAGAGACCTGTGCGAAGCAACGGGCTCGAGACTTGCCGCCTCCGACATGACTCTTTGCCCCGATATATCAGAAGCAAGAAGTATTACTGCGACAATGTTGTCAGGATGCGTTCCAATTGGTTTTCAGGTCTCTGACCTGTTCTCGCTGAGTGGATGGTCCGCCGAAGATGCCGATGAATGCGTTCCGCTCAACTTGCGGATAAATGCGATAGACGAGCTGGAAGGGGAAGGGCGTCTTCCCAAAAATTTCGCCTGTATGTCGGCAATGGAGCGGGCCGAGTTTGCTCGCGATGTCTTTAACGCCAAACCTGAGGACGAGCGAAATAGAATTCTCGCTGCACCGTTTGTGTTGAAGAAGAATGAGATTGACGTCGGCTCATTTTTTCTGGCACGGAACGCTGACACTTTGTCGCCTGACGTACTTTCAGGTGAGATTCTGCGTTCGCTCGATTCGAAGTCGAAATGCAATTTTATTGTCGGCTGTTCCGTTGGCGATTGCTCCGAGGTTCATCGTTCAAACATCGGCAAGGCAATCAAGCATTTTGAATTATCCGAGGCTTATTGCGCCGAATCAGCAATGGTGCTGCGTCAAATGCTCGTTGAAAAAGCTGAACGAGACCAAGAGGTTACTCAATCCGAAGCTGATCAAATCTGCGCGTTTATAAAATTCTGGAAGTTGGCGTGTGATCCACCTCGGCCTCAAAGTAACCGAAAGCTCATAGAACTCTTACCGGGCATGCGAGTATGTCTCACCGGAAAATCGGTAAGCAGTGACCATCCCTGCTACGGATGGAGCAAGAATTTCGTTGTGGAAAAGGCTGAGCCGCATGGACTGATTTTTCTAGACGATGTCAGAAAAGGCGACGCACCGGATGTTGTCGCGTTATTGGATATCTCTCAAGAATCAGCAAAGGCCAATAAAGCCCGGAAATGGGGAATACCTGTTCTCACTTGGACAGACATCGTAGATTGGGCAACCATTCGGGCGGGCAAATGCGCAACGGGTGGATAGTCAAGGTGACATTTCACGATTTAATCGTGAAAGTTGTTCAACGCGAGAGTGACCAATTCAAAATTGAAATGCTGCGTTTGACAGAGTGATTCGTCTCTTTATTGATAAACAGCATATTCAGTGTCAGTTGCGAGTGAAAAAATAGCAGCTCGAACAACAGGTTGGCGACCACGACGGCAAAGCGAGTGGCAGCGTCTCAAAGAAAACAGACTTCGTCGTCGCAGGCGAAGCGGCTGGCAGCAAGCTGACAAAGGCGCAGGAACTGGGCGTCGAAGTGCTGACAGAAGATGAATTCCTGAGGATGCTGGAAACCTGATGCGGGATCCCCCGCAACTATAGAACCGCAGAGATTTGTTGCCGGATACTACATCAACCGAGTTGTCCGCGTTTCCGCAACTGAATCTTTAGCTCTTCGACGACAGCTTCGCGCGATTCAGCACTCATGCCGGCAAGTTCGTCTCTGGGCGTTTCAGGAAGACCAAGAAGCTGCTGGAGCAAATGAATGGCACCAATTTGTTCGCTTTCCGCTTTGCCTTCCGCTTTGCCTATTGCCTTGCCCTCCGCAATGCCTTCCCTCTGAGCATACAGCAGTTTCGACGCTTCATCCCGCTGCATCTTCATGCGAGCGTTGTACAGCATTCGCTCTTGTGGTGTTTTAGAGATCATTTGAAGAATTCCCGCAGCGATAACAAAGACGTCGTCATCCAGACGTTCTCGGATCTGTTCGATCGTACTCGTCGGAGCAAAACGGAAGAACCATGCCCATTTTTCAATCGGATCGGTAACTCCTGCATTATTATCCAAAGGGACGTACTTGGGCAATTCGATTGTGTGGATTTGCAAGTCGTCCGTCAAGACAAATCCCCGAACGCGTTCTCTCATGCGAAAGTCGAGGTGCAGATCCGGTACATGCGGAAACAGGGTTTTGTTTAAAACACAAATACTGATCGCAGGACTCAATAATGAATAATCGTCACCTTCATGCAACTGTTCCAAGTACAAACTCGACGTATAGTACGCCAGCCGCTGGCAAATCCCCGTCGGCAAAGTCGTCTGCATTTCAATGTTCAATTTTCGTCCGAAGGCATCCTCTGCCAGAACATCCAGCAGTGAAAGCTTGTCATCGTCATAATCCTTGCCGATGATCGGATTCAGAATTGTGACATCTGTAATCTTCGCCGATTCGCCCAGCACCGAATTCAGAAAATGCACCGTGATCTGCGAATGCTCCGGACTTCCGAGAGTTTTCTTGAACGCAAAATCGACAGTCGGGTCAATGCCGATACTCATGAAATCGGTCCCTGGATTGGGTAGGCCATGGTTGTCCTGTTGGCAACCTGACACTGTGAGCATGTTTGTGGAAAGGGCATCCTACCTGGCAATTGCATCGCAAAACAGACACCCGCTGCATTCCGCCTCACCTTATCGGTCAATCTGATCTTCGGCCATCGCCGCACGATAATCGGCCCGGGATTCGAAGTAGAGTTTCAGGGCTTCGACGTTTTTCTCTGCCGATTCCACGGCGTACTGCTCACGCAGAGAAACCTTCAGAAGATCTGACGCGCCGGCATCCTGGTTGGTGCGTTCACGCACGGCGAGGTCTTCAGCATATTTCAACGACTCACGCGTGCGTTCGACCTGTTCCCATGCAGATCGCAGCGCGGAGTGGGCCATCTGAACATCGACGCTGATCTTATCAGCCGTGAGGCGACGTTTGGCCGACAACTGTGCGATCTTCCCCTGCGACTCCGTCATCTTGCCACGCGCCTTGCGGCGCTGAATCGGGACGTCCAGATACACATTGGCTTCACTTTCATACGGTGATTTGTCACGTTTGCTGCTTGTCGGTGCCCCGACATCCTGAGAGCCCCACAGGACGGCGTTGAGGTCCGGTTGGAGCTGATTCACGGCTTCAGAATAATCGACCTGGATCTGCTGTCGCAGCAGGTCCAGCATCCGCAGCTCAGGCCGCTGCATGAGCGCCTGCTGAATGTTGGCGCTCAGGTCGTCTTCGACGGGTTCAGTCTCCGGAAATCCGGGAAGTTGTGCTTCCGTGGCGACGATCGGGTTGCCCTGAGAATCTCGCCAGTAGACAGACAACTTGGCGGCCGTCTGCTCCATCTTTCTCCGTGTGTCGGCGACCTTCGCCTGGCGAATGGCAACAAGTCGCAGGTTGTCGGTGAGTTCCGGTGGATCGAGAAAACCTGCCTTCACCTGCGCCTCGATCCGGCCTGTACGTTCTTCAGCCAAAGCGAGAATGCGTTTAGCAATGCGGTGGTTTTCGCCTGCAGCGACCCAGTCCCAGTAGGCGTAGGAAGCCTCCTGCACAAACGTGATCAGTTGCGCCTGAATGTCGGGCTCCGCCAGATTGCGTCCGTATCCGGCTTTCCAGAGTTCAGCACGTCGAGCATCAATGTCACGGTTTCGAGCGAGCGGAACCTGCACGCCCGCTTTGAATTCACCGCCATCGTTTGTTTGACGTTCCAGATACCACGGCTGAAAATCACCTCGTCCGATGCGATATCCCGCGAACACTTCGCCGCCCCAGCAGGTCGGCTGCACGACGCCGATGCTCTGCCGGTACGTTTGATAAAATCCCTGCGGCCCGTTTTCACTGGCACCCTTGAGCTTCAGGTCAAACGCGCCTGATGCCCCCACCTGTTGCCCCAGAGCGACATTACGGCTCAAAAGTGCCGACTCCAGCATCGGATAACTGTGGTACACCGAACTGACCACTTCATCAAACTGCACCGCATGCGGTTCCGCGTCCAGCGCTTTCCCCGGAGCGGCACTTTGCAGATCACCTGCAGGTGAAGTCGGCTCGTCGATTTTCACATCAGGGTCGGCGGCAGTCTGGAATCCGGTAAGCTGAATGGATTCTGCGTGTGCTGCAGGTTTGGTGTCGTCTTGCAGCTGGGCATCGCCACGAGAAGACTCTTCTGGCAATCGGGCATCGACCGCTTCGAAACGGGGCTTCTCTGCAACAACCGCCTCAGGCTTGCGCACGCTCGCGCAGCCGGTCAGCAGGATTGCTGCAATCATGATGCGGCAGATTCTGCGCATTCTCGAAAGTCTTCCGTGACGAATCTGTTCCAGTGGTAACGATCATGCTTGTCATCGACCACAGGAGTGAATCACTGCGGCGAGGGATCGACCCGAAAAACCGGATTCTAAAGACGTTCAGGCACGAATCGTCAATCGCGGAACAACCGCTACTCTCCAGGCTGATCGCGTCGTTCCCGGCTGCGGTATCCGCGTGCCTTACTTGCCGTCAGAATCGGCCTTTTTTTCGGTCGAATACGGGGACGAGTCCACATCTACTGTTGGCGGGAAGCCGTTGAGTTTTCGCCAGACTTCGAACCACAGCGGCACCTGTTCCAGCAGCACCCAGCCGTTAGCGCGGACGCCTTGTCGCAGGAACCGATCCTGCGGCCACGGATTCGTTTCAGACTTGTCCGGCAGAATCTGACAGCGAAACTTCCCCTTCCCGTTATCCACCATATCGACTGACACGACCGTGCCTCCAAACGTGCCAACAGCGACTGATGGCCAGCCGGCGAACTGAATGGCTGGCCAGCCTTCAAACTGTAAACGCACATGGCGTCCCGCTGCCACCAGTGGTGCATCGTTTCCGTTCAGCCAGATCTGGACGGCTCGGTCTCTGGTTTCAGGCACAATTGTGCAGATCGGATCCCCTTTCTTGACCATCTGCGATCCAATGTTCGCGCTGAGATGGACCAGGTATCCGTCGAACGGCGCGGTGATTTGCTGAGTGCTCTGACGCGAAACTTTTGACTCCATCTCGAACTTTTCTTTTTCTGCCTTGGCAACTTCCGACTTCGCTTTGTCGAGCGCCCCTGCGTAATATTGAACGTCCGCAGCGGCTTTGTGGATGTAGGCTTCGCGGTCGCTCTGTTTTCCCCTCAGTTCGGCGCGTGCGGACGAGACATTCGCTGTCTCTTCTTTGACTTTGGCTTGAGATTCCTGAAGCTTACGCTCGATCTCCTGCAGTTTCTCAAGCGCAATGTTTCCTGCGGCATGCAGCTCCTTCGCTCGATTATACGCGGCCTGCAATTGAAAAATTGCGGCTTCCGCGATGGCGAGTTTCTGTTCAGCGGCAGTGACTTTTTCTGTGGCGGACTGCACGTAGGCGTTTTGAGCCGCTTCGATTTCCGTGGCGACTCTTCGATAGGCCTCAAGCTGGCCCTCGCTGGCACTGACCATTTTCTGCGAGGCTTCCAGAATGGAAATCGTATTTTCCAGCTGGCCCTGCAATCGAAACGTATAGGAATCATCAATGTCCCGTATCTCTGCGATGAAATCCCCTTTCGACACACGCGCATTCTCAAACAAATCTTCGTTCCAGCGAAAGATGCGACCTTCGGTCGTTGCTTCCAGCACCTGCTGACGTTCGCGCGGAGCATAGGCGACTACGTAACCGGCACCAGTAATCGACTGTTGCCACGGTGCGAAAGCCATCAGAAAAATGGTCGCCACCAGCAGTACCAGCATGGTGAAGGCAATTCGTCTGGCGATGCGCGATGATCTGGCCAGCTGCAGAGAAGGCATGAGAGCTTCGGTGTAGGCGACTGGTGTCAGAATTGATCGTCGTCGCGGTGTGGATTCGACGGATGTGGGCGGTGTTGTCATGCTGGTATTCATAGTTTCCGATCTGGTGTGTCAAGGACGTACCGACATCAGTCGCAGGAGTTACGCAGGGCCTGGCGTGAGATTAATCACGCTGTCCATCAGGGACTTCAGTTTTTCGCGATTAGTGACCAGCACGATCGTCCACGGTTTTTCAGCCGCGACGATGCGTTGCAGAATCCGTGCCGCGCCGGGGTCTGACATACTGTCCAGAATCTCATCGAGCAGCACGATTTCAGGGGCTCCCACAATTGCTCGTGCCACCATCAGCCGGCGCAGCTGGCTGGTAGTGAGTGGTGTCCCTGCGGAGTTCAGAGGCGTCTCCAGTCCCTGCGGATGTTGCTGGACCCACGGCAGAAGTTCCACAAGCTCCAGGGCCGCGCGAACATCGCCGATGCTGATGTCCGGCCGCTCCAGATGCACGTTTTCCGCGATCGTCCCTTCAAACACTTCCACATCGCGAGCCAGAGCCACGCGTCGTCGCAATACATCCGGACGCACGTCGCGCGGGTCAATTCCATTCACGGTGATCAGCCCCGAGGCTGGTTCTCGCAGACCGAATAACATGTCCAGCAAAAGGCTCTTTCCACAGCCACTGGTGCCGCTGATCGCAAATTTCTGGCCGGACTGAATCGTCAGCGAAACATTGTTCAGAATCTCGCGTCCGTCCGGGAGAGAATAGCTCACCTCTTTGACGACGATTCCTCTTCCTGAACCCATCGTGAGCAGTCCGTCCGTACGTTCAATCGGCAGATCAAACAGGGATCCCAGTTTGTCGATCGAAGCCATCAGGTCGTAAAAACTCTCCATGTGCTTACCGAGCTTGGCGAACGATCCGACGACCACCGCCACGATCAGTTCCGCGGCCACAAGCTGGCCCAGAGATAATTGGCCGGAAATCACCAGCCAGCCACCGATCGCCAGCAACGCAGTGCTCGCCAGCGCCTGCAGTAACAGCATAAAAATGATCTGTCGGATCAGCACTTTGAAGTGTTTCTTGCGCGCCATTAAGTAGTCATAAATCAGCTGATCCGATCGTTCCATCGCAAATTCAGCGGCTCCGTCGTAACGGAACGTTGTGCGGCAGCGGGCCAGATCTTCCAGCCAGGCTGCCATGGCATATTTGGTTTTCGATTCCTTGATGCTGGTCTTTACTGCTCCGTGACCCAGCACAAACATCGTAAACAGAATCGCCAGGACCAGAACAATATCGAATGCCAGCAGATACGGATGATAAAATGCCAGAACTGCCATGCCGACCGCGACGCTCAAAACCAGCGAGATCCCGTCCAGCAGCAACTGCGCACTGATTTTCTGTACGATCACAATGTCAAAGAATCGATTCACAAGCTCGGGTGCGTATTCATCATCAAGTGCCTCCACGCGCGTTCGCGGAAGCCGAAAAGACAACTCCGCCGCAACTCGGGCGAACAATCGCCGCTGAATGATTTCAACCACGAACGTCTGAATGGCTTTCAGCGCCGCCTGAAAAATCAGAAACGCGAGCAGCATCAGTGACAACACAATGACCGGCTGCAGAAAGCGACCGAATGCGACGGTGTTGACCAGTGCCTCCACAGCCAGTGGAGTCGTCATCGTCAGCAGACCGGAGACCAGCGCAAAGATCACGATCACCCAGACGTCACTGCTTTCGGCTCGCAGGAGTGAAAGCAAACGCTGCAGCGGCTTCTTCTCCCCCGCATACGCCACCATCGACTCGGATAACGTGAGTGACGGTTCGACCACAACGCATCGCAGAGACCCTTCGAAGCCATCCTTACGCAGCAGTCGTTCGATCTTTCGCGGTGATACAATTCGGACCGGGCGATCTCCGGTCGGTGTGGAAAAGCTAAGCCGCCGTCCATTCCGCATCAGCGAATGCCACGTCCGCCCGTCGTCTGAACGCAGGATCACGGCGACGCCGTCACGGGCGAGCTGCACCAGTTGATGTGCCTCACCATCAATGACCCGACAGGTGCGACCCAGACAATGCCCAGTTTCCACAATCCAGCGCCACCAGCCGCCTTCCTGGATGCCAAAGTAGGTTTCGGCGGCCTCATCAACTGCGCGCCGCACTTTGGATCGATCGACATGCAGACCGTCCCGCAGTGCGATCTGTTCAAAAATCCACGTTGCCGACAAAAGATCCGATTCCGATGCCCTTGCATTCAAATCCGAGACATTCATCCTGTTTTCTTTCCGGCAGGCAAGGCATTTCCAAATATCCAGGCTCGTTCATCGACTCTAGTCCGTTTGAACGAGATTTCATCTGAAATCATTCAGAACTTTCCCATGGATTCACGGGGGTTTCTTAAAGTTCTGATTCAAGAATCCTGATTCGGTAACCAGTTTTGCGACAAGAGTCGCTTGTGCCCGACGCGCATCGAGCGAATTGGCTACCATTCAGCTGGCCGTTCCCGGATATTCAAATATGACACCTGTAGTTGTGGGGCTCCTATGACGCGTCAGGGCCGAATTCCGGGAATTTCGACAAAGCCTCAGCGTTACGTCGCATCTGATTGTATCGACATTCATGCTGCCATCCTTTGACAATCTGACTGAATCCCAGATCATCGCCAACGTGAGTCTGTTTCGGGCTGCCGGATTTTCCGAGCCGGAAGCAGCTGTGCGCGCGATGATGCGAATCACATCGCAGTGGCGTGCTGCGCTTGAGTCAGAAGCCGCCGTGAAGTCAGATGCAGCTGCTGAGCCAGCGTGGTACTGGAATCTGGAGCGTGTCTGCCATGATGCTCCGCTCAAAGATTTTGTCCTCAACGTTGTCGATCAATACGTGCGCAACGCGCACGAACAGTTTGACGTGTTTGCTTTGTTCAGTGCCACGCCGCGTGCGCTTGGGATTCTGGCAAGGCTGGCCTGCGCAAGTCCGTTTCTGACTCAGACGCTTCTGGCCGATCCGCCCTACCTGAACACACTCGCGCTGCATGGGCGGACGTCAGAAATGAAGTCCCGTGAGCAGTTTGTGCAGGAAGCCACGACGGCACTTGCCTCCAGTCGCAAGCGACCGCAAATGCTCTCCGAACTCCGGCGCTTTCAGCGACGCGAAGTGCTCCGCATCGGGATGTGCGATGCCTTCGGTCTGCTGGATTTGAGGTTTGTCACCCTGCAATTGTCATTGTTGGCGGATGCGATGGTGGCGTGCTGTCTTGATCTCGCGCTGAATGAGGCGAAAGTTGTCAACCTGCCGCTGGCCGTGATCAGTCTGGGCAAGCATGGAGGCGAAGAACTCAACTACAGCTCCGATATTGACCTGGTCCTGATCTGCGAACAGGATTCGTCCGTCGTGCAGCGTGTGGCGCGGCTGACAATTGACGGACTGGCTGAAGACATCCCGCCAGGTTTTCTGTATCGAGTCGATTTGCGGCTGCGACCGTGGGGCGAAGCGGGTCCGCTGGTGAATACAATCAGTGCCTACGCGGATTATCTGATTCAGGATGGTGCGACCTGGGAAAAGCAGGCAATGCTCAAAGCCCGTGTGGTGGCCGGTGACGCGGGCGTCGGCAGGAGATTCCTCAATCGAATTCGCCCGCTGCTGTTCACCGATTCAGCAATTGATATTCGACGCAGTATTCAACAGATGAAAGAACGCATCGAGTCTCGACTTCGTCAGCGTGGAAAACTGAATTCCGAAGTCAAGCTGGGTGTCGGATCGATTCGCGACGTGGAATTTCTCGTCCAGAGTCTGCAGCTGATTCACGGTGAACATGAGCCTCGCATTCTGAGTTCCAATACCCTGGATTCGCTGGTACGGCTGGCCGAATTTGGTTTGATCAGTGCGGTATGGTATCGACACCTGCGTGCCGGTTATGTGTTCCTGCGGACGGTAGAGCATTCGCTGCAACTGCTCCACAATCAGCAGACGCATGAACTGCCCGTGGATGAACGTCAGCTGGAGTGGCTGGCCAATCGCATGGACTATCCGGATGCCGCGACCCTGATGCTGCGCTTTGACGAACATCGACATGCCGTACGATCCATTTTCGATGAATGTCTGCAGTTCGAATCGCCGACGATGAACAGTGTCGTTGCGGCAGAACGGACGGTCGATCAGATTCCGGCAGCAATGCTGGATCCTGTCGTGTCACGGAACGCTTTGCAGCAACAGACTCATGAACGACGGCAGCGGCTTGAGGAGGTTTTTGCCGCCGTCGACGCAGGTTCCGATGCGATTGTGACGCTGCGGCAGGATTCTGCGACGATCGACCACTGGGACCTGATCGTGTGTGGCAGGGATTTCTCAGGATGGCTGTCGGTGATTTGCGGTCTGCTTTCCATTTATCACATTGATATTCGTCGCGGCGATGCGCTGACCGGGGAGGGCATCAACGGATTTGGAGATCAATGCGTCACCGGTCGATTTCTGGCGTGCTTTGAAGTGCGACTGGAAGTCCCTGCCTCCGAACCATCAGGGCCCGTGGCATTTGGGGAGAATCTGGCAACGTCGCTGCAGCAGGAGATCGGGCGGCTCGGTCAACAGTCTCGTGGCAGCATTGATGACGTCCGTGCTGAGTTGCTGTCGCGATTTTGCGATGCCGTACCGCAACAGGCCGTGTCTGAGCCAACGTCGGCGGATGTCGATGTGGAACTGATTCGACTGCGGGATTCCGTGTTGACTCAGATGAATATCACCGGTGCGGATTCGTGGGGATTCATGTACGAGTTGGCGAGCGCCCTGTCGCTCAGCCGTTTTCGGGTGCTCCGCGCGATTGTCGATGCCGAGGGCAGCCAGGTGCGTGACGTCTTGTACGTTCGTGAACGCAACGGTCGCCCGATCGAAAGTGCGGAACGGCTTCAGGAGCTGCAACTGGCGGCGACACTGATCAAGCAGTTCACGCATTGGTTGCCGACCACGAACGATCCTCATCATGCACTGGCTCGATTCCGCGATCTGGTTTCCCGCCTGCAGCCTGCCGTCGCGTGGTTCGACAACATGAAGTCATTGCGTCGCCCCAACGTACTTCATGCGGTGGCGCGGGTGCTCGGGATCAGCCAGTATCTTTGGGAAGCATTTCTGCAGTCGCGGCATCAGCAGCTGTTTCCGTTGCTGACCAATCCGGAAGAACTGGCGATTCGTGAATGTCGCGAGTCACTGATGCTGGAACTGGACAGTGCGTGCGACAACACATCTGATGCGGCTGCCGCGTGGACGGCCTTCAACGAGTTTAAGGATCGACATTTATTCAGAATCGATATGCGGCATGTGCTGGGGCACTGTCGCCCGTTCGGTGCCTTTTCGGAGGAATTGACGGAACTGGCGGAACTGGTTGTCGCCAAAGCGATGGAAATCGCCTGGCAACAACTGGTGCCGGAGTACGGTCAGCCAATGTGCGAAAACAGTATCACGGAATGTCACTGGGCGATTGCAGGCCTCGGGAAATTCGGCGGCATTGAAATGGGCTTTGCGTCCGACATTGAGCTCATGTTCATTTTTGCAGAGGCCGGTCGCACAAACGGAGTCAATTCCGTTTCCAATGCCGTGTTCTTCGATCACTTAGTCAACGCCGTGGCGTCCGGCATCGCCGCACCACAGGACGGAATCTTTCATATCGATCTGCGGATGCGACCCTTCGGGCAGGCAGGTTCCGGAGCAGTGTCACTGCAGGACTTCAAAAAATACTATGCTGCCGATGGACCGGCGTGGCCATTCGAGCGACAGGCTCTGGTCAAGTTTCGCTGCGTCGCAGGACATGCAGAATTCCGAGCTGTCGTGACAGTGGCCTGCCATCGCGCGATTTATCGAACGGGACAGTTTGATTTTTCCGCGATGCGTGCCATGCGAGAACGACAGATTCGCCAGCTGGTGCATGGCGGAGCGATCAACGTCAAGCTGAGCGAAGGCGGGATCGTGGATTGTGAATATGCGTTGCAGGCTCTGCAGATGACCTTTGGTGAAGAGTTCCTGACGCTGCGTCATCCCAATACGTTGCGAACTTTGAGCGAAGCGGCACGCTTGAGTCTGGTTGATCCAACCCATCGTCAGGCAATCGAACGCGCATACGTATTCCTGCGAGAGCTGATTGATTGCCTGCGAATGGTACGTGGTAATGCCAAAGACCTGACTCTGCCGACACCCGGCACACGCGACTGGAAGATGCTGGCCCGTCGCATGAAATCCATTCACGATTCGGATGTGCCGCTGGAGGAACTTGAGACACAGATGGCCAATGTCCGCGAGTTTTCCGCCTGCGTTGAACAGCACTGCCGAAAGATACGACACATACCGGCTGAATAGAACCGGCACACAGCAAGGGCAGGCAGGAGAGATCGAGACGGAATCGTGAGCCTGAATAAAAGTCCTCGTAAAAATGATACCACAAGCGATGAATAACGAACTTCAGAATCAACGGAATGACGAGCCACGGCTGGCCGTCGGATCGATCCCGCCATCGGTGATCGTGACCCGAGCGATTGTCATTGCCAACGTCGCTGTCTACTGCGTCATGGTTGCGCGCGGCGTTTCATTCCTCAACCCTGATGGCCAGACCCTGTTGAACTGGGGTGCCAATTTCGGACCGGTGACGATGAACGGTCAGTGGTGGCGTCTGGTGACCTGCATGTTCCTGCACTTTGGAATCGTGCATCTTGGCATGAACATGTGGGTTCTGTGGGGATTGGCGCCGCTGGTGGAACGATTCGTCGGCAAGGCGGGCTTTGCCATCGCCTATATGGTGTCAGGCATCGCCGGGAGTCTTGCAAGCCTCGCGTGGCATCCCACCGGCATCTCGGCCGGGGCTTCAGGAGCCGTTTTTGGCACAGCAGGCGCATTGCTTGGCTTTGTGGTGCTGCGGCAGGACTCAATCCCCGATGACGCGAGGAATCGGATGCTGAAGAGCATGGCAACCTTCCTCATTCTGAACACTGTCATTGGAATGAGTGTATCACGGATCGATATGGCAGCCCATATCGGCGGCTTTATCGGAGGCGTCGTGTGCGGCCTCATCCTGAGCCAGCCTTTGACGTCAGGGATGTTTGCGCGGCGGAAGTTCAGGAATCTGATGGCCATCATGGGCGCAGCGATCCTGTTGCCGATCGGTGTCATTGCGCTGCCAGAAGCCCTGCCCGACATTGGCGCGGAGCTGCAGCGACTGGAACAGGTCGAAAGCCAGATCTATGACAACTACAATGTCATTCTGGACTTGTCAGAAAAAGATGACATGGATGACTCGGAATTTGCAGAACAGATTGAACAGAAAGTTTTGCCACCCTGGATCCGATACCGCGCAGATTTCGAAGGATTACTCAAGCTGGAATATGTCAATAAAGACTATCTGGAAAAGCGAATCCGATACATACAGTGCCGGGAAGAAAGCTGGCGACAACTCGCCCAGGGTTTAAAGGAACAGGATGACGCGAAGCTTCAGCGGGCACGTGAGTTGGCGGAAGAGGGTCAGGAGATGTTGCGGGACGGAGTTTAAGTCCCCTGAATCGTGGGTGCTTCTGCTCCGAGATGGGTGTATTCATTGAATGGTGGTCGGCTTGCGATTCGCTGCGGAGCAGCGGCGTGAGGCAGCCTGCGGTGTAACCGCAGGTCATTGGCACACAACACGCCTGAGCTGCGGAGCAGCGACGTAGATTCCATGTCGGTTTTACGTCCTTGCGGTTTGATCATCCGGCGTCGAAGTGAGTACACTTACGGCTTTGCTGCCGAATTCCATTCACCTGCCAGTCGCTGAAGAGTGCAGATGTTTCCTGCCAATCGAGCTGCTTTTGGATCCGTCCTGATCAAGGCGAGTGTACGTTGCTCAATGCTGCTGACACTGTTGACCTCCGGTTCAAATGGAATTGCGGATGAGCCGTCCGTGAAGGACGTTCAGAGTCGCGTCACCTTTTATGCGATGGGCGACGTCCCCTACACCCCGGCTGAAGACGTGCTGCTTCCCCGGCAGATTTCCGAACTGCCACCCAATGCGGAATTCCTGGTACATGTCGGTGACATCAAAGGCGGAGGAACGCCGTGCAATGAAGCGGTCTATATCAAGGTGTCAGGCATGCTCAGCAAATCCGAGCAGCCGGTCTTCATTCTTCCCGGCGATAACGAATGGAACGACTGCGTCGATCCTGACCCGATTCAGGCCTGGTCGCACTGGAGAAAACACTTCATGCGGTTTGATCAACGATGGCAACATGACCTGCCCGTCTTTCGACAGCTGGAGCGCGAAGAGAACTTTTCGTTTGTGAAGAACGGCGTGCTGTTCGTCGGGCTGAATCTTGTCGGCGGTCGCATTGACGACGCAGCCGAATGGAAGCAGCGTCACGGCGAGTGCCTGGACTGGGTTCGCCATAACCTGAGTCAGTTTGGGGATGAGGTCAGCAGCCTGGTGATTTTCGGACATGCGAAGCCGGCGGCCATACACGCAGATTTCTTCGATCCGTTCATTGCTGACGCTCAGAAGTTCAGTAAGCCCATTCTGTACCTGCAGGGAGACGGTCATCGCTGGATTCACGATCGCCCGTTTGCGGCGAACAATATTTTGCGTGTTCAGATCGATCAGGGCGGCATCGCGCCGCCACTCAAAATCGAAGTGACCGATCATCAGACGGAACCGTTTGTGTTTGATCGTCGCGTCGTGGCATCCGGTCAGTAACTTACCGACTCAAAGCTTCTAAGGGAAAATCAAATGCGACCGATATACTGCTGGATTCTGCTCGCGCTGCTGGCAAGCGTCCCGGCGTTTGCGGATCAGCAACAGCCAGCTGCTCCGTTTGTGCTCGGCTACGCCAATAAGCTGAGCTGCGTGCCAGGTGAAGAGGTTTCGTTTCATCTGTCGAGCAGTGGAATAAGTGTCCGCATGGTCGTCGAGCGGCAGGGCGGCACCAACGAGACGGTGTTCGAAAAAACGACATCGCCTGTGCCGCGCATCCGATTCCCGATCGCATCGTCGCACGGCTGCAACTGGCCAGCGGCATTTGCGATGACCATTCCGAACGACTGGAAAAGTGGATGCTACGTTGCCACATTGATCCTGAAACACGATGACAAAGAGACGCGCAGTACTCTGCAGTTTGTGGTGCGATCCGCTGAGCCGGGCGAGAACACGAAGATTCTGCTGCAGCTGTCGACCAACACATGGAACGCTTACACGAATTGGGGCGGCCACAGCCTGTATGCGTATCATGATCGCGACGGTTTGCAGGGACATCGCGTGTCGTTTGATCGCCCGCTGCAGTCGCAATACTCGAATTGGGAATTGCCCTTTGCCAGGTGGGCCGAGACCAACGGTTACGTGATCGACTACGCCGTCAACAGCGACCTTGAGTTTCATCCGGAGATCCTGAAACAATATCGCCTCGTGTTGAGTGTCGGGCACGACGAGTACTGGTCAGCCCCGATGCGGGACAATCTCGAAAAGTACATTGCGGACGGCGGCAACGTCGCGTTCTTCAGCGGCAACACCTGCTGCTGGCAGGTGCGCAGCGAGGACAACGGACGTTCGCTGACCTGCTGGAAACAGTGGTACAATGTTGACCCGCTGTATCGGAAAGGCGATCAGAAACTGCTCAGCACGATCTGGAGCCATCATCTGGTCGAGCGACCGGAGAATCAGTTGACGGGCGTTGATTTCTGTGGGGCGGTTACCATCGCAGCCATGGACAATTCATGGACGGCCCGGCGTCATTCATCGTGCATCGCCCGGATCATTGGCTCTTCGAAGGCACGGATCTCAAACGCGACGACCGTTTTGGCGGCACATGACACGATCGTCGGCTATGAATGCGACGGCTGCGAAATGACGTGGCAGGACGGGTTGCCGTCTCCAACGCACAGCGACGGCACACCCGTGTCGTTCGAGATCCTCGGTTCCTGCCCCGCTCAATGGGCACCGGATGACTGCTTGTGGTACGACCGCTTTCCCAAAGACCGCATCGGTGCGGCCGTGCTGGGGATTTACACTCAGGGAGGCACCGTGGTCACCGTCGGCACCACCGACTGGGCTCACGGACTGCGCGGCAACGATCCGGCGGTCGCGAAAATCACGCGGAACGTGCTGGATCGATTGTCTAAATGAGTGCTCCAATCTGCGATTTCATTTCCTTCAGCATCATTGCCGGGCAACGCAGTGAACGCAAACGACATCCCGTATTCATCGGCCCAACGGGCCAGCCCTATGTCAGCCCGGGGCATCGCCCCGGGTTCGATCAACAACAAGGCAAAAAGCCCCAAAGGGGCGACCCTAACCGGTAAATTGCGGTAGGGCCGCCACGTTGGGGCTTGGTTGTTCGGCATCACCGACTTCCTGGGGCGGTGCCCCAGGCTGACATAGAACCGGCCCCTTGGGCCTGAACGCACTGATCGATTCTTCGCTGACGCTTGTGCTTTCTGGGACCCTTCGCGTAAATTCGCGTCCATTCGCGGTCAGCAATTGTGCCACGACCGCCGAATACGAGAGCAGCACAATGACCGCGATATCAGCCGACGACGAAGCCCGCCGAAGTTACTGGACTCAGCAGCTGGAGCTTGGCTTCGACATGGTACAGCAATTACTGGCCTTTCCGGTAACTGAATGCAACGAGCGATTTGTATCCATTCCGGAAGCCGCTGAGGCAGCCGGCGTGGAGATGCTGTTCTCCACATCGAAAATCGCCGGGGACCTCGAGCGAGTCTACTTCATCCGCGAAACGCTGGTCGCTGATGTAATTGCCATCGGTGCTGACATGAACCGTCGTGGCTGGGTGATGAAGATTGAAGACGGATTTCGTTCGCTGCAGATGCAGAGCACACTGGTGCGGAAGCCGGAAGTCTTTGACGCCATTCTGCAGAAGTGCATCTGGGAGTCGGGTGGCGAAATTCCTCCGGTCGAATTTGTGTTTCGCCGCGCGATGGTGATGGTGGCAAACATCCCGAAGGCCGGCACTCATATGTCGGCTTCGGCCATCGACATCTCCGTGTTTCAGCGCGACGGCCGCGAAGTCTGGCGTGGAGGGCCCTATCTGGAAGTCAGTGAACGGACACCCATGCGTTCGCCGTTCATCAGCGAAACCGAATTGCGGAACCGGCTGGAAATCACCGAACTGATGGAGTCGCACGGATTCATGCATTTCCCGTTTGAGTTCTGGCACTACAACAAGGGCGACGCCGGTGCCCACATCCTGACCGGCAATCCCGCGCCAGCCCGCTACGGCCCGGTCAACTGGGATCCACAGAACAATACGGTCACCGCAGTCACTGATCCGCTGAACCCGTTGAATCCTCTGCCTGCCATCGAAATTGAAATCGCCGCAGCCATAAACCGTCGTCATCTCTGACACTCAGCCAACGCGGCCTTAACCGCGATCCAGTGACAGCAGACCCGCGATTGTGAGGCCGATGCCAATCAGCCCGAATGTTGACAGGGGCTCACCAAAAATCAACACCGCTCCGACGGCGCAGAGCGCGTTTTGAGACGCATTAATCACATTGGCGCGACTGATCGTCAGGTGCCGCATTGCATGCGTGATCGCATAGAAGCCCAATGCATTGAAGATACCGGCGATCGCAATCGTCGCCCATTCGGCGGGAGTCGTCGCGGCAATCGTCTGCGGCGGAAGCAGGCAAAGGCTCAGCGGGCACAACATCAGGAAACCAGCGGCGCTGAACAGGAACAGCGTCGCTGCCACCGGCATTTGCGACCTGACCGCCTTACGAATGTAGACGCCTGTGATTCCATAGGCCAATCCGGAGATTACTGCCAGTGCCACCCCAGTGACAGTGCCCCAATCGAATGTTGTCGGAAGCACAGCGGCACGATTTCTGGCAGCCGTCGAAAGAAACACGATCGACGTGACCATCAGGCCCATGCTGATGCCCGTGCGGATGCTGACCTGATCTCCCAGCACGAAGCGTCCTACAATCGCGCCGCTGCAGATGATGGATGCAAAACAGATCGGTACCGAAATCGCCAGGCCGATCTTGCTCAGCGACATTTGAAACGCAAAGTTGCCGCCAAGCTGATTGAAGAATGCAGCCAATGCGATTGGCCAGACAAAGCTCCATGCGGCAAACGACGTTTGGCCTTGATAGCGCCGAATCGCCAGCAGCACGATCGCGACGAAAAATGTCGGAAACGCTTTTGTCCCGGCAACCCACATATCCCAACCCACACCGCCATCCGGTCGTGAAAGTCCTCGCAGCGCCAAGTTGGCCACGGAATATGTTGCCGCAGCCATCAGCCCCAGCAGCAAGGCGCGAACCGTTCTCGCCGAGACATCAAGGGCAGAAGTCATCGGGGGCATGACTTCATGAACCGATGCTGCGAAATCGTTTGCGGCGGCAGAATCGTTGATGGCGTTTGAATCGTTGATGGCGGTTGAAGCACTGAGTGCTGGATCAGGGACCACATCCAAAGATCCGACCTGACTGGCAGACATGACGATCAAGCAATGAAAGAGGACAAGAATGTGATCGATCGCGGCAGATCGATCCCCTGAATGGCAACGCCGTGAAGGATTTCCCCTCAATGAGCCCCTCCGAATTCTCACGAATCCGGCTACAAAAATCCTTCGTGGCGTTGCCTGAACGAGGAATGATACTTCCTCGACACGAACGAGCGATCCAGTGTTCATCAATTCTGTATGTTTCTCACTGCACGACCTACGAGCTGCACGACAGCATCGAACAGCCGGCTCGTTCCCGTGCCCACTCAGGACGTTTGGCCGCAAGTTGTTCCTTATCCGGCTGCTCGTCATACGGACGCCGAAGCAATTCCAGTAATTCGGAAATCAGTGCGTAATCTCCCTGATCCGCTTTATCGATCGCCAGTTGCGCCATGTAGTTCCGCAGGACGTACTTCGGATTGACGGCATTCATACGAAGGCGACGCTCAGTGTCGGAAATGCCTTCAAGCCGTACGCGATCACGATACCTTTCGAGCCACGCGATCGCGATTGCCCGGTAGTCCGCCGTCAGTTGTTCGGGCCGGTAGTATGCATCGGTCAACGCATCCAGCACAGCATCATCAAGTTCGTCCTTTGTTCCGTCGAGAGGCAATGCGGCCAGCCGACGATAGAAGATCGTCATATCGGTCTCAACCGGATACATCACGTCGAGGATATCGTTGGTGAGTGCGGTGTCGGCCTCTGACTGTGCTTCGATGACGCTCAGGCCAAGCTTCCGGAGCATCATCGCGCGGCATTCGGTGTTGAAATATGCGGAGTAGAAATCAAGGCCTGCCTGCAATGGTTCAAGCGTGTCAAACAGAGAAACCAGCGCCTGTGCCAGTTGAGCCAGATTCCAGAGCGCGATCTGCGGCTGATGTCCGAAACGATAACGTCGGCCACTCGCATCGGTCGTGTTGGGAGTCCAGTTTGGATCGTAGTTCTCAAGCCAGCCGTATGGACCATAATCGATCGTCAGACCCAGAATTGACATGTTGTCTGTGTTCATCACGCCATGGACAAACCCCACGCGCATCCAGTGGACGATCATGTCGGCCGTGGTGCGACAGATCTCTGCGAACCACGCCGCGTATGTTTCTGCCGATGGTTCACCAAGATGCGGAAAGTCGTACCGAATTGTGTGATCAACCAATTGACGCAGCACATCCCGCTCATCGCGCGCGGCAAGGATCTGAAAGTTTCCGAATCGCGTAAACGACGGCGCGACTCGACAGACGATGGCCCCGAGTTCTCGCTGGGGATTGCCATCGTAGAACATGTCCCTCACCACTTTTTCTCCGGACAGCACGAGGCTGAGGGCTCGCGTCGTCGGCACGCCCAGATGAAACATGGCTTCGCTGCACAGGAACTCCCGGACGGATGATCGCAGCACGGCCAGACCGTCGGCCGTGCGGGAATAGGGCGTCGGCCCCGCGCCCTTTAACTGCAGCATCCAGCGCTGATTGCGGTTGTTGAGCACTTCGCCAAGATTAATCGCCCTCCCGTCGCCAAGCTGACCCGCCCAGTTTCCAAACTGGTGGCCACCGTAACACATGGCAAACGGATCCATGCCGGCGAGGACTCGATTACCGCCGAAAACTTCGGCTGCGTCGCTTGTTGCGAATGGATCGCCGTCGAGATTGAGTAACTCGGCAACTTCCCTCGTCCATGCAATCAGCTTAGGGTCGGCAACTTTCGTCGGCATGACTCGCGAGTAACACGCATTTCGAACTTGCCTCCGGGAGTTTAAGGCGTTGGAATCTGCTGGCAGATTCTGCGTGAACTGGTTATCAAAGTTAAGGTGTTCCAGTCGTATCAAAGTCATTCGAATTGTGTCTCGCGATATTGTTGTATGATGTTTTTTTACTTCGTCAGCAGATTGGTCAATTGTACGCATCGGCGAATTCGAAGTCACTGTCGCGGATGGTCGCCATGGCAAGCTGGCAGACGATCCAGTGAAACTGCGGAGCAACTGAGCTGCGTTTTTGCTATGCTGTGACAAACGAGGGCGAGCGGGACGTACGCATTGGCTGCAGGATTACGTGCACAGCACCGGTGGAGCAGATTTCGGATCATGCTGAGCTTCATTCAACAGGAACTTTCCGGCACGCAGCTTCGCAGACGCGAATGGTTGCGGATCGGAGGTCTTGCCGGAATGAACTGGGCATTTCCAGGGCTGATTCCGCAACGCACGATGGCAGCGGATTCCGTTGCAGCTCAGGCCCTTGGTTTTGGCAAAGCAAAGTCCGTGATCATCGTGTTCGCCAGTGGTGGTCAGAGCCAGATCGACACGTGGGATCCCAAGCCGGATGCACCGGAACAGATTCGAGGTGAGTTTGATTCGATCGGCACCGCCATCCCCGGTGTGCGGTTCAGTGAGCATATGCCAAAGATTGCCAGGATCGCGGATCGTCTCTGCGTGGTCCGCAGTATGGCGCATGAGGATCTCGACCATGGTTCGGCCTTCTATCTGTCGATGACCGGCCGCTACCATCGGAGGAAATCGGGTAACCCGCTGCCCTCTCCCGATGATCTGCCATGTCACGGGGCAATCCTCCAGCGTGTTCGTCCCAGCCTGGATTTTTCCCAGACCGCAATTCATCTGAACGGACCGGCTTATGTTCCGCTGATTGAAGGACCCGGTCAATTCGGTGGTCTGCTGGGAAAAGGTTATGATCCGCTGACGGTGGGAGATGTGACAAAGGATGAGATCGCTGTCCCGGCGCTGTTGCCTTATTCGGATCTGCCGCCGGTTCGCATGACGTCGAGACAATCGTTGCTGACTGCCATCGAACACAACATGAAGGCGATGGAAAATCAGAAGTTATCGCTGGACAAGAATGCTCTGTATCAGCGGGCGTTTGACATGCTGGCACGACAGGATGCGCGCGAAGCATTCGATCTTTCCAAAGAGCCCGCCGCCCTGCGCGACCGTTATGGCCGGAATCGTTCCGGGCAGGCGTGCTTACTGGCACGCCGACTTGTCGAAGCAGGCGTTCCGCTGGTGACAGTGATCTGGTCGCACAACAATCGCGGACAGGATCTGGATTCGACTAACACAGATCTCTACGGCTGGGATACGCACAACGACATCTTTCACGGACTGCAACACCACTTGCTGCCGCGATTCGACCAGGGGTTCTCTGCTTTAATCGAAGATCTTGAGCAGCGAGGCCTGCTGGACACAACGCTCGTCGTCTGCATGGGCGAATTCGGTCGCGCTCCTCTGGTTGCCTTGGAGAAGAATTTCGCAGGGGCGACTCCGGGACGCAAACACTGGAGCTGGGTCTATTCCATCGCCCTGGCTGGAGCCGGGGTTCAGCGCGGGGCGGTCGTGGGAGAATCTGACAGTCGCGGAGCCTATCCTCACACGGAAGCGTATGGCCCATGGGACGTGATGGCGACGATGTTTTCCAGCCTTGGTATCGACCCGCATCAGCACTACTTTGATCCCGTCAATCGCCCGATTCAGATCTGCGATGGGCGCGTGATGAATGCGATTTACGGCTGATTCACCTTCAGCGACACAACTGTTTCATGCGAACTGCATGGTTCGAATGTGCCACAACAACCACCTTCAGCAGACTCGAGCACATCTGTGGCAATCGGCGTCGTCCGTCCCACCAGAAACGGAGCTGCAGTCTTCGTGTGATCGTAACCTTTGTACACGCCAAAGTCGTTAAACAGGAATTTCTTGGCAATGCGATAGTACAGATTCTTCTCAGGGATCTCATGGCCGGGGTGATACTGCGACGTGCGCGGAATCATGGCCTTCAACTCCTGCATCGCCGTGCCACGCGCGGTCGAATCCTTTGCGCCGTGACGTTCCACAAGTTGCTGCAGCAGGTCGGGACGTTCCAGCACGATACAGCCTCGCGTTGTTTCCTGAGACAACTGACGAAAGTCGGCGAGGTATTCGGATTTCGTGAACTTGTCGAACAGCGATCGCGAATCATTCTTCGCATGAATCGATTCGCGTGAAAACTGGACGATCGGGCATGGTTCGATATCGCCCCACGGATTGATGTGGTGGCTGATCCCGTTCGCCGCCGGACACAGCGCCTGACCTTCGCCATCATAATATGCATCAATAATGATGATGGGCTTCTTTGCCCGCATATCGACCACGAACTGCCGAGCCTTTCGCTGCTGTTCCGGAGTCAGACACAGCTCGGGCTTCGCATCCGGACCCATCGGGCGGTAAACATGAAACCACGTGTAAAGCACGCCCATTTCGATGAGTCGATCGACCCACTTTTCGGTGAGCAGATGATCGATATTGCTCTTCGCGAGACTGGTACAAACGCCGGTCATCACGTTATGCCTGAGACAGTTTTCGATGCCAGCCAGGCTCTTCTGAAAAACGTCCGATCGCCCGCGACGCTCATCGCTGATGATCTCGTTACCTTCGACACTGATCAGTGGCGTGACATTTCCGAGTTCGAAAAGTCTGCGAGCTTTCTCATCCGTGATGAATTGCCCATTGGTGAAGACCTGAAAATAGCAGTCCGGATGAGCTTCCAGAATCTGAAACAATTCCGGATGCATGAACGGCTCACCGCCCACGATGCCAAAGAATGTGTTCCCCTGCTGCTTCGCTTCTGTAATGAGCTTGTTCATCGCAGGCAGGTCGATCGTCTGCTGCTTGCTCGCGACATCAACCCAGCATCCCTGGCAGCGCAGATTACAGCTGTTGATGATGGAAATATAAAGAAACGGAGGGAAGAACTGTCCCTTCTTCATGCGTTGTCGGTGTTTGACCACCGACAACGAACCCTTCACGCCGAGGTTCCAGATCAGTTTCCAGAGCAGTCGCTTGTTCGTTTCAAACAACATCCGCTTTGCCATACGCAGCGTGTACATTTCAGACTCACCAACAGATTGAGGATTCACTTTGTTTGCATAGTTTATCCTGTTCCGGCAACTTTTCCTTCCCTGATTTGCCGTGTTTCAGAGAAAACGCAACCTTGGAACACTCCGTTTCGCAGAGACTCGCTCAACGCCGGCTCACGGCTGACAAACAACCTTATGGCGAAACTCCGACACCGCCGCTATGGGCGGATTTCAAGGCTGCATCCAGGACACGCTGGGTTTTCAGTGCGATTTCGGGCCAGTAGCTGTCACATGTTCCACCGAGTACCAGACCAGCAAAGGTTCGAAACAGTTCCGCTTCCTGGCTGTTGGGCGTGTTGTTGCTGTATTCCGAAACGGCGTGACGGTGAAAGACTTTCTCCATATTGAAGTGACATCCATCGACCGCAAAGTTGTGATTACCCACTTCAAACGCGACTTCGTTTCCAAAATATGGAAGCACGAAATCATTCACCTGCACATAGCCTTTTGTGCCGCTCACATTGACCCACTGCTGATGATTCGCACGGAAGGAATTGAAGAACGTGGCCGATACGCCGCTCCTGAAATGCAGTTCGCCCTGAAACTCCATCGGCACGTCTTCGGAACTGTCCGGCCGTTTCGCACCGTGCAGAATTCGACCACGCACTTCGGTCGGCATTTCGAAATTCAAGGCCCACAGGATAATACGAATCGTGTACCAGCCCAGATCTCCCAGACAGCCGGCCGGTTCCAACTGGCTGCTCGCCCGGATGTTGCTCTGAACCCATTCATCTGCGGCACAGAAGCTGAACTGACTGACGATGCGACGAATGGTGCCGACACTGCTTCCGTCGTCCAGCACATGTCGCAGGTGTTTCATCCGCGCGCTGTGCATGAACATGACGCCGTCCATAAACTGGACGTTGGCTTTCCGGCACGCATCGATCATGCATTGGACATCTGCCGCCGTCACACCGCAGGGCTTTTCTACCATGACATGTTTGCCCGCCTCAGCCGCTTTGACGACCCATTCGGTGCGCAGCCCGGTCGGCAGCGGAATGTACACTGCATCGACATCACTGCGTGCCAGCAAGGCTTCGTAGTTTCCGACGGCCTCCACCTTGTGAGCAACCGGAACAGACGCGCTGCATTCGGCAATAAACTGCTGAGCCTTCTCCACGGATCGACTGGCCACAGCGGTGACCCGGCCATTGCCGGAATTTGCAATCGAATGCCAGTTTTTTTTTGCAATCCCGGCAGTGCTGAGAATTCCCCAACGGCAAACACCTTCACTCATCGTAACACCCTGTCTTCGTAAGAATAAACAGCCGCGCACGATCGTCGCAGCAGTACGGATCGTGAGTGATTTTGACGCAATGCTCAAGTGAGCGGCCCAGCGATACGGATGTAATCGGGGGATCGGCAGTAAGCATTTCGCCCAGATGAGCAGGCACATGTATTTGGCAGATTCATTCGACGACAAAACGCTTTCGGCAGGATTTGCGCCGCAGACGGCGGACTCCCGACGCCGCATCGGCAGTTGCTGCCGGAGTGCGTTTCGGTGCATGATTTATTGGCCTTAAGCCCCTTGCAGGAATACCACGCGACTGATACCCCTTCCCACAATGTCTGATTCCAGCCCGCAATCTCGGCGTGCTTTGACTCGCACACAACGTCTGCTGACGGTGCTGTTGGGAGCCGGAATTGTGGTGGTCTTTGGCATTGCTGTCTGGCTAAAGCCGGATCCTCGCGGGTTCGGGACACACCAGCAGCTGGGAATGCCTCCCTGCACATTTCGCGCACTGACGGGAGTCAACTGTCCGCATTGCGGGCTGACTACCAGTTTCAGCTGGTTTGTCAGAGGACATTTCGAAAACTCAATGAAGGCCAACCCGGCCGGACTGATGCTGGCGAGTGCCAGTATTTTTTTCTTGATCTGGAGTGTGGTTGTCAGTCTTCGCGGAACGTATGTCATCACACACGAACCGGGCCGCGTTTTGCTGATCGGATTTGGGATCTGGGTACTATTCTCAGTCGTGATCTGGTGCTTAAGATTGTTCTGGAAACAGATCTGAATCCGGGTTTCCCCTGTTTGTCCATGGAGTCTCGTGACGTGCAACTGCTCAGCCTCATCTTAAAGCGACACGGGGCACATCGTGTGGTCCTGCTGATCCTGGCAGCCTCGATGGTGCTGCCCGGCTGTTCGCTGGGCGTCATGGCAGGCAAGCTGTTTTTTGACGATCCGAAAATGACATCCGTGTTTCGCAAGAGCACCGGAACGGATCTGACGAAGGGTGAAAAAACGATCCTGATCGCGTGCTCCACAAGCCATCAGATTTTGTCGAAGTATCCCGGAATTCGAATCGACCTTGTGGATAGGATGTCCCGCATTCTTGACACGCGTAACGTTAAAGTCGTCCCCGCCGATGATGTTGCGACATGGTTCGATGACCATGGTGAATGGGGTGACTTCACGGAGTTGGCTGATGCGTTTGATGCAGATTATGTGATGCACATCGATTTGAAATCGTTTGTCGTGGTAGTCCCCGACAGCCCCAATCTGCTGCAGGGTAAGGCGGATGGCCGTGTGTCGATGATGGAAATAAAAACGGTGGACAAGGACCAGGATAAGAAGAAGGCATCGGTCGCTGTTGAACGATCGTTCAACGTGGTATTTCCGCCCACTTATCCGATCCCCCGTGAAAGCCGGTCTGAAGAAATGTTTACCCAGAACTTTCTGGGTAATATCTCCTCGCAATTGGCCAGAATGCTTTACGACCATCGGCCCAGCGAAGTGGTTCAGTAGGGCTCATCCGTGTATTGAAGCTTGAGATCGTTCGGATCAACCGGGAATCATCTTATGTCCACAGAATCGCCTGCAGGCAACAACAGAATTGTGAAACGCGGCTACCGGAATGGCCGGTTGTTTTTTGCCAGACTGGCACTTGCTGCGATGTTGCTGGTTTCTGTGCCAGGCTGTAACTACTTCATTCTGCTGGGATATCTGATCGGCGGGCCGCCTCAGATTGAGCCGCTGTTCGAAAAGGACACAAAGAAATCCCTGACGGACCGCAAAACGCGCGTGGCGGTCGTGTGTTATGCTTCGGATGAACTTAAGTACGAATGCGAACACATCGACCATATTATTGCCCGGCAGGTCGCGCACCAGTTGTCCGACAACAAGATTGATGTCGTCCCGAGTGATGAAGTGCGTGGCTGGATGGTGAATAATCCTGACTGGGACACCGCAGCGGAAGTCGGTGCCGCATTCGACGTCAACTATGTGATCTACATTGATGTCAGCGATTTTTCGC